>NZ_VPDC01000020.1:0-63731 GCF_013417875.1 Acinetobacter sp. YH12219
TTGTTCCATTTTAGAGATTTGTTTAAGATAAGATATAACTCATTGAGATGTGTCATAGTATTCGTCGTTAGAAAACAATTATTGTGACATTATTTCAATGAGTTATCTATTTTTGTCGTGTACAGAGAAGATAAACACAATATCAATGGGATCCAATCTTTATGGCACTCGATCCAATCTGGAAACAACAGCTCACACTCGTCACTTATGGCAATGAATTTCTCAACCAAGGTTTGAGTTTTCAACGTTGGTTGAATCACCACATTTTTGATCAGCACAGTTTCCATTTTCGTGATTTGCTATCACAGCATTTATTGGCTCAACATTTCCAAATTTGGCTAGAAGGCTTAAAAAAACACGGGGTACAACGCTTAAGTTTACATAGCTCTAGCTTGCTAAATGATGAACAAAATCCGAATGCTAACGTTGAACTTCTTCCCTTTGCCCATTTTATTGTGAGCCACGAACAAAATAAAAAGCAGGCATGGATTTTTGGTAAAGAACTTGCCGAGTGGTATAACGCAGAAAATGACTATGAAGCACCTGTATCCCAACAACTACAAATACGTCGCGAAACTTTTTGGCGCTATGAGCTGAACCATAAACTCATTAAACGCATTGAAGCGGATATGCAGTTACCAAAATGGGATGATATTCATAACTTCACTGAAGCAGAATTATTTTTGCAAAAACCGGCGGAAGGTTTTATTGAGCCGGAGGTGTTAGGCACACCTTATTATGGTACGCAGCCTGATCTAAGCAGCGAATCGAATGAATCCGCAAAACTTGCACTCTTGCCAACGGATGCACAAGCGGATTTTGCACATGACAGCTTGCATCGCTTAGATGCATTAAACCGCCACATTCAGTCTAAAATTCAGCATCCCTATCATGTAGATGGCAGCATCTACACACCTGAAGAACAGTTAAATTTGCGCCATTTTGCTCAAAAAACTGAAGATTTAACGGCTAAATTTATCGTAAAAGTCGCCAATCACTATAAAACTGCACGTTTAACTCCTGTGGTTGAAAGCTCTCCTCTGGATGGATTTAAAACTGAGGATAGAAAATCAAATCCTCAGCATGCACACCCGGCTAACTTGCCTCATAAACCCGGTGCAGGTGGAGTGATTACCTTAGTTATTATTACGGTAGTGATTTGCTTATTGGCTTATTACTTCGGACTTTAACTGTATAAATATGATCAACACTAAAAAGCCCCTCTCATTGAAGGGCTTTTTTATAAACATACTTCTGTATGAAAGATTTCAAAATTATGAGGTCGTTAAATAATTAAATGGACGAATTTCTAATCGAACGCGATGCTGATCGGCATGTTGATTAATATAATGACTGACCGAGACTACTTCCCCCTCAAGCTCTGCGTCTGCACCATACATGATTTTGACCGCCTCACCTTTGCGGGGAATCATTTCGAGCTCTACAGTAATGCTACCTTGACCCATACCAACTATTTCAGCCAACATTTTATTTTCCTTTTGTTCTTTTCTATCCATACATTAGGCATGGCGCAAAGCGCGGTATAAAGATTATTTCTGTAACTTAACTGCACTTTTTATTGATAAAACATCAAAACTTAAATATCAAAAACATAAGAGTCCAATTGTTCTAAAAATGCATCAACTGCATTTGCAGACTTTAAACGAATCCATTGAATATGTTGATATTCAGGTGCATTCATCATCTGTAGATATTTTTCACGATTCTTTTTATGGGTCTTAATCATCCACCAGACAATGGAATCTCGACCAAACATCCGCCACAAACTTTCCTGATTATTTGAATCTGGCCAAAGATCTTGTTTGGACTTAGCCCGAGAAAATGCGCGCTTTACAGAGCGGTATAAATTGACTGGAAACGGAAGGTCTAACCATATCACCGTATCTATTTCAGACCATTTAACAGGAATCGTTCGAGTATAGTTGCCATCAATAACATAACCATTTTTCGCTTTGGCAATTTCAGTTTCGATACGTGCAAAAAAGATTTCGTCAGGACACTCCTGCCAATCATCCAGCCAAAATAGGTTATCTAGTTCAATATAATGCAGCCCTATTTTGTCCGCCAAAGCTCTGGAAAAGGTTGATTTTCCAGTGGTCGATGTACCGACTACGTTTATTCTTTTCATTGTCATGATGATCTACTTGAGTCTGGTGAATCTACTTCAAGATAACAGCATTGGATCTGTAGGTTAACTTTTATTCTTCACGATAATCCAAAAGATCTGCATCGATATTGATAAAGTCAGGTTCAATTGCAGTATAAAAACACACTTTTCACAGACTATATTGATCCAATAATTTTTCAGTTGGTATTTATCCATTCATTTATGGCTGTCCCCCCTATCTGCACGCCTTATAAAAAAACAGATTCTAGCTGTCCCCAGATGTATGAATTAATTCTGTCCGCAATTATGATGAACATGCGCAATATAAATACCTTCCCGTTCTGAGCGAAAAGCGCCGTGTGCATGTGCGGGCCTTCAACTGAGCATTAAACAAACCGGCCAGGCAACAAGATCGAAGCTAAACATTGAAATCACGACATAATACGCACAAACCGTGGCTCGGGGCGCAGCACCTACCTAGCCTATTCATTTTCAGATATAATTTAGCGCTAAGCATCGATCAAATATTCAAAATTTAAATATAGTAACCAAACACTTAAATATAAAATTTCAACATAATTATTATGAGACTTTATGAAAACAGAATTTGACATTTATGCTAAAAAACCGCTGATTTCATGGCCAACAATTTTAATGCTTATTTTACTAGGCATTGCGATGGTCTTTATTATACCTTTTTTCAAATGGTTTAGAGATCAAGCTCAACCGCTTAACGTCAGCATAGTGATTGAATACCTGCAATTCACCCTAAAAAATTTCCCGATTTACAAGCTGCAAGCCGATCATGCCCAGCTGATCCTGCTCTACATCGTATCTATAATTGTCATTGATTACTTAAAAACGCAGATTAAACTGGTCATTACGCCTGATAAAATTTATTACCGCTTGTGGAAAATACCTCTCAGCACATTCATTCAGCGGCAGGAGGTAGAATACTGTCAATTTGCCATTCTTGGTATAAAACGCCCAAAACGGATCTCATGGCTGCAGCGTCCCATTTATCAGACTGCCAACAAAGAAAATCCACAGCTTTTATTCTTCCCCCTTAAAAATGTTCAATCTCAATTGCACCTTGCATGCTTAAGTGAACATGAAAAAGGGCAGCTGATTCAAATACTCAAACAATATTATAATTTTCAGGATGAGATTGCGGCGCTGACGCTTTCTCAAGAAGATCTGCAAAATTTAATTCTGCAAACCAAGATCAGTCCGCGGATCGCCTACATGCTTATCGGCAGCGTTCCTATTGGTATTTTGGGCTTATATTTAAACGCGCAAGCGCAGTTCTTTTACATTTCCAATTATCCGGTTTTGCTGTGTTTGGCCATTATTTTTCTGCTGATTTTCATTCCAAGCGTATTGTGGATACAAAAAGATATTCCCAAAATGGCGTTTACAGGAAGCGTGCTGTCCAGTACATTTTTAACGCTGAGCCTGAGCTTTTTTCTAATGCCGGTATTGCATAGTTATTATGCTTTGCATTTTGGCACTCATAAAATGACCGATGCGCAATTACTCTCAATGGATGCAGATGGTCAGAAATGGTTGTTATTAGACAACCAGCAAACTTTTCATATTTTACCCAAAACACCTTTCTACAACACGCACTTTAAAATAAATGCAATTTATGAATTTCCCATTTATTATCACTGGCATAACTATCATTTTCAGCACCGAGACCTTGCTTATGTCCAGCTTAAAACAAAAACCGATTAATATTGGTTAAGCTTACATAAGAATTTAAAGCCCAAAAAAAGACCGCTAAAAGCGGTCTTTTTTTAAGTCATAAAGACTTATGCAGCTAATGCATCTTTAGCTTTAGAAGCTAAAGCAGCAAACGCAACTGCGTCATGCATAGCGATGTCAGCAAGTACGCGACGGTCGATAATCACTTGAGCTTTTTTCAAGCCAGCGATCATACGGCTGTACGACAAACCATTTTGACGAGCACCAGCATTGATACGCGCAATCCATAGAGCACGGAATTGACGTTTCTTTTGACGACGGTCACGGTAAGCATATTGACCTGCTTTGATTACTGCTTGGAACGCTACGCGATATACGCGTGAACGAGCGCCGTAGTAACCTTTAGCACGAGCAAGAATTTTTTTATGACGGCGATGAGCCTGTACACCACGTTTAACACGAGCCATTTATAATCTCCTTAGATGTATGGGCACATACGGCGAACTGAAGCAACGTCACTTACGTGAACCATTACACAGCCGCGTAATTGACGGATACGCTTAGCAGATTTTTTGGTCAAAATGTGTCGTTTGAACGCTTGGTGACGTTTAAAACCGTTTGCAGTTGGCTTGAAGCGTTTAGCTGCACCACGGCGAGTTTTCATCTTAGGCATAAGAACCTCTTTTGAACACCTGTTCGGCACGTCTGCACCATTGCAAAGACGCCCTGCAGGTAAGGGAGCGAGTATTCTAAAGCATCTTTGCTCAAAACAAAAGCGAATCTTTCTACCGAATATCGAACTTAATTAATTTTCTGATATAGATTTTCCGATGATTTTATAAGCGATGCCCAATAAGGCTTATATAATGTCGGCACGCCAACTATTACTGTCCATTATGAAACCTGCACAGGATGCTTTTGCAGCCCTACGTTATCGGGATTTCTCGATTGTTACGCTTAATCAATTTTGTCTGACCTTAGCCATTTTGATTCAAGAAATTATTGTTGCTTACTCACTGTATCAAATCACTAAAGACCCGCTAACACTGGGCTTAATTGGTTTAGCCGAAGCAATTCCTTTTATTGCTCTCTCTTTGTGGGGAGGATACTTTGCAGATCGTTTCAATAAACAGACCATTATGAAAATTTGTCTGTTTTTTTCTGTACCGATGCCACTTATTCTCTGGGGGCTATTTCACCAATATGGTCTCGGCCAAATTGATGTCACCCAACTGTCTTGGGGTATTTATGCGGTCATTTTTGGGCTTGGAACGATCCGAGGTTTCTATAATCCCTCGGCAACGTCGCTTAAACCTTTTTTAATCCCGCGGGAGCTCTATGCCAATGGTGCAACATGGACAACGATTGGTTGGCAAAGTGGGGTGATTATTGGGCCAATGCTTGGCGGTTTTATGTTGGCATTTTTAGGCCGTGAAACCAGCTTACTCAGTGTTGCGGCGCTACTAACTGTCTGCTTCGTTCTCATTAACCTACTCAATAAACGCAGTTTTCCTAAAATTGAATCTGACAATTTAAAAGATAGTTTAAGTGAAGGTTTTCGATTTATCTGGAAAACCAAAATTGTCCTTTGGGCGATTTCACTCGATTTAGTTTCTGTGCTTTTTGGTGGCGTGATTGCCCTCTTACCGATTTTTGCCGAAGATATTTTAAAAGTGGGGCCTGAAGGTTTAGGCTACTTACGGGCAGCACCGTCTATTGGCGCCCTGATCACTATGATTGCATTGACCAAATTCCCTCCAACTCATCATGCATGGCGTAATATGTTATTGGCTGTAGCGGGTTTTGGTGTATTTACCATTTTATTCGCATTTTCAAGCAATCTTTGGTTATCACTCTTTGCACTGGCAATGACTGGTGCATGTGACAGTGTTTCTGTCGTCGTGCGTCAAACTATTTTACAGCTCTATCCGCCGGAAAATATGCGTGGGCGTGTTGCCGCGGTCAATGGCATGTTTGTCTCCAGTAGTAATGAACTCGGTGCATTTGAATCTGGATTGGCTGCAAAATATATGGGCACGATCATGGCGACAATCTTTGGTGGCTGTATGACCATGGCTGTAGTAGCAATCAGTTGGGCGAAAACACGTGATTTATTTGGCGTGGACATTACTCACCAGTCGAAAAAATAAGAGAATATTTTTCATTTACACCTTGCCAGTATTTTCAATACAGGAAATACTGCGCAGCAATATCGACTCAATATCACTCTACGACGTGATGCAAGAATAGACTTATGAAACAATATCTGTGCTTAACCCTTTTGGCCTGCGCTCCATTTTCTACAGCGTTTAGTGCTTCAACCAAAACCCATCAACTTCCGGCACAGAATATTGAAGTTGCTCCTGCGCATTTAACCACGCGTTTAAATTGGTCGGTTTTTCCAAAACCGGTATATGCCAATGAAGACCTCAAGCAACGTGACCGCGCGGCCATTATTCGTGTCACAGCGAATGCAAAAGGTACAATTACCGATGCAAGTGTTGAAGAAAGTACAGGGGTCGATCAACTCGACCGAATCTTAATTTCTGCTGTCAAAAAAGCTAAAGTCAAGCCACATTTAGAAAATGGTGAATCCAAAGCCATTATTGGCTATCAAGCGTTTAATTTGAGAGTTAAAGGCAATACGCCTGAATGTGATTTCAACTTTGATTCAAAAGTTTGGAATGCACAAAGTGCAAATAAGAAAACGCCATTCCAATATGTATCTCAACCAAAATTAGATCTCACTAGTCATGAGTTGAAACAGCACGATCGTAAAGTCAAATTTAACTTTAAAGTGGACAAACACGGACAAGTGAAAAAGGTGAAGATCAAGCAAGGCTCTGGCATTTATGCACTCGATCAGAAAGTCGTTGAAGCACTAAGAAATAGTCAGATCTCGGTTAAACGTACTGCGAGCACCCTTTGGATCTACAAAAAGTCGAACTTTAAAGATGAAATTCAGTTTCAAGTAAATGGCTGTAAATAAGTAATAGATTCAACATTTCAAACAGGGATTGAATGTTTCAATGCCCTGTTTTATCTCAGAAGAAACCTAAAAATATAAGATAAATACAGAGATAACGCCCGGTTTTCGCTACGGTCACCATGAACACAAAGCGCCAGAAGTTTTCTTTCATTAAACCCGCAATTAAAGTAATAGGGTCTCCAATAATCGGCAGCCAACTCAGTAGCAAAGACCAATAACCATATTTGTGATAAATACCCTGTGCCTGCTGCATTTTCAGCTCTGACACGGGAAACCATGTTTTATTTTTATAATGTTCTACTTTTAAACCGAGCCACCAATTCACACAAGAACCGAGAATATTACCAATACTGGCCACCACAATCAGCAGCCATGGATTATGTTGACCATAGCTCAACAAGCCGAGCAATACGGCTTCGGACTGTAAAGGAAGTAAGGTCGCAGCCCCAAATGCCGCGAAGAATAAAACTAAAAACGACCACATCGAAACGAATGCTTAGAGACCTAATTTTTTCTTCGACTTCAAATATTCAAAATTTGACCAAAGCACTGCTGCAACAATTACAACGATTCTCGACCATTTATATTGTGAAGAAATCGGTTCAATCGCAGCTCGCATCAAGTTTTGATCTTTGGTATGTAAATCTGCAAGAATATTTTGAACATGTACAATTTCAGCGACAAATAGCACTAAGCAGCCTGCAATACCAAAAATAATACTCCAATAGATTCTTGGGTTATTTTCAACAATACGGGTAAAATTTAAGAAAAAGTCTTTCATCGCAAAATCGTCCAACTAAGCCGTCAACAACGCGTTCTTTTCGGCAGCGCCGCATTCTAACACAGCGTTAGAATTTTCTTCCGTCCTATCTAAAATCTTAAGGGGAGTCTTTCCGCACTTTACTTTTATACATGAGACTTCTAATCTGCCACGCAAATATTGAATAATTTTAACTCACTTTATGAAAAAAATTCTTTGCTTAAGTTTTATCGTGTTATTACAAATTTTGACCGCTTAATATGCACAAAGTCCTTCTGAAATTGCCAAACAACACTTGATTACACAAGATCAAATGATTTGGAAAAAGCGACCTATTTTTAACTTCAACAATGACGATCTGGGCAATCAAAATCGTGACCTCAGTTTCAAACTATATGTTTTAGCCACCGGCGAAGTTCAAAAAGCTGAATTAATCAAAAGCTCTGGACTTACACACATTGATAAGCGGGTTGAGCAGTCACTTTTACGTGCCAAGTTCAAACCTTATATCGAAAATGGTGTAGCCTCCCCCTTTGTTGCCGTACAGCCCTTCTCACTCAAGACCCTGAAAGAAAACCAAAGACCTTGGTGGAAAAAGCTTCTATTTATTTCGTAAAAAAAGAGCATGTTTCCATGCTCTTTTTTTAAACGTGTATTGCTAAGGCTTTTTGTACCGCTGGACGGGCCGTCAGTCGATCGATATAGTCTTTCACGTATGGATAATCTTCCAGCTGAATTTGCTGCCATTCATGACGCAGTGCCCAAGGCAGAATAGCCATATCTGCAATCGAATACTCTCCAGCCACAAATTTTTGACCAATCAACTGATGGTTCAAAACTTTATATAAGCGTTTAGACTCATTTACATAACGTTCAGTTGCATACGGAATACGTTCAGGTGCAAAACGACTAAAATGATGATTTTGTCCTAACATGGGCCCAAAACCACCCATTTGCCACATCAACCATTGTTCAACTTCAACGCGCTCAAACTCATCTTCTGGATAAAACAAACCTGTTTTACGTCCAAGATATTGCAGAATCGCACCAGACTCAAAAACTGAAATCGACTCTCCCCGTGGGCCATTCTGATCCACGATTGCAGGGATTTTATTGTTCGGAGAAATTCTCAAAAAGTCTGGCTGAAATTGATCATTTTCCAAGATATTAATCGGAAAAATTTGGTATTCCAAACCCATTTCTTCTAAAGCGATGGTAATTTTATGTCCATTGGGTGTACCCCAATAGTAGAGATCAATCATCTATATTCCTTTTTAATTTTCAGTAAGGCAATCTCATTTTGCTTTATGTATAACATGTTTAATCCAGTGAAAGCTTGTCAGTTTTTCTGAAAAGTAACGTTAAAATGTGAATTATCACTTTGCTTTTAAAATCACTTAAGGTACAAAAATTCAAAAAATATAATTTTTTTATAAAAATCCCTTGAAAAAAATCAGCACAGACCGATATTGATACATGTACAAGGATCAAACGATCTTGTTAGTGAACAGTGGATGCCAAGCATCACTGAACATTTCTTATTGTTACAACTTTGCTTATTAAAGAGAGTTCTAATTATGAGTAGTTTAAATCTTAACCCACTTTTCCGTCGTAGCATTGGTTTTGATCGTTTCAACGATTTATTTGATTATGCCATGCAAAGCGACACACCAAATTACCCGCCATACAATATTGAAAAAACGGCTGAAAATAGCTATCGCATTGTGGTGGCAACCGCAGGTTTTACAGAAGATGAACTTTCGCTAAACTTAGAAAATCAAGTGCTAAGCATTTCAGGTAAACCAACTGAAGCGCAAGATACAACTGTGGAATTCCTGCATAAAGGCATTGCTCGTCGTACATTTAAACTGTCTTTACGCTTAGATGAACATATAGAAGTGCAACAAGCCCTATATGAAAATGGTTTATTGACAGTGGACTTACAGCGTATTATTCCTGAAGAAAAACTGCCACGCCAAATTCCAATTGGCAAAAAGGCATTGATAGAAAGTCCTGTCCAAGAAAATAGCGCTGAGTAAACCCTCATAAAAAAAAGACCCTTCGGGGTCTTTTTTTTGAAAAAAATAGTTAAATTCGTAACATGATAAAAAAGAATTAAAATCATCCCATCTCAAAAATATAGTGTCTAGATTGCAAATTTTATGTTCTGATTTTTTATTCCAAACTAAATACTCCATATAGGTGTTTTTAATGAATCCTTGGTGGGTCTGGCTTACAAGCTGCTCATCTACTCTTTTTAAATTTTGGCGTATCTTGCAAAAAATAATCCTACTCTGTATTACTATCTATTTATATGAAATGTACTTTGTTCTGATTGCTTTTATGACATGGAATATACGACCTAATATTACCAAGATGAAAATCTATTGGAGGGTACTGAAAACCCCTATTTCACGGCCTGTTTTATGTAAATAGATCTCACATAGTTAGCTCAATAAAAAGCTTTGCTCACTTTATACCTACATTAAAACTAAATTAAAGCATTTCAAAACGTCTGAATCGAAACAACGATTGAATATCTATTAAAATATAATCAAATTTGTCTTTCTTAAAGAAACTTACTTAATACTCTCAGACATAAGTTCGCATTCATGAATTTTGCTCTATTTTCCAATCAATACGCAGCAAAAATTATTTGTGCCCTTGAACATCATTGAGATTAAAAACCAAAATATAGGCAAAAAAAAGCACTGCAAATGCAGTGCTTTTTTAATGGATACTTACTTTTTCTTTTTAGGACCAAGTAGCATACCCATTTGACGGCCTTCCATTTTTGGTGTTTGTTCAACAACACCATAGTCAACCACGTCAGCTTCAATTTTTTGCAATTGAGCCAAACCTAACTGTTGGTGTGCCATTTCACGACCACGGAAACGAAGCGTGATTTTTACCTTATTGCCTTCTTCAAGGAACTTGATAATGGCACGTAGTTTAACGTTGTAGTCACCAACATCAGTACCAGGGCGTAGCTTGATTTCTTTCACCTGTACTTGATGTTGTTTTTTCTTCGCTTCTTTTTGCTTTTGTTTTAGATCAAACAAATGCTTGTTGAAATCCATGATTTTGCAGACTGGTGGCTCAGCATTGGCAACGATCTCAACAAGGTCAAGATCTACTGCTTCTGCAGCACGCAAAGCGTCAGCAAGAGATACAATCCCTTTTTGCTCGCCATTTTCGTCTACTAGACGGACTTCTTTTGCACGAATTTCATCATTCAAGGCAGGACGGTTTGACTTTCCGCCCTGTTGATTACGGTCAGGCTGTTTAATCGCTTTTACTCCACAATGTACCGGCCGCGTTCGGCTACGGCTGCTTTTACTAAGTCGATGAATGCATCAATTGACATAGTACCCAAATTTTTTCCAGAGCGAGTACGGACGTTTACAGTACCTTCCTCAACTTCACGGTCTCCAAGAACCAATAAGTAAGGAATACGCTCTAAAGTACGTTCACGAATCTTAAAGCCGATTTTCTCATTTCTCAAGTCTGAAATCGCGCGGATACCGCTTTCTTTAAGTTTAGCGACGACTGACTCACATGCTTCAGCTTGTGAATCAGTAATGTTCATCACACATGCTTGAATTGGAGACAACCAAGGTGGCATGAAACCAGCATAGTGTTCAATAAGTATACCAATAAAACGCTCGAAACTGCCAAGTATTGCGCGGTGCAACATTACAGGCTGATCACGGTCGTTATCTTCAGTCACATAAGATGCGTCAAGACGTTCTGGTAAGTTAAAGTCACATTGAATTGTACCGCACTGCCATACACGACCTAAGCAGTCTTTCAATGAGAATTCAATTTTCGGACCGTAGAATGCACCTTCACCCGGTTGAAGTTCCCACTCTAGGCCTGCAGCATCTAAAGCATCTGCTAAAGATTTTTCTGCCATGTCCCAAAGTTTGTCATCACCTACACGTTTTTCTGGACGCGTCGACAATTTCATTTGAACTTCTTCAAAACCAAAGTCTTTATAAACATCTAAAGTCAATTTAATGAAGTCTGCAACTTCAGTACCGATTTGTTCTTTCGTACAGAAGATATGCGCATCATCTTGTGTAAAGCCACGTACACGCATAATACCGTGTAATGAACCCGATGGTTCGTTACGGTGACATGAACCAAACTCAGCTAAACGGATTGGCAGGTCACGGTAAGATTTTAAACCTTGGTTGAAGACTTGCACGTGACATGGGCAGTTCATTGGTTTTACTGCATAGTTACGGTTCTCTGAGTGAGTCGTAAACATGTTTTCAGCATAGTTTGCTGCGTGACCTGATTTTTCCCAAAGCGTGAAATCAACCACTTGCGGTGTACGGATTTCTTGGTAACCATTGGCTTGTTGAACTTTACGCATGTATTGTTCAAGCACTTGGTAAATCGTCCAGCCGTTTGGATGCCAGAACACCATACCCGGCGCTTCTTCTTGCATATGGAACAAGTCTAACGCTTTACCAATTTTACGGTGATCGCGTTTTTCAGCTTCTTCAATACGTTTGATATACGCAGCTAACTGTTTTTTGTCAGCCCAAGCTGTACCGTAAATACGTTGCAGCTGTTCGTTTTTCGCATCACCGCGCCAGTAAGCACCAGAGATTTTAGTCAACTTGAACGATTTTAAGAATTTAGTATTTGGAACGTGCGGACCACGACACATATCCAAGTAGTCTTGATGATAGTACAAGCCCATTTCAGTTTCTTCAGGCATGTCTTCGATCAGACGCAGTTTGTATTCTTCGCCGCGTGCAGTGAACTCTTTGATCACTTCATCACGTGGAGTCATTTTTTTGATGACATCATAGTCTTGGTCGATGAGCTTTTTCATGCGCTCTTCGATTGCTGCCATGTCATCTAAAGTAAACGGACGTGGCATCCAGATGTCATAGTAGAAACCTTCTTCAATGACAGGACCAATGACCATCTTTGCTTCTGGGAACAATTGCTTAACTGCATGACCTACCAAATGCGCACAAGAGTGACGAATGATGTGAATACCATCTTCATCTTTAGGCGTGATAATTTGTAGGCTAGCATCTTCTGTAATTAAATCAGATGCATCAACTAAACGATCGTTTACACGACCCGCAACTGTATTTTTTGCTAGACCAGGACCGATGCTTTGAGCAACTTCCATCACAGACACGGCATGATCAAATTCTTTTTGATCGCCATTAGGCAAAGTGATAATTGGCATATAAAAATCCTTAAGGAGTGATGCCCCGTACAATGGAGCATGTCACCGCGAGATTATGATCGAGGGAGACCCTCAAAAGATAAAAACGGTGGATAAATAAAATTCGACCTAAATTTTACACGCCCTGCCAACTTTAATAAACCTCTAATCCCATAGAAGTTGATTTTTCTGCCGCCTTTTACAAGACTCCTGATAATTCAAACAGATTTCAGCCGAAATGCGCTTTATGCTGTCAACATAATAATCACGTTCTAATTCATAAAATTATTCCGAATTTCGAACACCTATACCCACTGAACTCTCTATGTAGGCAGGTATCATGCAAGCACATTCACTTATATCTTGGTCTAGTTTAAAACCGCTCCAAACCCGCTTATGCCCTTGCAGCCAATGTCGATCTTGTGGTCTTACGGCTCGAAGATGATGATGTAGAACAAGTCGTGGTCATGTATGGTCGCTGTCAGCATCGCGGCGCACTCATGGCCGATGCCCATATTCAAGGAGATAAAATCGTCTGTGGGCTGCATGGCTCTCACTATATTTATAAAACTGGCATCAACCCACGTTATCTGAATAAAAATCTGCAAAAGTTTAAAGCGTGGGTGTAAGGCGATCAGGTGTATGTCGATCTTGAAGAAATTCAAGCGTGGGAAAAAAGAAATCCTCAACAATATAAGCGTGATCAATACCAAGGCCTATATGCTGACTCCGCGCCCGCGCCAGAAGAACCATATAATAAATTGATCTTGGAACTCGCACGAAATGGCTTAAGTAAATTTGGACATCATGGCCCGACAGCGGCAATGGGCGTGCCTTTCAATCAACTTCCGAAATGGGATGATATTCAACTGATCACCGCACAACTGTGGAAAATTCCATTGTTAGATAATGCACCCGTAGCAACCGAAGTGGTGATTGGCCCAAATGCTAAAAAACCTTTAAAACTCAACATTCCCGTGTTTGTGTCAGATATGAGTTTTGGTGCGCTATCTCAAGAAGCCAAAGTTGCCCTTGCAACAGGTGCTGAACTTGCAGGTACAGGCATTTGCTCAGGTGAAGGCGGAATGCTTACTGAGGAACAAGCGGCTAACTCCCGTTATTTTTATGAACTCGCGTCTGGTCGTTTGGCTATGACATCGAAAAAGTCAAAAAGTGTCAGGCCTTTCATTTTAAAGGCGGTCAAGCGGCAAAAACAGGTACTGGAGGACATCTGCCAGGCCATAAAGTGGTTGGAAAAATTGCAGAAGTGCGCAAATTACCAGAAGGCACCGCAGCCATTTCTCCTGCAACCTTCCCCGACTGGACTCATCTTTCACAATATCGTGAATTTGCAGAATATATCCGAGCCGAGACCGGCGGCATCCCGATCGGCTATAAGCTCTCCGCACAGCATATTGAACGTGATATTGACGCGGCTCTGAGCATTGGTGTGGACTATATTATTTTAGATGGACGTGGCGGTGGTACAGGTGCAGCCCCAACCTTATTCCGTGACAATATCTCAGTACCAACCATTCCTGCGCTTGCACGAGCACGTCGTCATTTAGACCGTTTAGGACGGTCAGATATTAGTTTAGTGATCACAGGTGGACTTCGTGTACCCGCAGATTTTATTAAGGCACTGGCTTTAGGTGCCGATGCCATCGCGATTTCAAACTCTGCCATGCAAGCCATAGGCTGTTTAGGTATGCGTGCCTGTCAGACCAATGATTGTTCTGTGGGCATTGCCACACAACAAGATCATTTACGTCGTCGTTTAGAAATAGACAAATCGGCACAACAACTAGCGAATTTTTTAAATGCTTCTGTGGAATTGATGCAAGTCATGGCACGTGCCTGCGGACATCATCATCTCAATCAATTCTGCAAAGATGACCTGACCACATGGAAAAAAGAAATGTCGAACCTCACGGGTATTCACTACAGTGGATTTGAGTAAGCTTCAAATCATGAGCTTTTTTCAAAACCATTGAACCTAAAAAGAGTCCATACGGGCTCTTTTTTATTCTCTGAAGGTTTCAAAGGCCATGAATTGAGCGGCTTGGTACAACCAAAGCTGTGCAAATTGAGGGATGATCATTTCACTTTGTGCAGGACGTAAAAAAATATAATCATCTACGTCTATGCTGCTTGTCTGTGGAATTTGCACAAGTTCCTGATTACTACTGCGACCATATAATGCATGGGGCTGACTGCCTTGAGGATAAACATAGTCCCCACGCCAATAACCTCCATAAATAAACACAGCCTGAGACTTTGCCCAACGACTGAGCCATTCTAACTGTGGTAATTCTGTCCTTGGCAACACTTTTAGCACGGGTGCGGCGATCCATAAGGCACTTTGAAAAGCGTGCAATTTTTTCAATTCAAAATCTGCAGGTTTTAATAACATCGAGCCAAACGAGACTTCGTTACAGACACTCTGCTGACAATGAAAACTAAAACTAGGACTACCACCACCATTCCAACAGGTGTGTTCATCACATAAAGTTGGATAGTGCTGTTGTACATAAGCTTTGAATTGTTGATAACTTTGCTGGGACTGTTGATAAGTCTGTTCAGCAGATTGGATCAGCCGTGGAATCTTCGCCACATGTGCGTCATAGCCCATCAATCCTGAAAATTTTAAATGTTGGGGATGTTGAACGATTACATCCAAAACAGCCTTTAGCTCATTGATCGTTTTCAGGCCTCCACGGTGTAGCCCCACATCGATTTCAATATTGATGCGTAGACACAGTTGATGCTGCTCAGCAAATTTGAGGTATTGGGCTAAACGCTGTTCACTATCAATCAGCCATTGCACTTGCGATTGCGTTGCCTGCAAAAATGCCTTGTCTGCATGGTTTAAGGCCTGAATCGGCATCGGTTTTCCAAACAACACATCGGCTTGCGGAATCGATTCGAAAAGCGTTTTTAGATGTGCAAAATGAAATAGCATGAAACGCTGTGCCTGAAGCTGAGTAGCACAGTGTTGAAGCAATGCCATGCAGGCCAAGGATTTCACCACCAAGCGCGGATGCAGCCCTTTTGGCATTTGCTGCTGAGTGACCACCAAGTTGTGATTTAATGCATCAACATCCACGATTAACTGGGGCATCCCAGTGCCTTTTAGCTTTAACAGCGTATTCAACTGTTGAAAATATGCATCCATGCCATCCCCCTTTTTCATATCGTTCAATTGGTCTTCAATGTTTAACTTTCCACGATGCTTAATCAATCAGTAACTGCTGTAGCTCGGGACTGAGCCACTTTTGCTTCGGATCTAATTCTTGTCGAATATTAAAAAAATTCTGCCACTTGGGGTACACATTTTGAAGCTGCCGTGCATTTAGGCTATGCAATTTCCCCCAATGCGGTCGCCCGCCATATTTTAAAAAAATCGGTTCTACGAGCTTAAAGATGACTTGATAATCTTGCTTATAGAACTGATGCACCGAAATTGAGGCCGAATCTTGCTGATAAAACGGACTGAGCCAAATATCATCCCCACGTACAAGTCGATACTCTAGCGGAAAAAACATCGGAACCTTATGACGTCGAAGGGTATGCAAAATTTCTTCTAAACAATTCATCCCGTGTTGCAGCGGAATCTGGTATTCCATCTCATTAAATTTTGTATTTCGAGCAGAAGGAAATATTCGACTTGACCAATCTACGCTCATCGAAGGTTTGACAAAAACACCCAATAATTTTTGTAGCCATGGATTTAGTGGCGGAAAAAATCGCGTCAATTCTGCACAAAATTTGAGTAAAACGTCGTCATCTAACCACTGTTCTTTCCGCGGTTGAAGGTCATCTTCCGTCTCATCTAAGGTTTTTAAAATGACCTGATCGGCATGACTGAATGCCCAGAACTCAATATGTCGATGTGCATATTGCCATTGCTGCATATTCTACAAGACATCTTTCAGCGGACATAATCGCGTTTGTTCTTTGAGTTTATACATCGGCCGATTTTGCAGCTGTACATGTGACAGCACGCCTAAACTCCCGAGTGAAACCCGCCCTGCTTGGAAAATTTCGCTGTTCTGTTCAGCACTGCATTGTATTAATTCGCCCTGCGCGGTTAATAATTCGAAACGCGTAACCAATGCCGATAAACACGGTAATTCGAGTCCAGTACCATGCGTCCCTGTTGCAATCGCTCCAGCCAAACTTTGATGATCAATATCTCCTTGATTAATCAGTGCTTGATCAAAAGACGCGAGCTTCTCACCCAAATCAAATAATCGTGTGCCAGCTTGGACGGTACTTTGGCAGCGTTCAGCATCAATATCTAGAATGCCTTTGAGATGATCTAAACTTACTAAGGTATCAGTGGTTTTTGCCAAAGGGCTAAATGAGTGCCCTGCACCGACCATACGAATCTTAGGATGGGATTGCACCACATCCATTAACTGCTCAAGATTTTGCGGTTGTATAGATGACTTCGGGATCGACTTCTGAGCACCTGACCAATTTTCCCATGCAATGTCGTGTTGAATTGTCATATTCATCCTTATCGCCATACTTTTTATTGTATTCAGCTGTATTGTTTTATTTTTGATTTCCGCTTTTGCAATGTTAATGCACAAGCCATCTTGATTTTTTACTTAGATTATACGAAGTTCAGCATCTTCTCAAATTTAAGTTTATTTTTATAAAACAGCAAATAAGCCACGATCAATTAAAGAAAAAATCATTCGTTTATACCCCCACACAGACTATTCAAAGCGCTCTACATTATTCGTTAAGCATCATTCAAACCTGATCAATAGAGAGGATCACACACGGAAACATCGGCAAAATCAGTATAAAAAACCAACAACACCTGTATATTTTTCAGCTAAATTATTTATGCTAAAAAATCAATTTTGAGAACCATAGGGTTCATTTTCGTTACATTATTGTTTTTATTTTATTCAATTTCAATCACTTAAAAACTTAGTGTAAATACTCGACTAAAGCATAAATGCAGAGAAGCTACGGACTGAATTATTGTTAAGTCAGATTTAAAACAAATATATATATGGACTTGGAGTACCACGATGGTTAGCGCATACGATGAATTGCCACGGACCCCGGCAAATTTTGTGGCACTTTCGCCTCTACGTTATTTAGAGCGTGCAGCCTATATTTATCCTGATCAGGATGCCATTATCCACGGCAATCGTCATATTTCATGGCGCCAAACGTATAACCGCTGTCGTCAATTTGCGCATCAATTGCAACAATTAGGCATTGGCAAAAACGACACCGTGTCTGTGTTATTACCAAACGTTCCTGCTATGGTTGAAGCACACTTTGCCGTACCGATGGCGGGTGCAGTATTGAATACGCTAAATACACGCCTTGATGCAAAAACTATTGCCTTCATGCTGGAACATGCTGAAACCAAAGTCCTGTTGGTTGACCCTGAATTCACTCAGGTTGCCACAGAAGCTTTAGCTTTAATCGATCAAGAGATTTATGTCATTGATGTGGCAGATGCTGAATTTGAAGGTACAGCACAACCGATTGGACAAGTCGAATTTGAAGACTGGTTGGCGCAAGGCGATGCCAACTTTGAATGGCACTTACCTCAAGATGAATGGGATGCAATTAGCTTAAGCTATACCTCTGGCACGACAGGGAATCCAAAAGGCGTGGTGTATCATCACCGCGGCGCATATATCAATGCAGCGAGTAACATCATTGCTTGCGGCATGACGCCACGTGCAACGTATCTGTGGACGCTTCCTCTATTCCACTGTAATGGCTGGTGCTTTGCTTGGACGATGGCAGCCAATGGCGGAACCAATATTTGTCTACGTAAAATCGACCCTGAACTGATTTTCAAACTGATCGCAGAGCACAAAGTAGATTATTTCTGCGGTGCGCCAATCGTACTTTCAATGCTGATCAACACGCCTGAAGAGAAAAAAGCGCAATTTGACCATCGCGTTGAAGTGATGGTAGCTGGTGCAGCGCCTCCTGCAGCGATTATTGAAGGGATGCGTAATATTGGCATCAATGTCACACATGTTTACGGTTTGACTGAAACCTATGGTCCATCGGCACTTTGCGCATCGCAAGCAGGCTGGTCTGATCTTTCCATTCAAGAACAAGCACAGTTGCATTCTCGCCAAGGTGTGCCATACCCGCTTCAAGATGGCATGAAAGTCATTGATCCTGAAACCATGTTACCTGTTCCGCATGATGGCCAGACCATGGGTGAAATCATGTTCCGTGGCAACATCGTAATGAAAGGTTATTTGAAAAACCCTGAAGCAACGGCTGAAGCTTTTGCCGGTGGTTGGTTCCATACCGGTGATTTAGCCGTCTGCCAACCCGACGGTTATGCCAAAATTACTGACCGCTCTAAAGATGTGATCATTTCAGGGGGTGAAAATATTTCATCGCTCGAAGTGGAAGAAATTCTGTATCAACATCCTGCAGTACTGACCGCTGCAGTGGTTGCAAAACCCGACCCTCGTTGGCAAGAAGTGCCTTGTGCCTTCATTGAATTGAAAACAGGCAAAGAGGCAACACCTGAAGAACTGATCGAATTCTGTAAACAACATCTTGCACGTTTCAAAGTACCTAAAGATGTAGTGATTACCGAAATTCCAAAAACCTCGACAGGTAAACTTCAAAAGTTTGTTTTACGTGAATGGGCTAAAGAGCGCGCTGTTGGTGAATTTGGTTAATATTCAAACTCAAAAGCCAAGCTTGAATTTTTCAATACTCAAGCAAAAAAAAGCGACCTGATCAGGTCGCTTTTTTGATGTGAAATTATAGACATCACGTTTTGCTTCAATGATCAGATCATGTTGAATTATCTGATCATTGAGCTATCTAAGCACTTGGCTATCTAATAAGGCATTAGTTATCAGATAATAAAGCCACTTGTTGAATGTAGTTAAACAATTTCAACTTTGACGCAGTCAGTTCTTCTTCACTTACATTTTTTGCTATATCACGTTGAATACGCAAAATATGCTGACGAATAGGATGATGTTCAGCAGCATTATGTGCTTTCATGAACTCTTTAATGACTGGATCACCTTGGGCAATCATACGTTCAGTCCAGCGTTGAAGCTGCGCTGTTTTTTTCGCACCTTGCTGTGGGGTTAAATAAGATAAAATCATGGTTTCATCTTCATTACGCAGCAATTTACCTACACGTTGAAACTGACGGCGTCGTGCTTCATGTGAAGTAATTGTTTGTGCATCTAGTAGTGCTTCGATCAGACGCTCTTCAACAGGAAGATTTTTAATCTGTTTAGGATTCAGTTTTGCAAGTTCCTCGCCCAAAGCAGCCATACGTTGTACAGCTTTCTTTTGCTCAGTTTTACTTGCACGTCCTTCTAAGGATTCAAAGTCTTCTTCGGTATAGCGGTTCGGTCGACGTGCCACGTTTAATCTGCCTCGTAAAATTTTGCTGCAAACAGTGCTTGAATTTCAGATAAAGCTTTTTCTTCATCTGCACCTTCAATCACTAAGCGTAAAGTTGTGCCCTTGCCTGCGCCAAGCATCAGCAAAGACATAATATTTTTGGCATCTACTAATTTTCCACCCTTACCAATTTGAATCGACGAGCGAAATTTGGTCGTGACTTCGATTAGCTTGCCAGATGCACGCGCATGTAAACCCAGTTTATTAATTACGTCAACAGTTGTGTCGATCATGACCAGTGCTTCATTTCTCTATGTAGAACCTGAATAGACCATTTTGCCTCAAGTGCTTTTTTTAGTCTATCTACGATATATACCGAACGGTGTTGCCCACCTGTACAACCGATCGACACCGTCATGTAATGACGATGCCCTTCGGCAAATGCCGGCAGCCATTTATCCAAGAAATTATAAATATCTTGGAACATTTCATTGGTTTGTTCACTTTGTTGTAAAAACTGACGAACTGGCTCATCTAATCCTGAATACTTACGTAATTCCATATCCCAGTGCGGATTGGGCAAATGACGGACGTCAAAAACATAATCTGCATCGAGTGGAATACCATGCTTATAGCCGAAAGACTGTAAGATCAAAATTAAATTATCTGCCTGTCCGAGTTTAGACAGCAAGGTATGTTTTAAATCATGTACGCTCTTATCAGTGGTATCAATATGTACTGTCGAGCGTAATTGAATCGGCAACAGTAAAGATTTTTCTTCCTGTATGCACTCATTTAAACTTTTGAAACGACTTGCCAACGGATGGGGACGTCGAGATGAACTGAATCGCGCAATCAATTCCTGATCACGTGTGGTCAAATAAATAATATCGACTGAGCCATGGCGTTGTAGCTGTTGAAAAACCAAATCGAACTCTTGTAAATCTGCACGTGTACTGCGGACATCCACACCCAGTGCCAATTGTTCAAGATTATTTTCTGAATCAAGTTTTTCAACAATTTCGGGGAGTAAGGCCAATGGCAAATTATCGATACAGTAATAGCCCAAATCCTCAAGTATCTGTAATGCAGATGACTTTCCAGATCCAGATTGTCCTGTAACAATTAAAATGCGCTTCATCGCTTGCTACCCCATAGCCGTTTTAAACTGCAGTATATTTAACCTGCATATTATCAATAAGACGTGTTGCGCCTAATTTAGCCGCAATAAACAACACCACATCTTGATCAAATTCTTCAATTTTCTGTAATTCAGGTGTGCGTACTTCAACATAGTCCACAACAAAACCCGCTGCTGTCAATGTTGCTTTAATATTCGCTAACACATCTACCAGTTGAGTTCCCGCATGTAATTCTGCCTCAGCCGTTTTCAAGCTTTGGTAAATCGTTGGTGCAATCGCACGGTTTTCCGCACTTAAATAACCATTACGTGAACTCAATGCCAAACCATCTTCAGCACGAGTAATCGGCACACCAATCACTTCAAGTGGAATATTTAAGTCACGTACAAACTGACGAATCACTGCAAGTTGCTGATAATCCTTTTGTCCAAAGAATGCAAAATTCGGTTGAACAATATTAAAGAGTTTTGTCACAACAACAGCAACACCGTCAAAATGACCCGGACGTTGTTCGCCACACAAATCATTGGTAATACCGCCCACGCTAATATTGGTTAAGCGCGGTTTATTGCCATACATTTGTTCAACGGTCGGTGCAAATACAATGTCACAACCCACTTCAGCCAATAAGTGCTGATCTTGTTCCAAAGTACGTGGATAGTTGTCAAAGTCTTCATTTGGACCAAACTGAATTGGGTTAACGAAAATACTCACTACCACGACATCACACAGTTTACGCGCTTCACGAACTAAATTGAGGTGACCTTCATGCAAGTTCCCCATCGTTGGTACAAAACCAATGATTTTGCGCGCAGCACGTGCAGGATTTAGCGATGCACTTAAACCTTGAATCGTTGTTTCAGTTTTCATGTCTTACAGCTCAATTTGGAATGTATGTTCTTTGGCAGGGAAGCTACCATCTAGTACGGCAGCATGATACGCCTTAAACGCATCCACAATCGCCGTTTCCCCTGCTTGCTCTTTCATAAAGTTGCGAACAAATTTCGCCACGTGACTAAACGTCAGTCCCAACATATCTTGTTGAACCAAGACTTGAGCATCCGTTTCTGCACCGGCACCGATCCCAATCACAGGTGTATTTGGGAACAATTCACTAATTTCTTTACCCACTTGGGCAGGAACACATTCCAAAAGTAAAAGTGCTGCACCTGCATCAACCACAGCTTTACAATCTGCAATGAGTTGATCCGCAGTTTCGCGTGTACGTGCTTGCACTTTATAACCGCCAAACACATGAACCGATTGCGGAGTTAACCCTAAATGCACACACACTGGAATACCATTACGAGTCAATACTTCAACTGTTTCTGACAACCATGCGCCACCTTCCAATTTGACCATCTGCGCGCCTGCTTGCATTACAGTCTTTGAATTCACCAAAGCGTCATTCAAAGTGGCATAGGTCATAAATGGCAAATCAGTCAAAATAAACGCATGCTTATTGCCACGACGCACTGCCGCAGTGTGATATGCCATATCTTCAACAGTGACCGGTAAGGTTGAGTCATTGCCTTGAATGGTCATCCCCAATGAATCACCAATCAGAATACTATCGACTTCAGCAACTTCCATTGCTTTTGCCATGCTCGCATCATAGCAAGTCAGGCAGGAGAATTTGCGGCCTTCCGCTTTAAATTTTTTCAAGTCACTTAGACTAATCATTTCAATATTCCTCAGATGACGGCTTTCTCAAGTGGTCATACAAAAATTAAAGATGGGCCCAGTTTCCTGCATCCAATACAGTTAAATTTGGATTATTCAAAATAGGTAAATCTTTTAATGGTTGTCCTTTAATCTGTAGATTCTCATCTAAATCCAATAAAGGCTTCAACACAAAATCACGTTCTAAAACACCAACATGAGGCACCGTTAAACGTTCATTTTGAATGTGCTGTTCACCATATATCAGTAAATCTAAATCCAGTGTACGCTCGCCCCAATGACGTAGGCGTACACGCCCCGACTCTTGTTCAAAGCGTTGCAATTCATCCAACAAAGCCAAAGGTGCTAGATCAGTTTCTAATGCAACTGCTGCATTTAAATAATTCGGCTGATCTTGTGGCCCCATTGGCGGGCTTTGATACAGTTGTGAGACTTTTACAGTACCGAGTGTCGCAAGTTTATGCACCGCTTCACTGAGGATCTGCAGGGAATCACCTAAATTACTGCCTAAGCCAATATATGTCAGCGTCATTGTGTTGGCCCAAAAATAACCTGAGTCAAATCTCGTTTCACACGTTTACGTTTTAAAATTGGATGATCTGCACCAATTTCACCACTGGCTGACGCTGCCACGATTGACACTGTCGCTGGACTGTTGGCATGTGATTTAGGCTTACGTTGACGGCGACTTCTGCTTTCTGGTTCATTCACAAGTGGTTCAATTTCAACTTGCTGATGTGCAGAAGTTTTCGTTTCCACATCTTCATGCGCCGCTTTACGACGACTCTTGGCACGTTGACGATTGTATTGGCTAATTGCCCGTTCTTTTTCGTCAGTGCTCATCTGCTGATAAGCATCCCACCACTGGCCCATACCTTGCGTGCTTGTATCACCCGATTTTTCACGCAGCAGCAAGAAGTCAAAGCCTGCACGGAAACGTGCATGACCTGAAAGTGCTTCAATTTGCTGTGGTTTTGGATTCAGCAAACGGGTTTGCATTTCCCAAACCTCACGAATAAACGTTTCGGCAAAGCGTGGAATAATGGTTCGTGTAGCTTGACGTTTCAATACATCTAAGCCCGCTTGAGCACGTGCTTCAGCTGGAACAACACCTTTATTCAGATAGAACGTACAACGTTCTTGGAACGGAATCCACAATAATACGGCATAGAAAAATGCAGGGTTAATGGTTTTCCCAATCGAAATACGTTGATCGGTATTTTTTGCTGCCAACTCAATAAATGGCGTTACGACCGGTTTGATATCTGCAAATAATTGATACCAGATACCAAAATCGATCAGCATCGGTAAGACGCGATTGAGATGCCCCATGGTAAAGAGTTTTTGTGACTCATCGTATAAACGATGTGGAGACACATCACGCAGCAATTGAGTAAGTTCTGGAGTAAAGACATCCAGAATTTTTTCATCAATATTAAAGTTTAATTTGGCTGCAAAACGTAAAGTCCGAAGCATCCGCACAGGATCTTCTTCAAAACGTAATTGTGGATCACCCAATAAACGCAACGTTTTATGCTTAATGTCATCTACTGCATGACAAAAATCTAGCACTTCACCTTTGCGTGGTTGGTAATACATTGCATTGATCGAGAAGTCACGACGTGCAAAGTCTTGCTCAATCGTACCCCAATTATTATCACGTAAAATCATGCCCGCAGCAGAAGTCACGGCTTTTTTAGGCGGCGCACGGAAGGTCGCAACTTCGATCAGTTCACGTCCTGAGTAGACATGCGCCAGCTCAAAACGACGACCAATAATTCGGCAACGTCGCCCGAAGACTTCTTTCACCTGAGCTGGTGTCGCATTAGTTACGGCATCAAAATCTTTAGGTGCATGACCCAACATTAGGTCACGGACACCGCCACCCACGATATAAGCTTCATAGCCTGCCTTAGTTAAGGCATCAATCACATCTAAAATGGAAGAAGGTAATTGTGTGGTTGATAAACCACATTTGGACGCGCGCAAAGTTTGCAAAAGACGCTGTCTCCTACGTCTGAACGTAAAATTCTTAAGATGTCGCTAATGATATCTCTAACACAATCAAAGGGCAATTTGATTATCTCGATGCTCAAGCTGAGCTTAACCTAATTCTTTTTTTTACACTTCACTTAAAGTGCCAATTTTGCTTTATTTTTAGCAAACAGCGCAGGACCGATTCCCTTAACCTGTTGAATATCATCAATGCTTTTAAATAAGCCATTATTTTTGCGATATTGCACAATTGCTTCCGCTTTTTTCTGACCAATTCCATGCAATGTCTGCAGTTCATCGACTGAGGCTGTATTTAAGCGTACCTGATCTGTTCGACTATTTTGTTGGGTGCTGGGGCGTGACAAATAATAGTTGGCATTGCTCGGTGCAGTTGTCGCTTTGGACTTAGTGGCCTCAGATTGCTTTTTTAATTGTTGATCTTGAGCTTGCTGCATGGCTTTCCATTCCGCATAGCCCGAAGGGCTTTGCGCAAAAGTTAAATCTGCCATTAAACTCAAAACCAAGACAAGTAGTTGTGTAAAGTATTTATTCTTTAGGATGTAGTGCATATTCAGCCTGTTGTTTTAATTGTTGTTTTGCCTGTTCCCATAACTGATCCATTTCAGTCAGGGACAAGTCTTCTACATGTTTTTGTTGTAATGTGGCCTGTGCTTCAATATAAGCAAAACGGCTTCTAAACTTATGAATGGTACTTAACAGTGCCATCTCACTTGAGATGCCAATCTTACGTCCAACATTCACCAGTGAAAATAAGCAATCACCAAATTCATCAAATATTTCGTCGGATTTTTTGCCTGCCAATGCCTCTTTTAATTCCCCTAGCTCTTCCTCAAGTTTGCCATAAGCCCCTTCAATATCTGGAAAATCAAATCCAATTTTCGCCACATTTTTTTGGATTTCATCTGCTTGGCTTAATGCAGGTGCATGTTTAACCTCATCTAATCTAGATGCTGATTTCCCTGCTTTTTCTTGTTGTTTAATCTGTTTCCATAGTGTTGCCACATCATCCGCATTGAGTGCAGAAAACTGCTCTGCCTGAAACACATGGGGATGACGGCGAATTAATTTATCTGTAATGGCTTGCACCACATCTTGAAAATCAAACGCGCCTTGTTCGCTATACATCTGCGACTGAAAAACCACTTGCAGCAACAAATCCCCCAGTTCATCTCGCACATCGTCAATCTGACCTGAACGAACCGCCGCTTCAACTTCATAGGCCTCTTCTATAGCATAACGAGTCAGACTTTCTGGGGTTTGCTTTTGATCCCATGGACATTTTTCACGTAATTCTTTCATCACTGCTAATAATTGTTCCATGTGAACTCCAGCTATTTACTCATCAGTACATTGTTTCGATTACAGAATTTGATATGCTCAAAATTCACTCAGGGAATGAGCAACTCAATTCAGGGAAGCATAACATGCAAAGTATTTTTATTAGCGGTGCAGGACAAGGGATTGGCGCAGCAATTGCACGACTGTTCATACAACAAGGCTATAAAGTTGGGCTCTACGACATTAACCAATCTCAAGTCACCTCATTAGCTGCTGAACTCGGTAGCCATGCCAAAGCTGGGCTTTTAGATGTGACACAACCAGAGCAATGGCAAAGCGCTTTAGCTGAATTTGTTGCTTGGGCAGGTCAGCTGAATATCTTAGTCAATAATGCCGGAATTCTGTATTCAGGCAGCTTTGAACATACGGAACTGTCTGCACACCACCGAACGATTGATATCAATGTCAAAGGGGTGATAAACGGTTGCTATGCGGCATTCCCCTATTTACAACAAAGCAATTTTGCTCGTGTGATTAACCTCTCTTCGGCTTCAGCTATTTATGGACAAGCAGATTTAGCCAGCTATGCCACATCTAAATTTGCTGTACGTGGGCTCACTGAAAGCTTAGATATTGAATGGCAAAAATACAATATTCGCGTTTTAGATGTGATGCCTTTATTTGTTCAAACCGCGATGGTGCAAGACATGGATGCCCAAAGCATTAAGAAAATGGGCGTCAATCTTCAACCGAGCGATGTCGCTCAGCAAATTTATACCTTGGTACAAAAAAAGGATACGGTCTTAATGGCCACACATACACCTGTGGGGATGAAAGCTAAATTTTTATTTAATTTATCGAAGTTTAGCCCGCAATTTGTCAACCGCTTAAGTAATATTTGGATTGCACAAAAACCCAAATAGTAACGTGTTACTAATCATTTAATTTTGCAATCATATTTGTACGAAAATTACACAAAGTTACACAATTGTCACATTTTAACAGGACAAAATTCCTTTTTTTGAATAATATTCACCCGCCCATTACTTTCGGGTGTTTATTCTCTAACAATAAAAGTGAATTATTTCATGAAAAAATTACTTGTTCTTGCAACTGTTACTTCTATTTCAATTTCTGCTTTTGCTACAACTCAATTCGCATCTTCAGAATTAAAAGCGATGGATTGTGCAACTCTTGCTGTTGAAAAAGCGAATGCTAAGCGCTCTTTAGAAGCTGCTGACAAAAACATTGCAAACATCCAAGCATCTGCTCAAGCGCCAGGCAAATCATTGAGCAAATTTGCTGGTTTAGCGGGTGGCGCTCTTGCTGCTTTCGGTGGTAACTCTGAAAAAGCTGCTCGTGCAAGCAACATTGCAAACAGCTTGGCTGGTGAGCAAGATACTTCAGAAGCAGGCAACCTTGAACTTCAACAAGCAAACAAATCTGCTGCTCAAGCAAACATCGACAACATTGGTATCTACCAAGGTTCTAAAAAATGCAAAATCTAATCTAAAGCCAGTTTAGATTGATTTAAAAAAAGCCCTGTTCAGCCAGAACAGGGCTTTTTTCATGATGATTTTATTTCATACCGATTTATAAGACATTCAACTCAATATTAGGCAAATGAAAACCTCGGCAAGATTGTTCACTTTGCCATGCCACCGTCAACATCACATGCGGCAGTTGAATATTCTGATAAGCAAAAGTGCCAATAGCGGGGTGACTACACATCCCACCATTCTGCTCAGGATGACACTGCGTATTAAGTTCATTCAGGTTCACTCGAATCCCTAAACCCGACGCTTTAAGTACCGCCTCTTTGGTGGTCCAAACTTTAAACCAAAAATCAGGATCATGCTCACAACTGTCCCAATTGAGCAATTCTTCGGGATGAAAGCTGTGTTGAGCCATCGCATCAAAACGAACTTTTCGATTTAAATCTTCAATATCCACACCAATATTGGCGATTTTTTCACTGCTGGCCAATACATAATGCTGCTGGCTATGACTATGATTAAAATGAAAATGTGGCAAATCAGGAAGAAAAGGCTTACCAAACGCAGACTTTGAAAAATCTGAATTTTCAACTGACCTATTTAGCCGCTGCCCGAGTAATTGATTTCGATATTGGTAAATGGCTTGTTTACGCACGGCAATTACCTCTTGACGACTCAAGCCATGCGGCTCCACAAAGAAGTCAGTAATTGCACTATATTCAAGCTGAATTTTCGCCATAAGTTGTTGATCCAATATCTTTTACACTACGTCCATGACGCTATATTTTATGCGACTCTCCGACACAAAATACACCACAATACAGATGAGCGCATCGGTCCTTTGACTTATCGAGATTTTAAAACTCAGTTTAAAAATATTTCAAACCACTTAAGAAATACTTAATATTATAAATATATTCAAATACTTAAGTATAATAAATATTTTAAATACATCTTCAATTAGATAAAATACTCTAGATTCTTATAACTTTAATTTAAAACTCGGGGTAAATCAGATGCTAAGAAAAATCACGTTAATCAGTTCACTTTGTGTCCTACCATGTTTCGCTCAAGCAGGCTTATTGGATGCAGCTGTTGCAGTAATGGGTGCCAAAAATGGCGCGATTATGGACCAAGCTGAAGCGCGTATGAATCAAAGCCGTCAAGAAGCTGCCAATGCTGTAGCTCAAGCAGACCGTGGCTATGCCTCAAATTTCAATCAAGCTAACCAAACCAACAATAGTGTTTATAGCACCAGTTATTTAAAAACCTTAGATTGCACTGATCTGAGCGTTGAACGTAAAACTTTCGAACGCACATTGGAAGCATCGCAACTGGCATTAAGCCAAGCGTCTGCACAGCAAAATAATCAAGTTTCAAAATGGGCTGGTCTTGCTGGCAACGCGCTATCCGCATTTTCAGGTCAATCTGAAACAGCCGCGCGTATGGGACAATTTGCGACAGCTTTTTCTGGCAATAAAAATACACAACAGGATAGCAGCAGCGCACAGCAAGCCATGGAAATTGCTCAAGCTAACCTGGATAATATTGATATTTACCGCCAAGCTAAAAAGTGTAAAAACTAATTTCTACATCTTTTTAGATAAATAAAGTGAAATAAAAAAGCCTGCATATCTGCAGGCTTTTTTTGTTCATCTAAACTTAGCGTTTGAATTTCTTTTCCGCTTTTTTGAACTTCTGAACATAACGACGTTTACGTGCCGCCGTACGCTCATCGATTTGCGACTTACGACCTTCAAATGGGTTATCAGAGGTTTTAAATTCAATTTTGACTGGCGTACCTTCAAGTTTATAAACTTTACGGAACACGTTTTCTAGGTAACGACGATAGTCATTTGGCGTTTTATCGACTTTGTTACCATGAATCACAATCGTCGGTGGATTTTGTCCGCCAATATGCGCATAACGCATTTTGATACGACGACCTTGAACCATTGGTGGTTGGTGCGCATCAGTTGCATCATTCAAGATCTGAGTGATTTTCGCAGGTGATACTTTCAAATGCGAAGAATCATAAGCACGGTGGATCGATGGATAAAGATCACCAACACCTGTACCGTGAAGTGCAGAAAT
This sequence comes from Acinetobacter sp. YH12219, assembly GCF_013417875.1. Classification (NCBI taxonomy): domain Bacteria; kingdom Pseudomonadati; phylum Pseudomonadota; class Gammaproteobacteria; order Moraxellales; family Moraxellaceae; genus Acinetobacter; species Acinetobacter sp. YH12219. The sequence goes on from NZ_VPDC01000020.1 coordinate 29,871, forward strand.
TAAGTGAATTTTTGCCCATGGAATAAAGTCAAAACGACGTTCAACATCTAATTTACATTGTTTACGGTCGTAGTCAGACATGTTGTCCCATTTGTTGATGGCAATCACCATCGCACGGCCTGCTTCAAGCGCATAACCGATCAAATGCAAGTCTTGCTCAACGATCCCTTCACGTGCATCGACAACAATAACCACAACATGCGCATCTTTCATCGCTTGTAAAGTTTTCACAATCGAGAATTTCTCGATCATTTCGTCCACTTTACCTTTACGACGTACACCCGCAGTATCGATTAGTGTGTATTTACGGCCATCACGTTCAAATGGGATATAAATCGAGTCACGTGTAGTACCCGGTTGGTCAAATGCAACCACACGGTCTTCACCCAACAAACGGTTCACTAAAGTCGATTTACCTACGTTTGGACGACCAATAATCGCTAAACGTAAGCCTGTGTCTTTATCGTGTTGTTCTTCACTTTCATCTTCAGGTACATCAGCCAACACTTCTTCAAGCATCTGCTGAACACCACGACCATGGCTGGCAGCCACTTGAAGTGGTTCACCCATACCCAATTTGAAGAATTCAACTAAAGCTGCTTCGGCATGTACACCATCAACTTTGTTGGCAACAAGATAAACTTTTTTACCTAGCGTACGTAAGTCACGTGCAATTTGCTCATCAGATGCCAATAAGCCTGCGCGCGCATCGACCACAAAGACAATAATATCTGCTTCATTAATGGCAGTTTTTGACTGTTCTGCCATGTACGAGTCGATACCGCCCTCAGTTTCGCCAATACCCCCAGTATCAACGACGATAAAGGATTTATTTTGATAAGTCGCGTCACCATACTTACGGTCACGAGTAAGACCTGCAAAGTCAGCAACGAGAGCATCACGGCTCTTGGTTATCTGGTTAAACAACGTTGATTTTCCGACGTTCGGACGACCAATGAGCGCAATTACGGGTTTCATAGATTAACCTTTATTCCAGATCAGCCAGTTTGGTCTGGTCTGAACATCAGAAAGCTTAGGAAGAATGGAAATAGGATAAATGCCTAAAATAAATAAAAACACGGGGCATTGATGGTTCAATCCCCCGCGTTCAAAAATACGGTTTGGCTTATTTTAACATAAGCCGCAGAAAAATTAACGGTTCTGCCAAATGCTTAATGCACCCTTACGTGTCGACACATATAATTGGTTGTCAATCACACGTAGTGAGCGTACTTCACCACTGGTTTTAGAACGACCAACCAATTCGCCTGTCGCTGGGTTGATTAAGTGAAGTACACCATCCAGATCACCAACCACAAGGTCTTGACCTAACATCACTGGGTTACTCAAATTACGATTAAGCAATTGGTCATTTTCCCACAATGTTTGACCAGTGGTAATTTCGTAAGCCACAATTTTACCATCAGTTTGTGTCACAAAGACACCATTGCCTGCAACTTCAGGGCGCTGAATGCTGCTCGCATCATTACTCCAGATCACTTGTTGTGATGCAAGATCAAGTGCAGTCACTTGGCCTTGGTAACTGGTGGTAATTAAAAATTGACCTGCTACAGTCGGTTCACCGTCAATATCAATGAGACGTTGTACATCTGAACGACCGTCTGACACTGCAACACGACGCTGCATTTTCGGAATACCGCTCAATGCATCAATCACATAGATATAGGCATTTGAAGAAGCAATGAGAACATGACGAGCATCGAGTGATACCGGTGCTGCCATACCACGTAAACTAAACTGCACATTTGGCAAGTTATAGGTCCAAGTTTGTTGACCCGTTGCCACATCGTTTGCGTATACCGTACCATCATTGGTAACTGAAATAACGCGACCTGCTTGAATCAACGACGGTGAAAGTAACGCGCCGGTTAATTGCGCAGTCCACTTTTGTTCACCTGTTGCCTGATCTAATGCAAATAATTGACCTTTTGCATTACCCACAACCACAATACCGTCAGCAGCTTCTACACCTGCAGTCAAACCTTGTTTAGAGATTTTCTTCTGCCATAAGCGCTCTTTACCTTTGTAGGCTTGAACTTCACCGTTAGGATTTACGCTAAAAACAACGCCATTATCTGCATCCATACGTAAACGCAGTGGATCTGCTTCTTCAGTTGAAGCCACACTGTTTGAAAATACAGGTGCTAAAGTTTTTGCCTGTTCCAATTTTGGTAAAGGATTTGGTTTTACTTTTTCTACTTTTCCTTTATTTGCACAACCAGCCAAAGCAAGTGTTAAAACTGTCAGCGCACAGGTAATTTTGTATTTTCTATTCATTCAGTTGCTTCCACTTGTGTATCTATAATCGGACGTTCAATTTCAGGATCATCAACTAAAACGCCTACACTTTCGAGTTTAATTTGTAAAATTTGACGTTCTTCTTGTCGCTCAACCAAAGCATCCCATGCACTTTGATAAACTTTCTTTGCATTTTCGATATCATTTTTCGCAACATAGACGTCGCCACGGGCTTCATCTGCAGTCGCTTGAAAAGCAGGTTCTTTAACTGCTTCTAAGGTTTTTAATGCTTCATCAAATTTCTTTTGCGCCAATTGTGCATACGCCAAACGTAATTTCACCAATTGAATTAAGCCTGCATCATCAACTTTTGAATTTTCAACTTTTTTCAAAGCTTTCTCAGCATTGGCATAATCGGCTTTATCATATGCCAATTTTGCCATAAGCAACTGAGTTTGGATGGCTTGTGGCGAATCTGGCGCTTCTTTTACAATTTTATCTGCAGTCGCAGAAAGTTGTGTAAACGCATCGCCAGTCGCCGACTGAGCATCATCCATTAACTGCTGTACTTTGGCTGTTTGCATTTGCGATTCAGCCAAAGTTTTCTTCTGCCAGTATTCCCATCCGAAAAAGGCAATCAACGCAATTAAAATGCCGCTAACAATGGCAGAGCCATATTTTTTAGCAAACGATTTTAAATTATCAAGTTGTTCTTCTTCACTCAATGCGCTCATGAAATTACCTTTTTCCTTATGTTATAGGGATTATTTTGAAGAATTTTTTTCGATAATGAAGGCAACAAAGTCTGCCACATTCACTTCGTGTTGTTCTGCAATCGCTAGCTCTTTCACCAGCACTTGCCCTGCTGCTTGCTCACGTTCACCGTAAATCACAGCAAATAAAGCGCCCGATTGGTCGGCTTTTTTCATTTGCGATTTCATTGAACCTTGTGAACCAACTTTTAAGCGAATGTTGCTACCCGCTGCTTCAAGTTGATCACGAATTTGTTCAGCAAGTACCAATGCCTTACCTTGAGTTGCAGGATCTGAAACCAAGAATAGCTCACAGTCACGCACTGGGGTATTGTCTTCCACTTGTTCAAGTAGAAGAAGCAAACGCTCCATACCCATTGCAAAACCAACAGCAGGTACAGACTGGTCTGCTTTACCTTTAAGCTGACCGACTAAACCGTCATAACGACCACCAGCACATACCGTTCCTTGAGAACCTAAGTGTGTAGTTGTCCATTCAAAGACCGTTTTATTGTAGTAGTCGAGACCACGAACCAATTTCTGATTGATCACAAAACCAATACCAGCATCAGTCAAATACTGCTGCAATTGGGCAAAGTGAGCCAACGTTTCTTCACCCATAAAGTCGTGAAGTTTTGGCGCATTTTCCAAAATGCTTTGTGTTTTTGCATCTTTAGAATCCAAAATACGCAGTGGATTCGTAGTTAGACGTCGCTGAGAATCTTCATCTAAGTCATTTTTATGTGACTCTAAGAATTCAACCAATGCCGCACGATAAGCTGCACGTTCATCAGACTCACCTAATGTATTGAGTTCTAATTGAACTTTATCTGCAACGCCCATGCGTTTCCACAAACGCGCAGTCATTAAAATCAATTCTGCATCTTGATCTGGTGTTGCAACACCAAAGGTTTCTACGCCAAATTGATGGAACTGACGGTAGCGACCTTTTTGTGGTTTTTCATAGCGGAACATTGGGCCGACATACCATACACGCGGTGTAGCACCACGAAGTAAGTTATGTTCAAGCATTGCACGTACACACCCTGCTGTTCCTTCTGGACGCAAAGTCAAAGACTCAGGCGGATTACCTTTGTCTAAGAATGTGTACATTTCTTTTTCAACGATATCCGTTGCATCACCAATAGAACGTTTGAACAGATGAGTCTGCTCCACAATCGGCAAGCGAATTTGCTGATAACCATAAGCATCCATCAGGCTAGATAGATGCTGTTCTAGACGTCTCCATGCAGGACTTTGCGTAGGGAGAATGTCATTAAAACCTTTGATTGCGACGATTGAACTCATGATCTACTCAGAAAAACTTGTGCGAATAATCTCTTTAGCTTTAGCGTCTTCAAGATCGCTAACACGTTGACGAACCATCGCTTCGATTTCGTCAACCAACTGATTTGTGTCAATTAAATGGCTCTTTTCGCCATTACGATACACCAGTGAACGCGGACTTGCACCTACTACACCAATATCGGCTTCTTTGGCTTCACCCGGACCATTTACTTTACAACCAATCACCGATACATCCATTGGGGTACGAATATCTTCTAAACGCTCTTCCAATGTTTGCATAACTTTGATGACATTGAACTCTTGGCGTGAACAACTTGGGCATGCAATAAAGTTAATGCCGTTTGAACGTAAGCCCAATGATTTTAAAATATCAAAGCCAATTTTGATTTCTTCTTCAGGCTCTGCTGCCAATGAAATACGCATGGTGTCACCAATGCCTTCCATCAACAAACCGCCTAAAGCGATAGCAGATTTGACTGAACCCGTGCGGTAGACACCTGCTTCAGTCACACCTAAGTGTAATGGGTTATCAATTTGTTTAGATAACAAACGGTAAGCATCCATCGTCAGAAAGACATTCGATGCTTTGACTGACACTTTAAATTCATGGAAATTTAAACGGTCTAAAATATCAATATGGCGCATTGCAGATTCAAGCAAAGCCTGACCTGTAGGCTCACCATATTTCTTTTGAATATCTTTTTCCAGTGAACCGGCATTGACACCAATACGCATAGAGATGTCATTATGTTGTGCAGCAGTTACCACTTCACGAATTTTAGCTTCTGAGCCAATATTACCCGGGTTAATACGCAAACAATCTGCACCAAGGTCTGCAACACGTAAAGCAATTTTATAATCAAAGTGAATATCGGCAACCAATGGCACTTGCACACGTTTACGAATTTCACCAAAAGCTTCAGCAGCTTCCATACTTGGTACAGACACACGCATGATGTCTGCGCCTACATCAACACAGCGCTGAATCTGTGCCACGGTCGCTTCGACATCACAGGTTTCAGTATTGGTCATACTTTGGATGCTGATCGGCGCATCACCACCGACATACACCGAACCTACTTTAATTTTACGCGTTGGACGGCGCTTAATTGGATTTTCAATCATTGTTCAGTCTGCTCTGTTGTCCCTTAACGTGATAAACGGAAATCTGCTTTGCCGTTTACGGTATATGGTGACAATGAAATATTTTCATTATTTAAGCTTAATGACACTACTGTTGCATCATCCAAACGAATTTGGAATGGTGTTTCACCGTTTAAGTTGAGCGTCGATGCTTGACGACCCGTCGCCAACACCTTACCCGTCGAATCAACAATATGTACTGAAGTCGGGCTACTAAAGGTCAATGTCAATTGATCGCCACTGACCGCTGCATTTCCGCCATTCATGTCGAGGACTTGAACTTCTGAAGCGACATCATTGGTCACAGCGTCTTCATTATCGCTGCCCGAGGTCATGCCCTGAATCGCTGCCACGATCGCACCAATGACCACCAACACCGCCAATGCAATCAGACCACGTTTGATCCATTTACGATTACGGTCGCGGTTAGAACCGGGTAATTTACCCATAATTTTAATCGGTGAATTGTTTAACGCGTGATTTGGCAACAAACCCGTATCGTTAGCATAAATATCATCAAAACGTTGAATGATATTGGTTGCATCAACTTTTAAATATTTGGCATAAGTGCGGTAGTAACCTTTAATAAAGGTCGCTTCAGGCAATGACTTATAATCATCTTGCTCAAGTGCAGTCAGTGTTTTTAATGGAATATTGAGTTCTGATGCGACAGCTTCAAGTTCCAGTTTTTGCGTAATACGTACTTGACGTAAATACTCACCTGGGCGTTGTACATTTCCTAATGCATTTGGAGCTACGCTCGAACCATTCGATTGCGGTGAATTAGGATTTACTTCCATACGGCCTCAGTACTGTACTGTAATTGCAAATAGCGTTGGTATTCAGGACTTTCTGGGAACAAAGCACGTAACTGGTTAACCAGTACTTGCATACCCAAATTGTCGCCATTGGCACGCGCTGTTCGAATGCCAATCCAGAGTGCACGCGCACCCTGATTTTTTTGTCCTACTGCACGTACAAATTGTTCATACATTTGTGTGGCAGCAGGGAACTGCTGATTCAAATAAAAGATTTCAGACAACTCTAACATTGAAACATAGGAATCACGATTAGCCTGCAAAGCTTGTTTGAATGATTTTTCAGCATTCGCCACATCACCCACTTTCAGGTAAATTCGACCTAAATTTTCCAATGCTTTGAAACGTTGATCATAACCTAAAGTTGAACCTGCGATGCTGAACTGTTCAATCGCATCATTATAACGCTCAACTTGGTATAAATACGTACCGTAGTTGTTACGTGCTTGAGAATTTTTTGAGTCTGCTGAAATTGCACGCTTAAAATAACTATCTGCTTTTTCTAAGTTGGCTGGACTGCCTTCTCTTTGCAGTAAGACGCCCATCATCATATTGGCTTGGGAATCGCGAGAATCCACCTCTAAAGCCTGATCTAATGCACGTTTAGCAGAGTCCAAATCCCCTGCTTTCAGGTGTTCAACAGCCAATTGCGTTCTGATTTTTACGGCTTTCTCTGGGTCTTTTTTCCCAATCTCAGGCGTTTGACATGCTGTTAATACCAAAACCGATGCACATAAAGCTGAAACGAAAGTGAACTTATACGTTAACTTTTTCAATTGGCTGCCTCTTTATTATCCTTGTGAGCGCAGTATCTCATTTTGCTGCGCAACTTTCTTTTTCCATTGCTCCGCACGACGAGTACGGTCAGCAACTTGCCCCACGAGTTGTCCACACGCAGCGTCGATATCATCACCACGTGTCTGACGAATCGTACACACAAAACCGGCATCAGACAAAGTTTTTTGGAAAGAAATAATACGGTTACGGCTTGAACGACCGTATGGCGCATGCGGGAACGGGTTAAACGGAATTAAATTAATTTTGCTTGGTAAGTTTTTCAACAGCTTTAACATTTGCTGTGCATGTTCAGGATGGTCATTTACACCATCTAACATCACGTATTCGATAGTCACGTGTTTACGTGAACTTTCATTACCATCTTTGGCGATATAACGCTGACAAGCTGCAATCAACTGTTCCAACGGATATTTTTTATTGATCGGAACAAGTTCGTTACGTAGTTCATCATTTGGCGCATGGAGTGAAATTGCCAAGGCTACATCAATGTCTTGTGCCAATTGGTCAATTTTAGGCACCACACCTGAGGTTGACAAAGTCACACGACGCTTCGACATGCCATATGCAAAGTCATCCAGCATGATACGCATTGAATTCAATACGGCATCATAGTTCAACAGTGGCTCACCCATACCCATCATCACCACGTTGGTTACTGAACGTTCACGATCAGCAACTGGCACATCTTCCATATAAGAGAAGTTCGCCATCCACAGCTGACCAATAATTTCAGCTTGGCTCAAATCACGTTGAAAACCTTGTTTCCCAGTTGAACAGAATGAACAGTCCAGAGCACAGCCCACTTGTGACGAAATACACAAGGTCTTACGTGCGCCGGTTTTATCTTCTGCAGGAATGAGCACGGTTTCAACCAATGAACCTGCACCATCACCTACACGGAACACCCATTTACGAGTACCGTCTTTTGAATAATTTTTATGCACCACTTCAGGCGCTTTAATTTCACAAATCTTTTCTAGTTTTTCACGCAATTTACCAGAAATATTGGTCATTTCAGCAAAATCAGTCACGAAGAACTGATGAATCCATTTCATCACCTGCCCAGCACGGAATTTCTTCTCCCCCATTTCTTCGAAGAATTTTTCCATTTGCGGACGTGACATGCCCAGTAAATTCACTTTCTCCACAGTATTTTTCTGCGTCGGAGCGGATGGAGATTGTTGCTGTGCATCAGAAACAGCTGATGTAGCGACTACTTCAGTACTCATGTGTAATTACCTAAACCATGTCTAAAGATCAAAGGAGAAGCTCAGTTATTGAGCAAAGAATTATTCAGAGAATAAAAAAACCAGACAAGCAGTATACCACTTATCTGGTTTGAATACTTCGAATTAACGAGTACGTGGAGCGATCTCAGTTTGAGCGAAGAAGTAGTTAACTTCACGATCAGCAGATGCTACAGAGTCAGAACCGTGAGCAGCGTTTTCGTCGATGCTTACAGCGAAGTCTGCACGGATAGTACCAGGAGCAGCTTCTTTAGGGTTAGTTGCGCCAAGGATTTCACGGTGAGCAAGAACTGCGTTTTCGCCTTCAAGAACTGAAACTACAACTGGACCAGAAGTCATGAATGCAACTAGGTCACCAAAGAAACCACGTTCTTTGTGCTCAGCGTAGAAGCCTTCAGCTTCAGCTTGAGTCAAGTGTTTCATTTTAGTTGCAACGATTTGAAGACCAGCTTTTTCGAAACGAGCAAAGATGTCGCCGATGTGGTTTTTAGCAACTGCGTCTGGTTTAACGATAGATAAAGTACGTTCAATAGCCATGAGAGGCTCCTTAAGTCAATTTGACGTGAAAAATTTGCCGCATTATACCGAATAATGCGCTATTTTCTGCTTTTGCTATACAAAAAAATTGCTTTTTTCGATGTAGGGATTAACTTGCCTCATCAATCCAGGCCATCTGAATTCCCTCAAGCAGACCTTCAGTCGACTTTTCAGGGTCATCAGTGAAATTTGGCAATGCACATACCCATGCATGTAGGTCAGTAAATCGAATCCATTGCGGATCAACATCAGGGTGAGCTTCATACAGCTCAATTGCGATATCAATGGTATCTGTCCAGCGTAAACCCATGGGTCTTCCTAACATCGTCTATAGAATGATGGCTTACTTTAACAAATTTCAGCAATTCGACGTGATAAACCCTTTTAATTTTTTTATTACCAGATTTTGCAATTAAGATCTCCACATCAAACTATAAAACCAAACCCAAAAGAGGTGCACAGAGAATAATTGCGGCACCCACTGCAGCGCCTATTGCAGCACCGACAGCAACATCACTCGGGTAATGCAATCCTAAGATCATGCGGGATAATGCCACCAATAAGCTAAAGGGCAACATTAAGACCAACAACATGGGTTGAATATAGCCCAGCACTGTTGTTGCCATGACCGCATGTAGAGTATGCCCCGATGGAAAACTAAAATGATCTAGAGGGCGTTCACCTAAGCGAATCACTTGATGCACTTGGTACGGTCTTGGGCGCACAGTTTTCTTTTTGAGGAGTTTATAGATCGAGGTGCCGACGAAACCACCCAGTAATACATAGACGATTTGCACACTGTAGGAGATGCCCTGCACGATCCAAACCGTCACCAACATGACATACCAAAACACACCATCACCAAGTCGACTCACCATTTTAAATATGTCAGCGACAACTTGTTGATGTGAAAAATGATTGAGATAAATACAGCCTTTTAAATCGAGATGCAGCATTCTTGTTTTTGCATTTTTAAAATTCATCGCTAATCTCCTATCTACAGTCAAAGCCTGACTGTGTTGGGGTTGAGCTAGATTTGTGTTGTTATTTTTACAAGTTTAGATCTTTGTTTGACTCAGCTTAGGTTCTCTTTTTGACAGTGCAATGATGCTTTGATGACAGTTCGATGAATATTGATTTTTGAAGATGTTGAACTTTTCAATATAGCCAATAACGCTAGCTCCATTGGCTCATCATGGCTTGATCCACCACGCGATATAGCGCTTGCTCAAATTGCTGTACAGGATATTGCCATCCGATTTTAGCAGCGTCTTTTGCCGCCTCGATGCCCATGGTTTTTAATTTAGCGCGTTGCGGCAATTGCTGCATAAGCCGAATAAATTCATCGGTTCGAGATAAGTGACATAACCATCCCGTTTGCTGATTTCTCACGTGCAGTTGGGCACATGCAGCATTATATGCAATCACAGGCAATCCGCTGGCCATCGCCTCCAAAACCACATTACCAAAAGTCTCAACCTGACTTGCGAAAACAAAAACATCCGCACTAGCATAGGCTTCCGATAAAGCCTGACCACTTAAACTTCCCATAAAAATAACATCTAGTGATTTTGCCAATTGCATTAATCGCGCACGATCTGGGCCATCACCCACAATGACCAATTTCGTTCGTGCATCCATAGCCAACATCGAGCGATAGGCTGAAATTAAAACATCTACCTCTTTTTCAGGAGATAGCCGACCGACATACAGCATCACGCGGGTATGTTCATCTGCTTGCCACTGTTGTCTCAGATCTGCTCGATAATGTGAGGGAGAAAATCGGCTATGGTCCACACCACGCCCCACCACCACCAATGGACAACTAAAACCTAATCGATGCAGGGCATCTGCAGTATCTTGGCTCGGGACACAGGTGAGTTGAGTATTGTTATGAAACCATCGTAAATAATGTTGTACAGGCTTCATTAAAAACGCTAAATCAAAGAATCGACTAAAATCATGAAAGGCCGAATGAAAACCACTGGACACAGGAATCTGTAAAGAACGCGCCAGTTGAAGCATAGCAAATCCCAAAGGCCCTTCAGTGACTATATGCACAATGTCGACTTGGGCTTTTTTTAAAGCTTTACTCAGCTTGATCAATTGCGGCCAGCCAAATTGTAAACCTGAATATCTAGGAATCGACTGCGCTCGAACCAAACACTCTTGATCAGGTCGAAAATCCTGACAACTTTCGGACTGTTCAGGACGTATTAAAAATATTGAGTTGCCTTGTTGCTGCAAGCCTTTACACAACTGCAATAAAGAATGTGCAACACCATTAATTTCTGGCGCCCACGTATCTGTAACAATGGCGACTTTTAGACCTGGACGGATTAAGGTTGAGATCGTTTGCACATCCATTCGTGATTGCATATGCTTAAATTGGAATTGAAAGCGTGCAGGTTCATCCTGCATATGCCCTAAATTGATAGCCGATTCTGTCATGATCTTACATGCTTCTTATAAATGTATATCCACAGTTTAAGCAGCAGTTTTTTGCATTTTGATGATTATTTGATGACAGTTTATTGAAAAAAATTGACTAATTTCTTCTACAAAATCATGATTTATCCGTAATTTTTAATCAGTTTTAAAATCGTCTGACCCGCACGAGAAGCTATTTGCATATCTGCGTTCATCCTTTCTAAACACCCACTCATACTACGAAGCCCCACACTCAAACCAGCTTGATTAACCAGATCCACATCAACCCCCACGCCATTGTCTTCAACTTCCATTATCAACGCCGAGTTTTCATAATAAATTCGAATCTGCACCACGGTCGCATGACTATGCTTCACAATATTGGTTAATGCTTCTTCAGCTACACGCTGTAAGCTTAGACATTCCAATGGAGTAACATCCACTTCCCATTTTGCAGGAACTGACCATTTAGCGTATATATCGAGCTCATCAAATAACTGATTAAAACGGTGCCTAAAGAGTGCCATCCATTACAAAGGGGTTTCAGGCAGTTTGGTGCCTAAACTTGAACCGCTATCAATGATCTGTCGTAAATCATCTCTTAAAATTTTCAACATCGATAAAAATTGTGGATTGGTCAGATCTTTGGCGCTCTGCTCAGCCTATGCCATTAATCGCAATGATCGAGCTGAGCCATCATGTAGGTCATGTGCTATTTGAATACGCTCTTGCAAGCGAGTATTTTCCATTTCTAGCTGATAATGATTTTGTAAGGTATGCGTTAACTCTTCCTTTACTTGAGTGACCGTTGTTGCCAACGTTTGATTAAACTTTTCAATTCGTCTTACACTTTTAGTCAAGCGTAGTGCAAAAATAATCGCCACACCCAAAGTTGTTATCGGGGAAGCATATGCTGAAATCAAATTTCCTTCATTTCTGACTTTATACGCATAACAGAAAATTAAGCTCCTTAGATTGAAGCCCAAGATTCACCTAAATTTCTTTCCTCAAGCTTCAATCTAGCAACATGAACGAAATCAGCACTCTGCATATCATCACCTTGGCCTTGAAATAAATTTTGTCGCTAAGCAACTCAAAACACCATATTTACAAAGACTGTATCGCGGTAGATTCCTGCAGGTGTCGTTGCATTCACTCGCTCCACCAAACGCACAGCAATTACATAGTTATTTTTGCCAGCGCCTTGCTCGGTAGAAACATTCCACAGATTTTCCATCGCACCTGAAACAGTCATCCGTGTTTTGAGCTTAATCGGGCCATTCGTCACAAAACTACTGCCCGAAGTATCCTGCAAATTACGGCTATTAAAGCGTATGCGGTATTTACCGGAACAATCGACACTAAATGAACTTGCCGCTTGACTATTATAGTAATTCGCCAAGCGCATATTGGTTTCACTGATTCGTCCCATTTCACAGCGACTCGGTGCTGCAAATGTCATTGAACTAAATAACGCTGCTGAGATGAGTAAAATACTTTTCATTGGAAATACTCCTTTATTTACACTGCAATGTAATTAATTCAGGAGTTTGGTTTTCTACCTTTTTCGGCACTGTTAACGCTGTTTGGCAAGATCGACCACCACTGGTCCTCACCGTCAACTTGTAGTAGCCTTCAACCAAACCATATAACATTACCGTGCCATCTGAACCCACTGGATAAACATCAGCTTCTGGGGTATCAATTGCAACTTCACTTCCTGCCACAAATTGATGACCTTGTTCATCCAATATTTTGACCAATATTTGTTGTGTATCAAATACTGAAAAATTAATGTTATAACCACGCTGTCTTAACGCAACTAAACGATGTGCAGCATTCGGAACTTTGCTTTCGATCGGCAATTGGTTTTCATCGAATGAAATATCGTAATTAATATAAGGAACGATATCGTGTACAAAGGCATAGCCTTTTTTATTGGTTTTCGCGACTGGAGACATTGATCGCATGACATCAATATCTTCACGACCACCAACATTCACTAAAGCAAAAGCATTATCGACAAAACTGGTCAATGCGTATTGACCACCCACCCACACCATAGCGCCACGGTAGCCAACCTGTGTTGTTGAATCATTTTCACTATAGAGATGACTCAAAGTTAAATCACCAACATTAGTGGACAAACCACCATAGGCATTTAATACCGTTTCATCATTACGATAATCCACACCGAGCGCATAATTTGCACCATATTCACCAAATGCATTTTGGATGAAACGTACACCGCCGGATTTATTGGTACCTGCATCAGCCTGAATACGTTTACCACCACCAAAATTATAAGAAAATGTAATAAAGGCACCTGAGTCATCGCTATCACCAAATTCTTTAAAATAATTGGCGGTATACATTAAATTCTGTGTGATTTCGCGACTCACACCCACTGTGAGCATTTTGCGATCCTCTAATTCAAATAAAGGATCATTAGATTCATACTGGGTTTGTTCGATATAGTTCAGGTTTAAATTTTGAAAGAATGGGAAATTAGCAAAACTCAAATACGCCATATTTTCAAATTTTGGAAAAATATGATTATCTTCATAACCTAACGCCCGATAATCATTTGTAGCGTAGCGTGAACTCACACCAAAATTGAGTTTCCCGAAATTACGACTAATAGCCAAACCTGCAGAATAGCCATCGTCATTATCGGTTTTACTGCCTAAAAAAATACTGTCTAAAACAAACCATCGATTGACCGCTTGCGTCCATAGCAGTCCTGCATTTTTTACTTTGTCACTATAGGTAGCACTTGCACCCAACGTGGTACGACTGGTGACACCTCTACGCCAATAGGCTGAACTGAAAAAATCGCGATAATCACTATTTTCTTCGTCATAACTGAAGCGTAGTTTCCCTAATGAAATGTTGTAATCATTTAAGTCTTCTTTGAGCAATTTACTACTAATTAACACCGGGAAGCTTCGAACAGTGGTATTCCCCAAGACATCTTGTACAACCATTTGCGCTGTACCTGCACTTTCAATATTGGCACCTGTTTGTAAGTTATAATCTCCAGGTGAAATCTTTTTCTGATAAATATTTACGCCATCAATATATAAATCAACAGTCGAAGGTAAAACTGCACTACCTTTTAGACTTGGAATATTCCAATACACAAAATCTGGACGTGACGTATAGTCTGTACCAAAACTCAAACCACCAAATCGCACACCATGAATTAATGCGCTATAGGCAGAGGTCGTATCACCAATAATCAGCTTGGTCGCACTTTTGGAGAAATCAAACTCAAGACTACTATTTAACCTTACAAATTTTTCTTCACGATAATCATCCCCTTTATTATTTCGATAAAAGGCATTATTTCTTAAAATCCAATTGTCTTTAAACACCCCAAGTTCAGGCAGTACACCAAAATTATTATGTTGAGTGTTATTTTCAAAGTGCATTTCATAATTGAGAAATGCACCAAAATTTGCAGGCATCGGCTGACTGATTAAGGCATCCGTTTCTAGCCCAAAGAAATATTTTGATGGAAGATTAATTTTGATGGCTTGCAATTGAGGATCAAATCCAGACTGAATATCTTGATCCGTTACCAAACAAAATGAATTTTTAGTTGCATGTCGTTTCAGAATTTCTACTTTGATTTGCAGCTTATCAAGATCTGCACACTCTATATAAAACTTGTTATTTTCAGTCAGTAATAATACTTCGCTCTTGCGGTCTACTTCGTTTACCCAAATACTGGTTGGAAACAAATCATCAGGCATATCAACGGCTTCTGCATGAGCAGAATTAGCACATAAAATACAATATAGAAGCAATGTAATTCTATTCATAGCCACTACTCAACTAAATTAAACTCCAAAGGAGTGTCACCTTTATCTGTTTCCACAACGACTTTATAATTACTAGCGCCTTGTAAAGAAACATTCCCGATGTCGTATTGGTTTTTACCTAATGCCAATAAATATTTCATATCGGAAGATTCAGCGACTGTTTTCTTGCTTTTATCGATGACATAAAGTTTTTGGATTTGAATGTGTGATTTTGCTAAATTTTCAACCTGAATAATGGTGCGACCATTCGTTTTTTTGGCAATAAATTTCAAATAAGCGGGTTCTTGTTTGCCGACAAAAAATGGCACATTAATACTTAATAACAGTGCAATTTTCGATTCAGAGTTCGTCACTTGTGGTAGCTCAGTATAAAGAATACGCCATGCTTCTTCTTGTTGTAGATTCATACTTTCTACAGATTGAGTAAAACCCACACGAACCATTTGTTTTGAATTTGGTTTTAAAATAAAGTTTTTCGGATTGATAATAATATTGGATTCAGGTGAAAGAACATCTTCCCCTGCGGCATTTTGAGTCCATTTAAATGCTTGAGCTTCAAAAATACGTGGTGTCTCATCATCCCCTTTCGATTCCAAAGTAAATGTCGCACTGCGTTGTTTAGATTTATCGGTTAAATATAACTGCACAGGGCTAATTGAAATACCTGCAAATATTTGAGGACTCAATAAGCAAGTTATTAAACTAAATGAAACGACTTTGAATAAACTTTTCATATACCCACCCCAGTACATTTAAATATTATTATCAATTCAAAATAAAAAGAAGTTGACCCTAACTGTGTAGAATCAACTCCCGAAATTTGGATTAGTAAGCTACTTTGATATATAAAGTATCTTTGTATGTACCAGCACGTTGAGTACCTGAAATTGTATTTTTTGGAGCTACAGATACAGCAAAGTTATCAACGCTCATACCAGCTACAGGTGTAGAACCGATTGGATAATTCACACCACCTTTTGAAGTCGTGATTTTTGTAAATACTTTATCACTAGTGGTTTCATGTTTTACAAAAGTATCTGCACTTGAACCCGCGTTTAGCGTAGATAGATTTAATGTATATGGAGTGTTCGTTGTAACTGTAAAGCCACTAGCACCCGTATAACTGTCTTCAACGAGTTTGATGTCTTTACCTACCAAAAGCTCACATGCTTTAAGAATCTGTAACTCGATGTCGATTTCGCCTTCACACGGCGCACCGCCACATTGTTTAGATTCTTTTTTACCACCAGCGATTGCAGATGTTGCTGGAAGTGCTACGAACAATGTTGCAGATAGTATTGCGGTTAAAATTTTAGATGTAGTCATTTCACTTCTCCATTCTCATATGAGATTTATTAGTATGTGCATCAAAGGATATTTATTAAGAAAAACTAATTAATCTTACTTTCCCTAGGTGCTGATTCATTCTTAATCATGTTGAGAAAAAAAGAACCTAATATGGAAATTTCACACGAATAATCATGTAATATTATTTTTTACAAATATTTAAATTATGTTGTTGTAATATATTAAATATTTTTAATTTTTATATTTTTATTTAATTTTTCTCTTTATCCCAAATTTTGGGGATTTTTTTCATATCCCTATTTTTTGGTATATTATATCTTATTGTTTTTATTAAATTTAGTAACATTAAAAATAATATAGGCTGTTACATATTTCACCAAATATTTGTGAAATAGTTCAAAATAATTTTCAAACAAACCAATACTACGTGAATATTCAACTATATTAATAGTAAAGACCGATTAAATTTAAATTTTAAATAGAATCTCAAATGTATAATCACCACTTTCAGGTATGTCTTTTGAAACGCAATACAAGAATTACGTCACCAAATACTGAGACTTTGTATTAAATTACAGGTTCTGAAACACGTCTTAGTTTCCAATGTTTAGCTTTTGTAAAACATATTTTCTTTCTTTAAATTTCAGTTTTTGTTTTTCAAATTTTTAGAATCTCATTTATTACGTGAATTATCACATATATAGAAATTCACCCCCTCTCTTTCAACACTCATTTTACTTTGTTTTTTTATTCAAAATACGGACCACCTCTTTTAAAACTGCCTACATACTCCTTTAGAAAATTCTATAAATAAAAAAAAGCCCCAAGTTATGGGGCTTTTTAAAAAATTTAACTTACTCACTGACTGGATAAAGCAATCCTTGATCGACTCGAAAGATTTGACCTGATCCAAAGTCGATCTGCTGCAACTCTCCTTTTAATTTTGGGAAGCCAGCAATTTTCTCCAATTGCGGTGAGCGTTGAAAATTCTTCGTTTTAGGATTGTACATCCAATAAATAAATCGCTTATCTTCTATTTTTCGACCATCAGAGGTATCCGAAAGTACAACATCATAGTATCCATCAAAGTTTACATCTAAGAATCCCATACTATTCCCAAAAGCATTAAAGCCTTGTAATGACTGTAGTACTTTGCCATTCGATTTATTAATCACATCTACGCGTTTTAGAGACTTCCCATAAGGTTGGTCTGCGGATTGCACTCCATAAAACTTAAACAGCAGGATAGGTTTATCTACTGCTTTAAACGCAGGTTCAAACTGTAAATAACTTGTAGATGGTGGTACCGTTTGTTCAGTCAGTTCTGCTTTAAACGAGCCTGTATTTGCATTCAAGGTTCCTGCCAATCGATAAGCTGTTGCCGCACTTTGTTCAGTCCCAACATTAACTGAATTCAAGTCAATAAAATCAGCTTTTTGAGTCCCTTTAAAGTTAATTTGTTTGGGCTCTTGTAGATTAGTCAACGTCCCGTACGGATTCCATATACCAGCATACAAATCTAAGAAATAACGTCCTTCAATCGAGCGAAGCATCCGCTGCATGGATATCCGAACCTCAGGTAAAGGCTTTAACTCAGGCTGTGCTATATCTGCATCTTGTGCAAAACCCACCACAGGTAGACAAAGAGCGAGTAAAAGAGAGAGTTTTGATATTTTCATTGCAATTACACACTCCATACAGCATGAATAATGCCTACTCTATCACAACCTAAATTCAACACAGATGACACAAATATAGGAGTTTTGAAACTATCTATGACTCAAACCATTAGATTAAATTGGTGCCGCTTTTAAAGCCCATGTTTCCAATCTTTGGCATCCCCATTAAAAACATCTTTTTTGACTGAGAAATAAAATTTTGTTCTTTTATTGCTCTACAACTTTTTTTACTTGAATACAAGGAAGAAAAAGTACTGCTTTGAATGAAGCCCAAAAAGCAAATCACTGTTGTGGACGCAAAGAGGCCACGTACTGCCTTTTATCCTTTCTAGGTACTTAGCAAATTTAAATACCACTCAAATGAGTGGGCTTTCACATTCAAATCAATTGATTGGAGAAATTAGTTTTTCTCTTTATCAACGGTTTTACTTGCCTTTATGCTGATTTCAGTAAGGCATAAAAAAGCCCCTGTTAAAAACAGGAGCTTTTTGACTTAGAAATCAAAACTTAGTTCTTTTCTTTGTCTACGATTTTGTTCGCTTGAATCCAAGGTATGAGCAAACTCAGAACACTGTTCTGAGTGAAGCGCAAGGAATAAAAGCACTGCTTACATCATTTGAGGCACGCAGCCTTGATACCGTCTTTTGTAAGGCATAAAAAAGCCCCTGTTAAAAACAAGGGCTTTTTGACTTAGATATCAGAACTTAGTTCTTTTCTTTGTCTACGATTTTGTTCGCTTGGATCCAAGGTACGTAAAAATAGAAAAGCATGCTTTTCTATTTTTAAGGCACGTAACTTTAGATATTAAAAAACCCACTCAAAATGAGTGGGTTTTCGTATTCAAATCAATGGATTCAAGAAATTAGTTTTTCTCTTTATCAACGATTTTGTTCGCTTGGATCCAAGGCATCATCGCACGTAACTTGTTACCAGTTACTTCGATACCATGCGCCGCGTTTTGACGACGACGAGCAGTCATAGAAGGATAGTTCAACGCACCTTCTTGGATGAACATTTTCGCGTATTCACCAGATTGAATACGTTTAAGCGCATTACGCATCGCTTCACGAGATTGTTCGTTGATTACTTCAACGCCAGTTACGTATTCGCCATATTCAGCATTGTTTGATACTGAGTAGTTCATGTCCGCGATACCGCCTTCGAACATTAAGTCAACGATCAATTTAAGTTCGTGTAAACATTCGAAGTAAGCCATTTCTGGTGCATAACCAGCTTCAACAAGAGTTTCGAAGCCCATTTTAACCAATTCAACAGCACCACCACAAAGGACTGCTTGCTCACCGAAAAGGTCAGTTTCAGTTTCTTCACGGAATGAAGTTTCGATAATACCAGTACGGCCACCACCAACACCTGAAGCGTAAGAAAGCGCAACGTTACGTGCATTACCAGAAGCATCTTGGTGAACAGCGATAAGATCAGGTACACCTGAACCACGTTGGAATTCTGAACGTACAGTATGACCAGGCGCTTTTGGAGCAACCATGATTACGTCAAGGTCAGCACGTGGAACAACTTGGTTATAAAGAACAGAGAAACCATGAGCAAATGCTAGCGTTGCACCTTGCTTGATGTTTGGCTCAATTACGTCACGGTAAAGTTGTGATTGGAACTCATCTGGAGTCAAAATCATAACTAAGTCAGCTTGAGCTACAGCAGCAGGAACTTCTGAAACTTTAAGACCAGCATTTTCAGCTTTTTTCCAAGAAGTAGAACCAGCGCGTAGACCTACAGTTACGTCAACGCCTGAATCTTTAAGGTTAAGCGCATGAGCATGACCTTGTGAACCATAACCAATGATTGCTACTTTTTTGCCTTGGATGATAGATAAGTCTGTGTCTTTATCGTAAAAAATTTGCATTGCTGTCTCCGCTAAAATGCTTTCGTTTCCTTTAACTTGATACCGTGATTCTGTTTGATTATTCACGTTTCAAGTACCTCACCCATAGGAGTGAGGTGAATATATAAAATTAGATAGTTAAAACTTTTTCGCCACGTGCGATACCTGAAACACCTGAACGTACAACTTCTAGAATTGTATTTTCAGCTAAGGCATCAATAAAACCATCTATCTTTTCAGTTGTACCTGCGATTTGAATGGTATATGTCGTTGGCGTTACGTCTACGATTTGTCCACGGAAAATATCCGCAGTACGTTTAATTTCGGCACGTGCTGAACCGAGTGCTTTGACTTTAATTAACATCAATTCACGTTCAATATGAGCACCTTCAGACAAATCAACAACTTTAACAACTTCGACAAGCTTGTTGAGTTGTTTGGTGATTTGTTCAATTTTATGCTCATCGCCATACGTCGTTAAAGTCAAACGCGAAAGTGTCGGATCTTCTGTTGGCGCTACATTTAAAGTCTCAATGTTATAATTACGCTGAGAAAATAAACCCACCAACCGTGAAAGCGCACCTGCTTCGTTTTCTACAAGTACAGAGATAATATGTCTCATTGTGTGCGCTCTCCTTTGCCTAACCACATATCTTTCATTGACTGGCCAGCAATCAACATTGGATATACATGCTCTGAACGGTCAACCATCACGTTAATAAACACGCACTTGTCATTGATCGCCATCGCTTCAGCAAGCTTCGACTCGAGTTCATCTGCATGGTCAATTTGAATACCTACATGACCATACGCTTCCATTAATTTAGGGAAGTCTGGAAGTGACTCAACATACGAGCTTGAGTGACGACCTTCGTAGTTCATGTCTTGCCATTGCTTAACCATACCTAATGCACGGTTATTCAAGCATAGAATTTTTACATTTAGGCCATATTGCTTACATGTAGAAAGTTCTTGGATACACATCTGAATCGATGCTTCGCCAGTAATACACACTACTTGTTGATCTGGGAAGGCAAGTTTTGCTGCCATAGCATATGGCAAACCTACACCCATGGTTCCTAGACCACCTGAGTTGATCCATTGACGTGGACGTGTGTATTTGTAGTAAAGCGCACCAAACATTTGGTGTTGACCAACGTCTGAAGTAATGATGGCTTGGCTATTGGTAATTTTATCCAACGCTTCAACAACCTGCTGTGGCTTCATTGAACCATCAGTTGGTTTGTCATAGTTCAAACCATGAACTTGACGCCATTCATTGATTTGTTTCCACCAAGCCGCGATATCTTCAGGATTTGGTTTAGACACATTCAATTGCTTTAATTGAGCCAACATTTCAGTCAATACAGGCTCTACTGCACCCACAATTGGGATGTGCGCCATAATTGTTTTTGAAATCGTTGCTGGGTCAATATCAATATGAATGACTTTCGCATTTGGACAGAATTTCGCAGGATTATTGGTTACACGGTCATCGAAGCGCGCGCCTACACACAGAATCACATCTGCATTGTGCATGGTCATATTGGCTTCGTAAGTACCATGCATACCCAACATGCCGATGAATTGTTCATCATTGCCCGGATACGCACCAAGACCCATTAAGGTACTGGTTACTGGATAACCCAATAAATGTGCAAGTTCTGTCAACTGTGCAGAAGCGTTGCCTTGAACCACACCACCGCCTGAATAAATAATTGGGCGTTTGGCATGAATCAATTCATCGATTGCTTTACGAATTTGACCTGAGTGACCACGATGCGGCGGTTGATACGAACGCATTTTCACTTTTTCAGGATATTCGTAAGCAAATTTCTCTGCAGGATTCGTCGCATCCTTTGGAATATCAACGACAACAGGACCCGGACGGCCACTTGAAGCGATATAAAATGCCTTCTTAATAATCGAAGGGATTTCGCTTGCATGACGTACTTGGAAGCTGTGTTTTACGATTGGGCGCGAAATACCGACCATATCAGTTTCTTGGAACGCATCCTCACCGATCAGATGGCTTGCAACCTGACCTGACAAAATCACCATTGGGATTGAGTCCATATAGGCAGTTGCAATTGGAGTTACGGTATTTGTTGCACCCGGACCAGATGTCACCAGTACGACACCTGTTTTACCTGTGACACGTGAGTAAGCATCAGCCATATGACCAGCAGCTTGCTCGTGGCGCACTAGGTAATGATTGATTTTTTCTTGTTGAAATAGCGCATCATAAATATGCAGTACTGCGCCGCCTGGGTATCCAAAAACATGTTCAACGCCTTCGTCCGCTAAAGCGCGTACGAGCATTTCACCACCAGATAAAAGTTCCAACGTGATTCACCCTAATCTTTTTTCACGCACAAATGGAGGGCATTTGTCGTGGTTAATTCATTAACTGTGTGCTCTGTTATAGCACACAAATTTCATAGTTTTCATAGCAATAAGAAAAAAATCTGACCTGCTTGCTGTTTGAGCAATATGGGGTCTAAAACATGTTGGGATAAACATATTTTGTTGGCTTTGTTCAACTTCTCGGCTAGAGAAGAAGTCCATTGCTAAAATGCACTCATTCGAAGGGTGATCGATCTAAGGCATATAAAACTAAAGACAGCATTTTTGTAGTTTCAACCATTAAAGTCAAGTTTAAAAATCGGCTTTTTTCTGATTACTTACAGACCGTTTGTTTTTTAAGCACACTCCCGTTCTTTGTATTCTTTGTAGTTTGTTTATTTATAACCAGTTAGCACGCATTTAATAAAATACTTTTATAAATCTAATAAATAAATTAAATGAATGGCTGTGAGTTTTTAATTCAATTGCCTCACTTTCAACTTGAGGCATGGATTGGATCATAAGAACTCAATATTTTGATTGCTTATTAATTCCACAATTCATCATTCACAAAGTTATTCATCCCACGCGATGCCCCTTTTATCCTTTGTGCTAAAAAATGCATAGATTCTGCTGTCAAAAAAGCGCAAAATTTTCAGCATAATTTTGCATGATCACTATAACTTTGGGACTGAATATATGATGATGAAGACGACGATTGCTCGCACTGCCTGTATTTTATCTAGCATGGCGTTTTGCCTCACCAGTTTGGACCTTTCAGCGAAAGAATATTACAAATGGGTAGATGCAAAAGGTTCAACGCATTACACCACCACGCCACCGCCAAAAAATGCGCAGCGTAAAGGTAAAGTAAATACCTATGGCGCAACAACGACTACGCAATCTGCTCCAGCAAAAAACCAAGAAGAGGTTTCACGTGAAGCCGAACAGTCGAATGAACAAAATGAGCAACAAGCAGAACAACAACGCGAAGCCAATGCAGCACTCCGCCAAGCTCAAGCGGTAGCTGCCGCAGCACAATAATTCATGCCAAAGTCCTGCTATATCGACTTAAATTATTTACATCTAGGCAGCATCGCAAAATTCACTCTAGGCGTATTTTGCGCTATGCTGTAGCACAAACTTTTTAACCGTTATTTCTATTTACGTTTATGACTACTCACATTGACCCTGAATATCAAGCCAGTGCGATTGAACCTACAGTCCAACAAGACTGGGAAAATCGCAAAGCCTTCAAAGTTGCCGACCAAGTAGAAGGACCACGTCGTTATATCCTCTCTATGTTCCCTTATCCAAGTGGCAAACTGCATATGGGTCATGTGCGTAACTATACAATTGGTGACGTGATCAGCCGTTTCCACCGTTTACAAGGTGAAACTGTACTACAGCCCATGGGTTGGGATGCTTTCGGTTTGCCTGCTGAAAACGCGGCAATTGCACATCAAGTCGCTCCTGCAAAATGGACTTTTGAAAACATTGATTACATGCGTAATCAGCTTAAAAAGTTAGGTCTTTCTGTAGATTGGGATCGTGAATTTGCAACTTGCACACCTGAATACTACCGTTGGGAACAATGGTTATTCGTACAGCTTTATAAAAAAGGTTTAATTTACCGTAAGCTTTCAACAGTGAACTGGGACCCTGTAGACCAAACTGTTTTAGCAAACGAACAAGTTGAAAATGGTCGTGGCTGGCGTTCTGGTGCATTGGTCGAAAAACGTGATATTCCAATGTACTACTTCCGCATCACTGACTATGCGCAAGAATTACTTGACGATTTAGAAACATTAAAAGACGGCTGGCCACAGCAAGTTTTAACCATGCAACGTAACTGGATTGGTCGCTCACAGGGTATGGAAATTACCTTCCCTTCAGCGAATCCAAATGTTTATGCAGATGGTTTAACTGTATTTACCACTCGTGCTGACACACTCATGGGTGTGACTTATGTTGCAGTTGCAGCAGAGCATCCAATGGCACTTAAAGCTGCGGAAAGCAATCCTGAGCTTGCTGCATTTATCGAAGAATGCCGTATGGGTTCTGTTGCAGAAGCAGACCTTGCGACTGCTGAAAAGAAAGGCATGGCAACAGGTTTGTCAGTTAAGCACCCAGTTACAGGTGAAGAAGTTCCTGTTTGGATCGCAAACTACGTCTTGATGTCTTACGGTTCAGGTGCGGTGATGGCGGTTCCATCACACGATGAACGTGACTTCGAATTTGCCAACAAATATGGCTTAACCATCAAGCAAGTGATTGATGCCAAAGGTGCAGACGATGCAGACTTTGACGCAACAATTTGGCAAGAATGGTATGGCTCTAAAGACGGCAAACTGGTGAATTCAGGCGAATTTGACGGCTTAGACTTACAAGGGGCGTACGATGCATTCCTTGCAAAATTAGAACCGACTGGACTTGCCAACTCGAAAGTTCAATTCCGTTTACGTGACTGGGGTGTTTCTCGTCAGCGTTATTGGGGTTGTCCAATTCCTATGATCAACTGTGAAAAATGTGGTCAGGTTCCAGTACCTGAAGAACAGCTTCCAGTTGTATTGCCAACGGACGTGGTTCCAGATGGTTCAGGCAACCCACTCAACAAAATGCCTGAGTTCTATGAAACCACTTGCCCATGCTGTGGTGGCGATGCTCGTCGTGAAACAGATACTTTGGATACCTTTGTAGAATCATCTTGGTACTATGCACGCTATGCATCTCCAGATTTCACTGACGGTATGGTGAAACCTGAAGCGGGTCAAACTTGGTTACCTGTGAACCAATACATCGGTGGTGTTGAACACGCAATTCTTCATTTACTTTATGCACGCTTCTTCCACAAATTGATGCGTGATGAAGGCGTCGTTCAAGGTAACGAACCATTCACTAACCTTTTAACACAAGGTATGGTGCTTGCGGATACTTACTACCGTGAATCAGAGTCAGGTAAGAAAACTTGGTTTAACCCTGCCGACATCGATTTAGAACGTGATGAAAAAGGTCGTATCATTTCTGCGAAATATCAAGGTGATGGTCAAGACGTCGTGGTTGGC
Source organism: Acinetobacter sp. YH12219 (assembly GCF_013417875.1). NCBI lineage: Bacteria > Pseudomonadati > Pseudomonadota > Gammaproteobacteria > Moraxellales > Moraxellaceae > Acinetobacter > Acinetobacter sp. YH12219. The sequence goes on from NZ_VPDC01000020.1 coordinate 55,246, forward strand.
GGTCAAGAAAAAATGTCGAAATCGAAAAATAACGGTATCGACCCGCAAGCGATTATTGACCAATATGGCGCAGATACTGCACGTGTATTCATGATGTTTGCTGCGCCGCCAGATCAATCACTTGAATGGTCTGACGCAGGTGTTGAAGGTGCAAACCGTTTCTTAAAACGTGTATGGCGCCTAGCATCTGGTTTCCTTGAACAAGGCAACTCTGCTGCAAACATCGACAAAGCGACACTATCTACCGCTGCACAAGACTTGCGTCGTAAAACACACGAAACCATTCAAAAAGTGGGTGATGACATTGCACGTCGTCACGCCTTCAACACCGCGATTGCTGCGATGATGGAACTTCTAAACGCAAACAATAAGTTTGAAGTAAAAGATGATAACGATGCCGCTGTTGCACGTGAATCGATCACCACACTGCTAACTTTACTGGCACCATTTGCACCACATTTAAGCCAAACCTTATTGGCTGAGTTTGGTATCGAATTAACATCAGCACGCTTCCCTGCGGTAGATGAATCTGCGCTGACTCGCAATACACAAACGATTGTAGTGCAAGTGAACGGTAAACTTCGTGGCAAATTAGAAGTGTCTGTCGATGCATCTAAAGATGACATTCTGGCGCAAGCAAAAGCATTACCTGAAGTTCAACAATTCTTGACTGGTCCAACCAAGAAAGAAATTGTGGTGCCGAATAAATTAGTGAATTTGGTGGTTTAATTTAATCCCCCTAAATCCCCCTTTATAAAAGGGGGACTTCCCGCTCCCAACAAAAAATCGGATCTCCTCCCTTTTTTAAAGGGAGGTCGGGAGGGATTAAAAAACAATTCCCAAACAAAGCCCGTTGCGAGTCAACGGGCTTTGACTTTACAATCCACACAGGATTTCAACATTATCCCTTCGGGAAACAGAGGACACTTTATGCACTTGGTTCAACGTGTTGCTGCAATTGTATTAACTATGGGCCTGAGCGCAGGCATGGTCGGTTGTGGTTTTCATTTAAAAGGCACCAACCCTGCTGCTGTACCTGTAGCCTATTCCAATATGCGTTTGGCACTTCCTGAAGATACGGATGACTTACATGAAAAGTTAGCGATTTATTTAGGTTCTGCAGGCGTGCAATTGAGCAATAATCAAAATGCCTATGTCTTACATGTGTTGGATTACACTCCGCGACGTTTAGAACTCAATGGTAAATTGGTTGAAACTTTACTGCGCTTGAATGTGACGTTCCAAATTGAAGATGCTCAAGGTAACCCTGTGACAGAACCACGTACATTGATGGCAACACGTAGCTACCAATACGACGTAGCAACCGTGAACACCGATGACCAAGAAGAAAAATATTTAAAACAAGTGATTATTGATGACATTGCACAACAAATCGTGCGCCAAATTTCATCAAACCGCTTACCGAAAGCAAACCCACTAACTGCACCGACCAAAGCTGAGTAATTTTGATTTATGAAACTTGACTATCTTCAGGCATTAAAACGTGTAGATGAAGCGCAAGGTGCCTGGGTGCTGCATGGTCAAGAGCCTTTACTTGAACAAAATCTCCTGGATGCATTTCGTAAGAGTTGGAACACTCGAGAAGTCGAGCGTCAACGGTATGACATTAGCTCTGCTGCTGATTGGAAAAATGTCTTTAATGCTTTAAATAGCTTGTCATTATTTTCCAGTCAACTGGCAATTGAGGCACATGGCAGCATTAAACCCGATGCCAATGGACTAAAACTGTTAAAAAGCTATTTGCAGCAAAATGAAAGTAACTTGCTGCTCGTGGTCATGCCGAAGCAAGACAGTGCGAGTTTAAAGACCAGTTTTTTCCAAACCATTGATGCCAATGGAGTCAATGTTGCACTGACTGCAAACTACCCTAAAGATCGTCAGCAAATTTTGGCCGTTGAAGCACAAAAGCTCGGCATTAAACTCGCCAATGATGCTTGGCAATGGCTAGAACAGCATCATGAGCACAACTTACTGGCTGCAAAAAATAGTTTAATGCGTGTTGCAGATACTTTTCCTGAAGCAGAGATGATCCAAATAGATCATCTGTACTCTTGCTTACAAGATCAGTCACGCTACACCACCTATGATTTAAATGATGCCATGCTGCAAGGCAATTTGGCACAATCAATTAAAATTTTTCAATACTTAATCGTTTCAGGCGAGCCGATGTCGCTGATTTTATGGAGTATCAGTAAGGAAATGCGTTTGCTGATGCAACTGTTTGAGCAGCCACAAAATGCCTTGCAAATTGGTATTTGGAAAACCAAAGTCGGGCTGTATCAACAAGCGTTACGCCGTTTAAATGCGAACGATTTTTTGACTTGGCCTGCCCTATTACTTCGTTTAGACGCGTCAATAAAAGGTTTAGGTCATGAAAATCCTGAGCACTTGGTACAACAAGCTATTGCCAGCTTGTGTGGGCGCAGACTCTTCTAGTCTAATAAAAGGCTGTAATAACTTACATTCCAGTATAAAAGAATAATTATCATTACTGTTTGTTCAAAAAGTTCACAATTTATCCGTATTTAAATCTTATAATTCAATCATCTTTATAAACTTTTAACTGCCAATCATGCCAAAAATAAAACCAGCAAAATTGATCGTAGCCATCATCGTTGCTTTGGCAATCGCTGTCACTGCATGGCATTTCCTAAAACCTAAAGAAACTCAGCCGCAATATATTACTGCTGAAGTGAGTCGTGGTGACATTGAAAACTCTGTACTTGCAACAGGTGTACTTGAAGCAACCAAAATGGTGAGTGTTGGTGCACAGGTTTCTGGTCAGGTGAAAAAGATGTATGTGCAACTCGGTGATGAAGTGAAACAAGGTCAGCTGATTGCCCGTATTGACTCTGTACGTCAGGAAAATGATTTAAAAACTGCAGAAGCCAGCATCAAAAACCAACAAGCGCAATTGGCAGTTAAACAAGCAAATCTTGCAAAAGTCCAAGCTGAATATAATCGTCAACAAGCAATGTACGCTCAAGACGCGACTAGTCGTGCAGAACTTGAATCTGCGCTAGCAAGTTATAAAACTGCGCAAGCTGATATTGCAGCCATTAATGCACAAATCGAACAATCACGTTTAACTTTAGCGACTGCAAAAGAAGACTTAGGCTATACACAAATTGTTGCACCCATGGATGGAACCATCGTGGCGATTGTGACTGAAGAAGGTCAAACCGTAAACGCCAACCAAAGTGCGCCAACCATTGTGAAATTGGCAAAACTCGACACCATGACCATTAAAGCTGAAATTTCTGAAGCCGATGTCATGAAAGTTCAAGAAGGTCAAAGTGTTTACTTTACGACCTTGGGCGACAGTGAAACAAAACACTATGCTACCCTGCGCCAAGTTGAACCTGCGCCAAACTCAATTAACACCGAAAGTAACAACAACACCTCTTCGTCTTCAAGTACTGCGGTTTACTACAATGCGTTATTTGATGTCCCAAATGAAGACGGTAAATTGCGTATTGATATGACTGCTCAGGTGTATATCATTTTAGATGAAGCCAAGAATGTCTTAACGGTACCTGCCGCTGCCGTACAAACCTCAAACCGTCCACAACGTAGCCGAAATAATACGTCTACCGATGGTCAATCTGCGGATAAAAATGCCAACGCAGAAGCTAAATCGAACAAAGACCATCCAAATCGTCCTAAAGGTTTAGAACTGACTGAAGCTGAAAAAGCATTGGTCAAACAAGGCAAAGCCAGCGTTGCCATGGTGCGTGTATTGCAAGCGGATGGTTCTGCACAACCTCAACCTGTATTACTTGGCTTAAACAACCGTGTGACCGCACAAGTGATCCGAGGCCTAAAACAAGGTGATAAAGTCGTGATTGCCGACGGTTCTGATACTTCAAATGATACAGCGAAACGCAGCAACCGTGGTGGTGCTGGCGGCCCAATGAGAATGTAATTATGAGTCAATATCAGACGCCTCTACTCGAGGTCAAGAATCTGACTCGTGAATTCCCTGCTGGTGAAAGCACAGTCCAGATTCTAAAAGGGGTCAATCTTGAGATTTACCCAGGTGAACTGGTGGCGATTGTAGGTCAGTCCGGTTCTGGTAAATCAACCCTAATGAACATTTTAGGTTGCCTAGATAAACCCACAAATGGCAGCTACAAAGTCAAAGGGCGCGAAACGCGTGAACTTGAACCAGATGAACTGGCACAGTTACGCCGTGAATATTTTGGCTTTATTTTCCAGCGCTATCACTTACTCGGTGATTTGAATGCTGCAGGTAACGTTGAAGTTCCCGCAATCTATGCCGGTGCAGATGCAACCGAACGCAATGCACGTGCCAAGCAACTACTAACCGATCTTGGACTGGGTGAAAAAACCCAAAACCGTCCGAGCCAACTCTCGGGTGGTCAGCAACAACGTGTATCGATTGCGCGTGCCCTCATGAATGGTGGCGATGTTATTCTTGCCGATGAACCCACCGGTGCATTGGATAAGAATAGTGGTATTGAAGTGATGCGGATTTTGCGCGAACTCAATGCCAAAGGTCATACCATTATTTTGGTCACGCACGACCATAATGTTGCAAAAAATGCGACTCGAATTATTGAAATTTCTGACGGTAATATCATCTCAGATCAGCCCAATGTACCTGAAACAGGTGATGAACCTTTAGAAAAACAACAACTCGTTCCAAACACACAGAAAAAAACTTCAAGCTGGCGCTCTGCCGTTGACCGTTTAGGTGAAGCATTCCGTATGGCGATCCTTGCCATGAATGCACACCGGATGCGTACATTTTTAACCATGCTCGGGATCATTATTGGTATCGCTTCTGTGGTTTCTGTTGTGGCTCTTGGGAATGGTTCGCAAAAGCAGATTTTAGAAAATATCAGCAGTTTAGGTACCAATACCATCACGGTGTATCAAGGTCGTGGATTTGGTGATAACTCAAGATCATCGCAAGTAAAAACATTGGTTCCAGCCGATGCGACGGCCCTTGCGGAACAACCTTATGTCGATGGCGTTAGTCCTTCAGTCAATTCATCTGTTACAACACGTTTTAAAGACACAGAAGCGTCGACCACAGTGAATGGCGTGAGTGAAGATTTCTTCTATGTCAAAGGAATGAACTTCGCTTCGGGTCAACCTTTTGATAAAGAAAGCGTGACTGAGCAAGCGCAAGATGTGGTGATTGATAGTAATACTAAAAATACCTTCTTTGCCGATGGCACCAACCCTGTGGGTCAAGTGATTTTATTAGGCAGTGTGCCGAGCCGTATCATTGGCGTGATCGAAGAACAAAAAAGCATGATGGGCAACTCAGATAGCCTGAATGTGTATTTGCCGTATTCAACGGTTATGAGTCGTATGTTAGGTCAGTCGAATGTACGCAGCATCATTGTCCGCGTAAAAGATGAATACCCAAGTGCTGCGGCTGAGAACGCCATATTGAACTTATTGGTGCAACGTCATGGCGCTCAAGATGTCTTTACACAGAACTCCGATAGTATCCGTGAAACCATTCAACAAACCACCGCAACTATGACCTTATTGGTGTCTGCTATTGCGGTGATTTCATTGATCGTCGGTGGTATCGGGGTCATGAACATTATGTTGGTTTCTGTGACTGAGCGTACTCAAGAAATTGGTGTACGTATGGCTGTGGGTGCCCGTCAAAGTGACATTTTACAGCAGTTCCTGATTGAGGCGGTGTTGGTATGTATCTTAGGCGGGGTGCTTGGGGTTTTATTATCTTTAGGTATTGGACAATTGATTAGTCATTTTGCCGGTGGAACATTCCAAATGGCCTATTCAACGACGTCTATCGTAGCTGCATTTGTCTGCTCAAGTATGATTGGTATTGTGTTTGGCTTTATTCCTGCACGTAATGCCGCACAGCTTAACCCTGTCGATGCGCTTTCTCGCGAATAAGGAAATAATGATGCAAATGACCTTAAGTAAACTTGCAAGTGCCTTCATTCTCGGAAGTAGCTTAGTCGGCTGTGCCGCTGTGGTTAAGACGCCTTATGAAGCCCCTGCAACACAAATCCCGACGCAATTTCAAAATGCGAAAGCCATGAGTCAGCAAGTTCATGCAGATACTTATGCTGACCAATGGTGGACATTGTTTAATGATGCTCAATTAAACCAGTTGGTGAATCAAGTTTTAGCTGCCAATACAGACCTTGCTGTTGCAGGTATTAATTTACAGCAAGCTCGACTACAAGCAGGTTTAGCTGAAAATAAACAAGGGCCACGCGTGAGTTCAAGTGTCTCTACTGGACATAACTTTGACCTTAACTCAGGTGATGACTCATCAAAAGGTGTATCACTCAGTGGTGGCGTCAGTTATGAAGTAGATTTATTTGGTCGTTTGGCTAGCCAGACTGAGGCCGCAAAATGGGAAGCTTTAGCAACTGAACAAGACCTGCAAGCCACTGCCCAAAGTTTGATTGCGACAACAGCAAACTTATATTGGCAGCTTGGTTATTTAAATGAGCGCTACAGTATTGCGCAGCAAAACTTAGCCAGTACGCAAAAAACCTATGACTTAGTCAAAGTGCAATATAAAGCCGGCGCCGTTTCAGGTTTAGATCTAACCCAAGCGGAACAGTCGGTACAAAGTCAAAAAGCGACCTTAAGCCAAATTGCCCAACAAAAAGTGGAAACACGTACTGCATTGGCTGTGTTATTGCATCAACCTGTGCAACAACTGAATATTTCAGAGCCGCAGCGTTTACCTCGAATTGCATTACCGACGATTGCAGCGGGTTTACCAGCCGAGTTGTTGTCTCGCCGTCCAGATTTACAAGCGAGCGAATTAAGATTACGTAAAGCTTTGGCAAATAAAGATGCAACGAAAGCGAGTTACTACCCTTCGATTAGTTTGACTGGCAGTTTAGGCTCGAGTAGTACCTCTTTGAGTAATTTATTACAAAACCCTGCTTTGGCTTTGGGTGCAAGTTTAAGCTTACCTTTCTTGCAATATAACGATATGAAGAAAGACCTTGCGATTAGCGATTTAGATTATGAAAAATCTATTATTCAATATCGTCAGACCTTGTATCAGGCTTTTGCCGATGTGGAAAATGCGCTATCCAATCGTACTGAGTTAAGTCAACAAGTTGCTTTGCAAGAGCGTAATGTGCAGCTTGCAGAAAAAACTGAGCGTTTGACTGAAGTGCGTTATCGTAATGGTGCAATTGCGTTGAAAAACTTGCTTGATGCACAGGAGACCACACGTAATGCGCGACTGTCTTTGGTTCAAACCAAGCAGAGTCAATATAATGCTTATGTGACTTTAATGCAGGCGTTGGGTGGTAGTCCGATTAAGCAGTTGCCTTAAGTTCTTTATAAAAAGCCCGAAAGGGCTTTTTATTTATCCATCATTTTAAACATCGTAAATTCAAAATTATCTTTTGCGCTGATTTCCTCTGGGCGCTCTAAATCCATTTTGTTTTTTCGTACTACATCTTCATGCCAAACGGGCAATGGTTTGATATGCAATAAAATTCTTCGTGCAACAAAGTTACACACATCAAATGGATAAGCAAATAAAGCTGGAACCCAATTATAATGATAAATGATTCGAAATGATTTCCATGTATCTCTCCAACTTTCTTTTGCACCCACGACCTTTTGACAATAGGTTAGTTGGGTAAACGGATCGATGGTACCGTACATAGGATGCGGTTTGGGGTAAAGCTCCTCTGGTCCTTTCATCATAAAATGACAAATAAAAGTCCATAAACCTTGAGTACGAAATATTCCAATCATTGGAAAGCCAATCACAAAGGTATGTTTTAGGATGCCGTCTTCGATGATATGTGCCCGAAGCTCTCGTAATGGAATGCCAGACAACCCAAAACTACTGCCCATAATATAAACTACATCTGTCCATTTCTTTTCTATATATTCTTGATCATTAATATAGAAAAAAACTTTACCTGTTTTTCTATTAAAAAGAACAGGCTTACAAATAGGTTGTTTATGATCATATTTAAAGTAAGGACGTAGAAATGCAACACAAGGAAGTCCTATTACAAAAAGTACAGCTATAAGGAAAAAAAAAGCCTCTCCTACACTAGAATTATCAAGAAAAGAAAGAATACCAATGTAGTAAAATAAAAATAAAAATAATGGAAACATTGGAATTAATAAACTTATTCCTTTTCCTAACCTTGCATAAGATTGATCAATCAATTCGATATAATCATCATTCATGCTAACAAATGACCAATTATGATTACGTTTAGAATCATTTTCTGGTTTAAGTAGAACGTCTCCTTCATCTAACTGAGAAAAAGGAACATCCTGTTTAAATACATCATAACCAAAGTCATGATTTTTTATTTTACTTTTCATATTAGATTTCTTTCATAAGTCATTTTTCACTCAGCTCCAAGTTATAAATTCCAGCAATTAGATTGAATCTTAATGCTAGTCTTTTGCCTCGATTGCGATATCGCTCAGCAAGAATTTTGAAGGTT
>NZ_VPDC01000001.1:0-271745 GCF_013417875.1 Acinetobacter sp. YH12219
ACTGAGGATCAGAAAGCTTGTTTGAATCGATGTATTTCATCCGCAGATTATGCACGAATGCTAAGAAATCCGGAGTGCAAATATTAACCAAAAAGAAGATCGTTTTTTGATTTATGAAAGAGATCTATTGAATAAGTTAATAAAATTAGGTTTGTGGTAAGGTCAATTCTTTGTATGATAGATTCTATGTGTAGGCTTCTTCATTCTGAAATTATATCGCTGAACAATTTTTTGATAACAGCATTAGGCAACAAGGCTCTAATAAATAAAATGTCCTAAGCAGCAGTACAAATAAAGAAATATATAAATGGGAGTAACTCTAAATTCCTAAAATTATCTGATATGGTTTAAATCCTTCGATCACTGCTTCAGAAATCAATTGGATAAAAGCTTCAGTTTTGTCATAAGCCATCCACTGATCCAAAGCTTCATAGTAAGCCACGCGATTTTTCAACTGTAATAACGCAAGGTGGATATCCAGATTTCAGCAACTTAAGGTTCATCAATAGACGTGATGTGCGTCTATTACCATCAATAAAAAATCCAGGTGTACTTTAGCTGCACGTTCAATAGGATGACGCTGATGCGCTTCCGACTTGTACCAACCGACTAGTTGAGCCATTTTGTCATTCAACAATGTATAGTCAGGTGGGGTAGTCGTAGCACCTGAAATCAATATATTTCGTTGGTGGTAATGACCTACATTGCCATCATCAATATTTTTTAGAATGCTGAATTTTTACGGTATTTTTTGCGGTACAATGATGTAGGTTGGGTTTAAATATTTATAATAAACAATTAGTTAAATTGTATTTACGGTGCGCGCTGAGCGCACCATTTTTTAGTTTTGATTGTTGAACTAAATTTTGCGAATCAATAGCTTTTATTATTACTACTTTTCTATTCAACCCGATCAATCTCAAAGCCCAATATTGCTTTAGCCATCATTGATGTATCTTTTTCTATATATAAAATTCAAAATATTTCTCAGTTGTTTTTATTCTAAGTTCAAAGTCATAAAAACATTTAAATTGAAAGCTTATAAAGAGTGAAAATAGAAAGTTCACTGTATTTATATCTGCATCTAAATCAAAAGAAACTATTGAAATCACGATTATAAAAGTCATGCACCAAAATAGTGGAGCTTGGAAACTTAATAGAACACTTAGTGTATTGTTCTGCCTATACAAAATAGGTAAATGATTGGTTTTAAATATTAAAGCATTGAAAAACAAAGAATAATTATAGTTGGCATGATGTGTGCAACATAGTATTCAAACTTGGATACAAGAATGAGCACATCAATGAACCCAATAAAAACTTTAGGCTGGACTTTAGCGGAATGGAAAGCGGGCTACGCAAACAACACACTTCAACTTGAAGACTTATATGCCTTGGTCGAGCAATTTGACCATGCAGACCCAGCATGGATTTCCATTGCATCGATAGAACAAATAACTGCACAGGTTGACGCTTTAAAACAAATTGAAAATGCGACTGCCTTACCTTTGTTTGGTGTGCCTATTGCAGTGAAAGACAATATTGATGTGGCAGGCTTTGCGTCAACGGCTGCGTTTAAATTATTTACTGAAATTAAAACTGAAGATGCCTATGTGGTACAACGCTTAAAACAAGCGGGTGCGATTATTGTAGGCAAAACCAATTTAGATCAATTTGCCACAGGATTGGTCGGTACACGTTCACCATTTGGTGCAGTGCCAAATACTTTTAATCCTGACTATGTAAGCGGTGGTTCAAGCTCTGGTTCAGGCAGTGTGGTGGCGCGTGGTTTAGTCCCGATTGCACTCGGTACAGATACAGCAGGCTCAGGACGAATTCCCGCAGCATTTAATAATATTGTTGGTTTAAAACCGACCAAAGGTCGCTTTTCAAATACAGGCTTATTGCCTGCGTGTAAAAGCTTAGATTGCATTTCAATTTTTGCCTTAACCGTCGCTGATGCGACTGCTGTGGCAGATGTTATGGAAGGTTTTGATGTAAGCGACAGCTATTCACGTGTGAATCCTGCAACAGCGCCTGCAACGTTCAGCGCACAATTAAAGTTAGCCATTCCAAAACAATTAGAATTTTTTGGCGATGCTCAATCGGCGGATGCATTTCAGCAAGCACTGACTAAATTAAAAAACTTAGGCGCAGAACTGACAGAAATTGATTTCAGCGCTTTTAGTCAATTGGCGAGCCAACTTTACCAAGGGTCATGGGTCGCAGAGCGAACTGCTGCAGTTGCAGACTTATTAGAAACATCGGTACAAGACTTTGATCCAACAGTTTTAGAAATTATTCAAAAAGGCCAGCAGTACACTGCGGTTGATGCTTATAACGCCGAATATTTAAAGCAAGAATTGGCTCGAGACATTCAGCAAACCTTAGCGCAATTTGATGCCTTAGTGGTGCCAAGCTCGCCAACCATACACACGCTTGCAGAAATGGCTGAATCGCCAATTGAAAATAATAGCCACTTTGGCACCTATACCAACTTTACCAATTTAGCAGACCTCAGTGCCATCGCTGTACCTGCAGGCTTTCGTGCCGACGGGCTGCCTTTTGGAATCACATTCATTGCACCGGCTTGGCACGATACGGCTTTAGCAGATTTTGCCGAAAAATGGCAAAAGCATTTGAAATTACCACTCGGTGCAGTAGCTAAAACATTGCCTGAAGCAAATTCAGTCATGTCTGCACCATCCGCACAACATTTTCGAGTTGCAGTCGTAGGCGCACATCTCACAGGCATGCCACTCAATTTCCAACTGACAACACGCCAAGCCGTGCATGTTGAAACCACAACCACTTCTGCCGATTACGCCCTCTATGCACTGCCGGGCACAGTACCTCCGAAACCAGGTTTAGCGCGTCAGGAAGCGGGTCAAAAAATTATTGTCGAGCTTTGGGATATTCCAAAAGCACGCTTTGGTGAATTTGTCGCCGAAATTCCAACACCACTGGGTATGGGCAATATCGAGCTTGCCGATGGACGTTGGGTGAAAGGCTTTATTTGTGAACCTTATGGCCTAAACGGTGCAAAAAATATCAGTGAATTTGGCGGCTGGCGCGCCTATATCCAATCACTGCAAGCAACAACAGCAAAATCAAATTAAAAAAATCGGGGAAATAATCATGTTTAAAACAGTTTTAATTGCAAACCGTGGTGAAATTGCTGTTCGTGCGATTCGTACTCTAAAAAAATTAGGTGTGAAATCTGTTGCCGTGTATTCAGAGACCGACCGTTATGCACAGCATGTCTTAGATGCAGATGTGGCAGTTTCTCTTGAAGGTATTAAACCTGCAGAGACTTATTTAAGTATTGAAAAATTGATTCAAGCAGCCAAACAAACTGGTGCTGAAGCAATATTTCCCGGTTATGGTTTCTTATCTGAAAGTGCCGACTTTGCCCGTGCATGTGAGGAAAATAACATTGCTTTTATGGGGCCAACCGCCGAACAAATTTTAGAATTTGGCTTGAAGCATCGTGCACGTGAATTGGCTGCGGCAGCCAATGTACCCATGACACCGGGCACAGGTTTATTGGCAAGTTTGGATGAAGCACTCGCATCTGCTGCAGAGATTGGCTATCCCATCATGCTGAAAAGCACCGCAGGCGGTGGCGGGATTGGTTTAACCCGCTGTGATGATGAACAATCATTAAAAGATGCGTATGAAAGTGTAAAGCGTCTAGGCGAGCAGTTTTTTAAAGATGCGGGTGTTTTCCTCGAGCGTTTTGTCGATAAAGCCCGTCATGTAGAAGTACAAATTTTTGGTGATGGTTTAGGTCAAGTCGTTGCCTTTGGTGAGCGTGATTGTTCCTTGCAGCGCCGTAACCAAAAAGTGGTGGAAGAAACACCAGCACCGCATTTACCTGAAGCAACCCGTCAAAAATTGCACCGTGCTGCTGTAGAGCTTGGTCAATTGGTGAAATACCGCAGCGCAGGTACGGTTGAGTTTATCTATGATGCTGTCCGTGATGAAGTGTATTTCCTTGAAGTAAATACCCGTTTGCAGGTTGAACATCCAGTCACTGAAATGGTGACAGGATTAGATCTGATTGAATGCATGCTGAAAGTGGCGGCAGGTGATGCTTTAGATTGGGAAAAACTCAGCAATATTCAGCCCAATGGCGCTGCCATTGAAGTGCGGATTTATGCAGAAGATCCAGTGAAAAACTTCCAGCCAAGTCCTGGTGTACTCACGGATGTATATTTCCCTGAAGACATCCGTGTGGATACGTGGGTATCTACAGGCACAGAAATTTCACAATATTTTGACCCGATGATTGCCAAAATTATTGTGCATGCGGCAGACCGAGACAGTGCGGTTGCTAAGTTAAAAACAGCCTTGGCTGAAACCCGTCTGAATGGCATCAGCACCAACTTAGACTATGCGCATACCGTAGTGTCTGATGCACGCTTTGAAAATATGCAAATTTGGACACGCCTGCTGGATGATTTTAAATATGTGCCAAATGTGATTGAGGTGCTGCAACCAGGTACACAAAGTACGATTCAGGATTATCCGGGGCGTGTGGGCTATTGGGATATTGGTGTACCGCCATCAGGCCCAATGGATGATTATGCATTTCAGTTGGCCAATCAAGTTGTGGGTAATCCAAAATCGGCAGCAGGCTTTGAATTTACCTTACAAGGACCAAGTCTTAAATTTCATGCCGACAGCATCGTAGCCTTAGCAGGTGCGCCATGCAGCGCGGCTCTAGATGGAGTAAATGTCGATTTTTGGCAGCCGATCAACATCAAAGCTGGGCAAACTTTGGTACTAGGACAAGTTGAATCGGGTTGCCGTACATATCTTGCAATCCGCAATGGGTTAAATGTACCTAAATATCTAGGCAGTCGTTCAACCTTTGCATTGGGTAATTTTGGCGGTCATGCAGGGCGAGGGCTGCGCGCAGGCGACATGATTAAAATGGTCAATCCTAGCCTGCCTTTGGATGGATTGGAAATTGCTACAGCAGCACCACAAGCTTTGGCAGCAGAGCGTATTCCAAGCTATGGCAAAGAATGGAAAATTGGCGTGCTGTATGGTCCGCATGGTGCACCCGATTTCTTTAAACCTGAATATATTGAAGAATTCTTTGCTTCAACATGGAATGTGCACTTTAATTCAAACCGTTTAGGTATTCGCCTAACAGGTCCGACACCAAGCTGGGCACGTGAAAATGGCGGTGAAGCAGGTTTGCATCCATCCAATGTGCATGATTGTGAATATGCCATTGGGGCGATTAACTTCACTGGTGATTTCCCTGTGATTTTGGCTAAAGATGGCCCAAGCCTCGGTGGCTTTGTTTGCCCAGTCACGATTGCCAAAGCAGAACTTTGGAAGATTGGTCAACTGAAGGCAGATGACAGCATCAGTTTCTATCCAATGAGTGTGGAACAAGCCAATGCCTTGGAAGTTCAGCAAATTGCCGATATCCAAAACTTTGCCCAAGCACCTGAAAAGTCAGAGTTGGCAAATTTTGAATGCAAGCCTGAAGGGATATTGGCTGTGCGTGAAGCAGATTCCCATGCGCCAAAAGCGGTGTATCGTCAGGCGGGTGACAGTTACATCTTGCTGGAATATGGCGAAAATGTCCTCGACCTTGCATTACGCTTACGTGTTTATCGACTGATGCAGCTCATTCGTGAAGCGAACATTGAGGGCATTTTAGAGCTTTCTCCGGGTGTACGTTCACTGCAAATTAAATATGATGGATTGCGTTTCAGCCAAGCGAATTTAATCCAGTTCTTATTGGGTCTGGAAAATGAGATGGGGGATTTGAGCCAAATCAAAATTCCATCCCGTATTATTCACTTGCCGATGGCATTTGAGGATTCGGCAACTTTAGGTGCTGTAGAACGTTATCAAGAAAGTGTCTGTTCCAAAGCGCCGTGGTTGCCAAATAACGTCGATTTCATTCAGCGCATTAATGGCTTAGACAGCCGTGAGCAAGTCAAAGACATCATTTTTGATGCCAATTACCTGATTTTAGGTTTAGGCGATGTATATTTAACCGCACCTTGTGCCGTGCCAATTGATCCACGTCATCGTTTACTCAGCTCGAAATATAATCCTGCACGTACCTTTACCGCAGAAGGCACAGTCGGTATTGGCGGTATGTACATGTGTATTTATGGCATGGACTCACCGGGCGGTTATCAGTTGATTGGTCGTACATTGCCTATTTGGAATAAGTTTAAAAAGAACAAGCAGTTTGGCGATCAGCAATGGTTCTTACGCTTCTTTGATCAAATTAAATATTATGAAGTAACCGAAGCTGAACTCGATCAATTCCGTGCCGACTTTGCCAATGGTGTGGCGGAAATCAAAATTGAAGAAACTGAATTTGATTTTGCAGCCTATCAAGCCTTTTTGGAAACAGAGAAGGACAGTATTGCCGAATTTAAAGCGCAGCAGCAGCAGGCATTTACAACTGAAGTTGAACGCTGGAAAGATGAGTTCGATGCGCCTGCGGAAATAGAAATCCTGCAAGATGATACTGACTATAGCCAATTTGCAGCCTTGAATGCATCGATGACCGGCAACATTTGGAAAATTTTTGTCGAAGCTGGACAGTCTGTGAAGAAAGGTGAGACTGTAGCCATTATTGAAGCGATGAAAATGGAGCTTCCAGTCTATGCCGATGATGACGGCATAGTGAAAGCGATTATCTGCCGTGCAGGACAAACGGTACATAGCGGTGAGCCGCTGGTTTATATGGAATAAACATGACCACAACCACCATTGTTGGGAAAAGCTCAGACAACTTGTCTGAGCTGGTTTTCCAAAAAATAAAAAACGATATTTTTGATTTCCAGCTCAAACCGGGCGCACGGTTTACCGAATCTGAAATTGCCGAGTTGTATGAAGTGAGCCGTACACCCGTACGTCAGGCTTTATACCGTTTACAGCAAGATGGCTATGTAAGAGTACATTTTCGTAGCGGTTGGGAGGTGAAGCCGCTGAACTTTCAAGCTTATGAAGAACTGTATGATTTGCGGATTTTGCTTGAATGCTATGCCATTGAGCAGCTCTGCAAAATGGAATCAGAGCAACTCAAACAGGCTTTACAGGACTTGGTGAATTTGTGGTGTATTCAGCCCGAACAGTATTTGCATGATTTAAAAACTTTATCGATGCAAGATGAAGCATTTCACTGCCAATTGGTTGAGGCAATCGGTAATAGTGAAATGGCGAAAGTGCATCGGGATGTGAGTGAAAAAATTCGTATTATTCGACGTTTAGATTTCTCTAAAGATTATCGAATTGAAGCCACTTATGCAGAGCATCAACAGATTTTACAATTGATACTCGAACATGATGTGACAGCTGCACTAGAGAAGATGCGCAGCCATATTCAGCAAAGCAAAGAAGAGGTGAAAAAAATTACTTTGGAAATGTTGGCGCGAATGGCATAGAAGTATTTGCAAAAGATCTACCTGACGGAAAGTCTTAGAAAATATGCATTTTACGAGTCAATCTGTGTCGTTCGGGCAGCACTTAGAGCTACAAATATCTGTATTCATTGGTTAATATGATGGAGAAAAATAAAAAAAACCACGAAGAGGAGGTTCTATATTTCAACTTTAGAAAACGCGATTTCTTTGGCGACTGAACGCCATTTCGGACAAGTCGATAAAGCGGGTCAAGCTTATATTCAGCATCCACTTCGTGTGATGCAAAATGTGCAACATCCCGACGCTAAAATCGTTGCTGTATTGCATGACATTTTAGAAGATACTGCGACAACGACGGATGAGCTTCGTGCCATGGGTTTTCAAGCGCATATTATTGACGCGATACTGGCACTGACTAAAACAGCAGGTGAGAACCGATTTCAAGCTGCGCAGCGTACCGCCAAAAACGCAGTAGCGTGTGAAGTAAAACTCAGTGATTTGCATGACAATATGGATTTGTCTCGCTTAACCACGGTCACAGCAAAAGATCGACGTCGGTATCAACAATATGTAAAAGTTAAACATAGATTAGAGTGTGCTCGGAGCGTCCATTTACATCTGATCAATTTAAATCTAACAACAGATTATCCGAGATTTCAATTTCAAAGTTCACAGCAAAATTTTCAATATCTTCTCAATGCGATGTTTGATCTAGAGCATTCATTAGGTGGCGTTCAGATTGGAAGTCCACAGGAATGGTGGATTTTATTTGAAGATGTCAGCGCATATTTTGCATATTGCCAAAGAAAGGGAGTAGTTCCCAAGCAGGCAACATTCTTAGATTTAATTTTAACCACAGATCGGGACTATTTCGGGGGCATCTTTCAAATTGAACAAGATCGGCAATTATTTGCCTCTATGTTTGGCGTCTTTATGCAAAATCATTTTTATCGCGTGGAAACTGAAGGCTGATTAGATAGATTGCATCAGCAATAGAATAAAATCACCTTTGATTGATGAATTTTATCTCGATAATTAGATGCTGAGCGGCATATATAAACATCTCGAAATGCTAGACTTCGAGATGTTTAAAGTAATTCCATCCATTGACATCTCCAATGAAACATTTGGCCATGCTTGCTGAACCTTATGCCTCAATCCTACATGGCATCATGGTGGCTGCAGGATTTATCATTCCAACTTTGGTGTTGATGTGGTTGTATAAACGCAGTGAACGCCTAAGCCAAGCGGCATAAAAAAAAGCCCTCACATTTGAGGGCTTTTTCGTTATTTTACTTCGGGTAAATCAAACCAAATCACTTGAGCATCTTCAAGCGCTTCAATTTTGCTAGCTTCTAGAAAGGCGATTGCGCCACCAGCTTCAACGGTATGTTCAGCAATTTTCACTGAGCCTGAAATGACATGCACATAGTTAATGTGTTGTGTTGCTTCAATGTCTAAAGATTGACCTTTAGAAATGACTGCTGTTTTCACTTCAGCTTGTTGGCGAATATGCATCGGTGCATTGTCATTCGGTCCAACAATTAAATGCCATTGATCTGGTTGATCACGTGGATCGCATTTAATTTGCTGATATGTCGGCTCTGCATCACGTTCGTTTGGAATGATCCAAATTTGCAATAAATGAACATCTTCATCACCTTGGTTCATTTCACTGTGACGAACACCAGTTCCCGCGCTCATCAGCTGCCATTCACCAGCAGAAATCCCACCATGATTACCCATACTGTCTTTATGGGTAATTGTACCTTTTAGCACGCAGGTCAAAATTTCCATGTTGTCATGTGGGTGTTGACCAAAACCTTCATGTGCTGCAATTAAGTCATCATTAATTACACGAAGCGCACTAACGCCCATGTATTTCGGGTCATACCAGTTACCAAAAGAGAAGCTGTGTTTAGACTCAAGCCAGCCCATTTTTACGTGACCACGGTTTTCACTTGGATGTAAAAAAGCATTCATGGCATTCATCCTTATCTTAATTATTGAACATGTGCCTATTTTAAGATTGAACTAAATCGGGATATATAGTTTTTTAGCGACAATTCATCCTATTTTTGCAACGATCATTCATGATTGAGTCTTTTGTTATGCATGAATGCACAGCTATAAAAAAAGCCTGCACGAAGCAGGCTATTTTAAATGTGACTAAGATTATTCTAAGAATTTAACAGTCACACCAGATTTGACTTTCTTACCTAAGTCATTTGCATCCCAGTTGGTCAAACGAATACAACCGTGTGATGCAGTTTTAGAGATAGCAGATGGGTTCGGTGTACCGTGAATACCAAATGATTTTTTGCTCAAGCCAATCCAGATATTACCGACAGGGCCATTTGGACCAGGTGGTAATGAAAGTGGTTTTTTGTTGTTGCCTTGAACAAAGTTAGACGGTGAGTAGCTGTACCATGGGTTTGGTGCAACACCTGTTACTTTATATGTACCTGTAGGCGATGGTGTATCTGAACTACCAATCGTTGCCGGGAATGAACCGATCATTTGGTTGCGGCTATTAAACAAGTAAAGTTGTTTCGCGCCTTTATGTGCAACGATCAGGTGAATATCTTCAGGAACTTCGTTACGAATATTCGCAACTAAGATTTTTTCACCAGCTTTTTTAAATGTCGCTTTTGGATTCAACTTTTTCAAAAAGTCTTCGTCCATGTGGAATTTTTCACCCAACATTTCAGTCACACGTGTGTAGTACAAGCCTTTCATTTTTGCTTGTAATGCATAGTCGTGTGGAATTGATGCTGCATAAGGACCTTTCAAGTCTGCGTCAGTCAACGTATATTCAATAAATGCAGGTTTAGAACCTTGTTTCGCAATCAGCGCATCCCAAGTTTCTTTAGTTAAAGTCCCTGTAGGTTTCAACCCATTCATTTGTTGGAATGAAGCGATCGCCTTTAGGGTATTTTTACCACTGGTACCATCAATTGCACCCGGTGAAGCATGTGCATTATTGAGCATGACATGCGCACGTGCATAAACAGGGAATTGACCTTTACCAATGTTGTCATACCACTGCGCATTATTTAGGTCATTTAAACCCCAAGCAACTTTGGCAGCAGGCGAAGTTGGTGTTGGAGTTGTAGCAGTCGCTGTAGCAGGTGCAGCACCGATGTCGGCTTTAACATCTTCTGATTGTTGCAAGCTGTCTAAAGTTTGCGATGCTTGGTTCAGATCTTCTTGTTCTTGAGCGCTAATCTGGCTAGTTGCAGATGAAGCTTCAGTCGCTAACGGATCAATGGGATCCTGAACTGCAACATTAGTCACTTTTTTTGGCGTTAATGGTTGTTCAGCAGTAGATGCGGCAATAGCTGTACCAGCAAATATGCAACTTAGGCTCAGTGCGAGCATGGTGCGAACGAACATGTAATTCAACCTTAAGAATTATTCATTTACTGTGTATTAAAAACTGGCTAAGTATTACAGAAAAAAAGTGGAGATGCAGTAGTTGTTTTGTGTAAATATCATTTTTGGCACTCAACATGATCGGTTTTTAAATGCTTGAGAAGTTATTATATTTACAACCTTTTTGATATGATGATGCCAATATCGAATTAAGTTGGGAAAGTGAATGACGACCTTAAAAAATGATCGTTTCTTGCGTGCCTTATTACGTGAACCGGTAGATGCAACTCCGGTTTGGATGATGCGTCAGGCTGGCCGTTATTTACCAGAGTATCGTGAAACACGTGCACAAGCGGGTGATTTCCTATCCCTTTGTAAAAATACAGAATTTGCTTGTGAAGTTACTTTACAACCTTTGCGTCGTTATGACTTAGACGCAGCTATTTTATTTTCAGACATTTTGACAGTACCTGATGCGTTGGGTTTGGGACTGTATTTTGAAGCAGGTGAAGGTCCGAAGTTTCATAAAACTGTACGTACCGAACAAGATGTACTGAATTTACCTAAGTTTAATGCCAAATCTGACTTAGATTATGTCATGAATGCAGTGACTACGATTCGTTCAGCATTGGGCGGACAAGTTCCTTTGATTGGTTTCTCAGGCAGTCCTTGGACACTGGCAACCTATATGGTGGAAGGCGGTTCAAGCAAAGATTTCCGTTTTACGAAACAAATGATGTATGCACAACCTGAAGTGTTGCATGCCTTATTAGACCGTTTGGCTGTGGCGGTGACTGAATATCTCAATGCGCAGATTGATGCAGGTGCCCAAGCCGTACAAATCTTTGATAGTTGGGGTGGGGCATTAGCACACCGTGAATACATCGAATTTTCACTAAACTACATGCAAAAAATCGTGGCAGGATTACAGCGTGAAAAAGATGGACGCAAAGTTCCTGTGATTTTGTTTACCAAAGGTGGTGGTCAATGGTTAGAGCCAATGATTGCAACGGGTGCAGATGCCTTTGGTTTAGATTGGACTACGCCATTAAATGTGGCGCGTCAAACAGTCGCAGGCCGTGCAGCATTGCAAGGCAACTTAGACCCAGCAACATTATATGGTTCGCCTGAAGCGATTGCGAAAGCGACGCGTGCCATGTTAGATGATGCATATGCCAACGGTGAAAAAACCGGTTATGTGGCGAACTTAGGTCATGGTATTACTCAGTGGGTAGATCCAGCCAATCCAAAAGCCTTTATTGATACGGTACACGAATATAGTGCCAAGTATTTATAAGGCTTCAAGGAAATAGGTTTAGGATTCAACCGTGGTCAAGATGATAAAATCATGTTTTGAGTTCTCTTATAAGGCAGCTTCGGCTGCCTTATTTGGGATATTACTGTTGATCGCTTTTGCATTAACAGCAGCAATGGGAAGTCAGGAATATTTTGGCTTTTTCCGTTATGACTATTTATTGTTTTATGCACTGATTATTCAAGTGTGTTTACTCTACCTGAAACTCGAGTCTTGGGCGGAAGCCAAAGTCATAGCACTGTTTCATATCCTTGCAATGGGGATGGAAATATTTCTGACTCATCCACATATTGCCTCATGGCAATATCCGCAGCCTGCGGTTTTTAAACTGCTGACTGTGCCATTGTTTGCAGGTTTCATGTATTCAGCGGTGGGAAGTTTCTTTGCACGTTCGCTACGTCTATATCAAGTGTCGTTCAGTAACTTACCGCGTTTTTGCAATATGCTGTGCTTAGCCGTTTTGTCATATCTTAATTTTATGACCAAATTTTTTGTGCCAGATATTCGTATGTTTTTGTTTGCTTGGAGTGTGGTGATCTTTTGGAAAACTAAGCTCAGTTTTCAATTACAAAATCATGTGATTCAGTTGCCCATGTTACCAGTACTGTTGATTTTGGCATTTTTGATTTGGATCGCAGAAAATATCAGTACTTTCTATCAAATTTGGTTATATCCAAGTCAGGTCGATGCATGGCATATGGTCGGTTGGGGGAAACTCGGTTCTTGGTATTTGTTGCTATTACTCAGTTTGGTTTTAGTGCTCAAAATTCTTGGAAAACGTGATGAAAATGGTACTTGGTTGCTCAAAAAATAGTGAAAAAGAACGTATTATTTTTAGCCAAAAGTTTTAGATGAAAATGTTTTGCCTTCTCTGAAAGATCAAGTTAATCTACAGGTGTGTAATCAAAATTACACATGTTTTAATAATTAAAAACAATGGAATAAAATTCCCTGGAGAAGTGCTATGTTAAAAAAATTAGCTTTAGTGGCAGTCGTTGCACTAGGTTCTACAGCTGCTTTTGCTGACCGTGACGTAGGTTGTGGTGTTGGTTCTCAAGTTTGGGCGGGTCAATCAGGTAAAATTCCTAAAATTTTAGCTGCGACTACCAACGGTATTTTTACTAACCAGTTACTTGGTATTACCTTTGGTACTTTAGGTTGTAGCGGTACAGGTACAGTAACTGCTCAAGCGGTAACATTTACCAATGAAAATGCTGAATCACTTGCTCGTGATATGGCAGTTGGTCAAGGTGAGAGCCTGAATGTTTTGGCTGAGCTTTTAAACATCCAATCAACAGATAAAGCACGTTTCTTTGCTGTGTCTAAAGCAAATTTTGCTGAAATCTATTCAGCTGAAAACCAGTCTTCTTTACAAGTACTTGCTTCATTACAAAGCGTAATGGCGAAAGATGAAGTACTTAAAGCATACGTTTAATCGATGCTTTCAAAACCCTGTCTCTCGGCAGGGTTTTTTATTATCTAAAATATATAAAAATGGATTTGAATATAACTGAATGAAATCAATTGCTTTATTTTGTACCTTTATGATTCCGAGCATCTTATATGCTCAGCAAGTTGTAGATCCAAACCTCTCTAAAACCGTAGAGCTACAGCGATATATTGAACTTGCACAATCAAAAAAACTGTCTGAACACATCAGTTGGCAACGACTTTTATATACAGATCATAAAGGACAAAGTGAAGTTGCCTATACAGGTTATTTTTTAGCTGAAAATGGCCGCCAAAGTGCTCAAGCTGAATTAGAGGCAGATGTCGCTGCACTGTTTCAACCCGCCGAACCTAATCAAGCCTTTCGTTGTCGTTTCCCTGCGCGTAGTCAGTGGCTGATGCAAGAATTATCCATCCGTTCAGAGCAGTTACCAGTGGTGAGTTGCCCTGAGTTTGATGAATGGTTTGGGAAAATTAAGCCGTATAAAGCGACATTAATTTACGCCACAGACTTTATGGGTAATCCAAGTTCTATGTTTGGACATACCTTATTGCGTCTCGATCCGAAAGATCAAAAAGAGCTAAATTTGGTGTCCTATGCCATTAACTATGCAGCGACAGTTGCAGGTGAAGATAACTGGTCTTATGCATGGAAAGGCTTAACAGGACAGTATCCTGGCGAATATTCCTTGATGCCGTACTACAGGAAGGTGAAAGAATATGGCGATTTTGAAAGTCGTGATTTGTGGGAATATGAGCTAGCACTGACCGAGCAAGAAACCAGTTATTTGGTTAAACATATTTGGGAAATGCAAAATGTCAGTTTTCCCTATTATTTTGCCAGCGATAACTGTGCATATCGATTATTGGGTTTAATGGATTTGGTTCGCCCGACACTGAATTTAACCCAGAAATTTAAAGTCGCTTCGATTCCCGTTGAGACGATTAAAGCGATCAATGATGAACAACTGATTCAAGCAGCGGTTTATCGTCCTGCATTAGAAACGCAGCTTTTATCACAAGCGCAGCAACATGGATATCGTTTAGCACGTGAAGCACATAAGCTCGCTGAAATTGAACCTGCGAACATGTCGACAGCACTCGCTGAGTTTAATGAAGCAGAGCAAGCGAAAATATTAGAAATGGCGTATGACCATCTGTATTTATTGCTGATTGGTCGAAAGGTGAGTGCGGAAGAAACACAGCCTAAGTTACGTCAAATCTTGGCCCTACGAAGTCAGTCTTCGCTACCGAAACAACGAACTGAACCTAAGCAGCCAAGTCTAGACCCAGTCAATGGACATCATGCGAGAAATTTTTCAGCCACAGTGGGTGAAGTTCAAGGTGAAAAATATATCGAACTCGGTCATCGTCAGGCATATCATGATTTGATTGATCCGCAAGGTGGCTTTCGGATTGGTACGCAGTTGATGTTTTGGGATGGCTCGATCCAATATCGAGATCACCAACTCAAGCTTAATCATTTTGATTTTTTATCGGTCAATTCCTACAACCCGATCACACCATTTAAAACACCGCTAACTTGGGGTTTTAATTTTGGCTGGCAGCAAGTATCTGTAGATGCAGGTCAATTTAGTGAAAAGAAACAACATGGCGTTGCTGAATTAAAAGCCCAATCCGGCTATAGCTTGGCCAATCAAGAACGCACACATTTGTGCTATGTGCAGTCTCAAATGCAGGTACAGGGCGGTAAGTCTCTCGATCAAGGTTGGCGAGTTGGACTTGGGCCGACACTGGGATGTCAAAATATTTGGTCCGAACGATTCAATAGTCTGGTTCAGGCAGAACTTCCGTATTGGCAAGATGCACATCAATGGAATCTGAAGCTCGATGCTGAATTACAATATATTGTTAACCAGCAAAATGCCTTAAGATTTGGCTATGAATACCAGCAACAAGATGATCAAGATTGGAATAAATTGAAATTGAGTTATGTATTTTTCTATTAATTTTTAAGATAGATAAAATGTGAAATATCAAATAAATTTGTTTTTTTATGTAAGTAAAGCAAGGTATGATTGCTAGCTTTGTAATAGCTGTGGTTTGTGTCACCGAATGAATCAAGAATGTATTACAGGTCTAAGTCAGGCTTGGAAAGATATTTGTGATCAATATACTGAAAATGAACATCTTGCAGCATTGCAATTTATCCAAAGGCATGTTGAACATTTAGTTACTGTTTTTTATGAACAAATGTCACGTGAGCCAGAGTCAGCTGAATTTTTTAAAGACGATATCATTCAAAAAAGGCTCATCGACACTTTAAGAAAATGGTTGTTAGAAACGTTTAATGTCGCACTGAATGGTGAATTTGAAAGCTCAGTCAAAAGACAGCAGAAAGTTGGAATGGTACACGCGCGTGTTGGTATTCCGTCATGGTTCATCATGCGTGGTGTACGTGAAATAGAACGTAAAATATTTGAAATTTTAGAGTTAAACCAAACGCAAAATATTCTCCATATGTGCAGTTATATTGTACAAATTACGGGGTTCAGCACAGAAATTATGTGCCGCTCTTATGAGATCAATACAGAAAAAAACCAAGAAACAAAACACAATTATCGCTTATTTTCAGCGATGCAAGATGTAGCAGTGCATAAAGATAAACAACGGGGTTCATTGCTCGACTGGGAAAATGAACTGATGTTTAAAATCTTTTCGGGCAATGTTGGTTTTTATCATCCCTTATTTTCAAAATCAGAGTTTGGGCTATGGTTCATTCATAAAGCGGCATATGCTTTTTCAGGTTCAGATCAGGTTCAACTGATTATTGACAGAATTTATGAAGTGGATCAATTAACCCAGCAAACGATGCAGATGACGGAAAAAGATCAGCTGCAACAGTTGATTCAACAGATTCGTGAATTGAACCGTGAAATTCAGCATCTAGTTGATCAATTGTTTCAGGTGGCTGAATATATTGAGTCTGGCAATGATTCTTTGACTCAACTCCTAAACCGTCGTTATCTCAGTACGATAATTTCACGTGAAATTACCTTTGCGCGGCAAAATGAAACGCCGTTGTCTTTGCTCGCCTTTGACGCGGATTATTTCAAAATGATCAATGATAAGTTTGGTCATGCGGCAGGTGATCTTGCGCTCAAATTTATTGCCGAAGCCTTACAGCGTTATAGTCAAGGTAGCGATTATGCATTCCGTATTGGTGGGGAAGAGTTCTTATTACTCTTGGTGGATACTGGTGTAAACCGTGCGATGAAAATTGCAGAAAATATTCGCCAATATATTGAAAAGGGTTTGATCCGAACGGCACAAGGTCAGCAATTTAGTTTTACCGTAAGCATTGGTTGTGTACAGTATGATGGACATCCTGATTATCAGCGTTTCTTAGATGCAGCAGATCATGCGCTGTATGCGGCAAAAAATAATGGTCGAAACTGTATCCAAGTCACTAAGCATTTGTCGTATATCTAATTCATTCAGAGTATAAAAAACTCCCTTATGTGGGAGTTTTTTTATGGGTAAAGAAGTTTAATGGCGAGATGTGCCGTAATTTAAACTTCAACAACCACATAGTATTTTTTGACGGCTTCGACAACTTCAAACTTGCCCTGAAACGATGGGGGAATAATGCCCGCATGGCCAGCGGAAACCTCGATATATCCACCTTGTTGATCATGAATACGTACTAAACCTTCAAGGATTGTAAAAAATTCTTGTTTATTGGGTGCAAAGACAATATTCCATGCGCCAATTTCACATTGCCAAATCCCGCAGTCCATATTGGGGTGTACATACAGGCTTGCAGTTTCACGTTTAGGATTGCCCTGAACCAAACGGTCTGGGCGAGGGAAGTCTATGCTGTGTTTGGCTTGCGCTAAACCCTGACCGGCAATATATACATCTGACATGATTCATCCTGAAAATAGTGCTTTGCTATCAAAGCAAACGATTTGCGATATTAAAACACAAATAAAAAAAGCCTCAAAAGTTTGAGGCTTTTTTAAAGAGCTGACGCTGAATGTTCTATTAATAGCTTTCAGGCACAGCACTTAAGAATTCACGGCGTTCTTCTTTATTGGTTTTGAAGTCACCGACAAAAGAAACGGTACGCGTTGTAGACTCTTGTTTACCCACACCACGCATCATCATGCACATGTGAGCTGAATCAATAACCACAGCAACACCACGTGCACCAGTCACCTCAGCCACAGCTTCAGCGATCTGCTGAGTAAGGTTTTCCTGAATTTGTAAGCGACGGGCAAACATTTCTGTAATACGTGCGAATTTTGATAAACCTAAAACATTGCCTTCAGGGAGATAAGCAATATGTACACGACCATAAAAAGGTAATAAATGGTGCTCACACAAAGAATAGAATTCAATATTCTTAACCAAGACCATTTCACGGTTATCGGATGGGAAAACCGCATTGTTGGTCACTTCTTCAAGTGTCTGGCTATAACCAGAAGTAAGATATGAAAAAGCTTTAGCAGCACGCATAGGCGTATCTTTAAGACCTGGGCGATTCAGATCTTCACCAACGGCAGTTAGGATATTTGCGTAGGATTGCTGCATAGACATAAGACGTGTTCACTTACACTGAGAGATTGAACAAGGACGGCATTGTAGCAGAAAACTATTACAATGCCTTCTTTTGGAGTTAAATCCGATTATTGTTTAAACTGTGGGTTTTTTTCTGCACGTTTAAGCAGAACCAGTACAGCACCTGTGCCGCCTTGTTTTTCTGGGGCGCTCACAAATGCCAATACATCACGATGTTGACGTAACCAACTATTTACATAAGTTTTTAAAATTGCTTCTGGACCTTTGCCATGCACAATTTTAATGACGTTTTGATTGTCATCTTTCGCCATTTGAATAATTTGCAGCACGGCAGAACGGGCTTCTTCAACAGTGCAACCGTGTAAGTCGACAGCTTCAAACCAACGTAGATTACCAGCTTTCAAATCTTCAAAAACTTTATGTTGTAAGGTTGCAATGCGATAGCTTAAAGCAGCTTGACTGGCAACAGGGTTGAGCATCGCTTGCGTATCAGAAAGTAATGCATCATCTGTTTCCATAGGACCAATTGCAGCAGCACGTTTAGCCAACGTTTGCGCATCAGGTTTTTTACGACCCACTTTTTCCATTTTTGCAATATTTCCTGCATTCATTTTTTGAACACCTTGCATTTGCTTTTGGAAAAGCGCGAAGTCTTCTTCCTGCTCTTGTTCAACAGTCTTTGGCGTTGGCTCAGGCTGTTTAGCAATCGTTGAGGAATGTGGATTCGTAATTTGCTTTTTAAAAGATTTCAGTAGGTTGTACTGATCTTTTGAAAGCGAAGAATCGTGTTTGCTCATAATGAAAAAACGGGAAATATACAAAAATTTAGTGCAATTATAGCCTTAAATGGCACTGATTTGAACTGGAAAGACTTTATATAAAGAAGATCTCTTAATTCATTACAAGTCCTATTTGGGCTTCAAAGTTGAATTAATTAATTTAATAACTTTTTTATTTTTATATTGTTCTGCAAGAGCTAATGCTGATTGTTCTTCATTAAATTTAGAAATACACACGATTTCGGTTGAAGCGCCTTTTTCAAGTAAATAAGAAATTATCTGATATTGATTTAGGCGGATAGCTTTACCTAATGGGGAGCATCTAGTGAAATAATATGTTTGTGGTTCAACTTCATCTACTACAAGTTCATTTATTTTTCTAAGCTTCATTTTTTTAATGAAAGAAATATCTGTGTGCTCGATTGCCGCCATAATTAAGGTGGTATCATAAAATTCATTGTTTTCACCAAAATTTAAATATTCAAGATACAAATTTTTGGCTTTTTCATAATTATCAATATCATTTTTCTGTGTCAGGTTCTTTATCGCATTTTGGAAAAAATCATTCATATCATCAAAATCATTTATTGCTGCATGGAACATGAATAGATTTATTAAATATGGCTCATCAGCTAAATTCTTTTTCAATAAATGAGAATTATCTTTATAAAAAATCTGTTCAAAATGATTTAATTTTTCCATGGAAATAGGGTGAGATTTGATATTGATTGGTTTTGATAAAGAATTTTTATGTCCTTTAGAAATAGAAAAATAGGCTGAATTTTCAATATTCTTGTTTTTAGTATTGATTGAGAAATTAATGACTATTGGTAAGCCTTGATAACTAATGATTTCAATTTGATTCTTATTGAAAACATAATTTTTGCCCTTTAGCACGTGAGTATTTATATTTGGAAAAATTTGATTTAGGTCAATCTGAGCAGCAATGATGCCTTCGGGCATAGTGGAAATATTAAAGTAGAGGATATGATTTTGGTCAATAAGATACGGTGAGCCTGTATACAGAGTTATATTTTTTGCCCAACTTATCTGGTGTAGTGAAACCAAGATTAATGAAATGAATAGAAGAGTAGAAGCAATAATCGACTTCATTATTTTTAATTCTCAATTGAATAAAAATTATAAAAAGGATGTGTAATTTTTTTAATATGGATGCAAAGGAGAAAAAGGGTGAGCGAACTCACCCTACATATTCCATTTATATTTTATCAGGCACACCAAACAGCTCCTTAAACGCCTGATCAGGGCGTGGCTGCTTCATAAAACTTTCACCGACCAAGAATGCATGAATGTCATGTTCTTGCATCATCGCGACATCAGCAGGTGTTGCAATACCGCTTTCTGTCACCAGCAGGCGAGAAGGCTCAAGTAACTTCTTCAAACGTAATGATGTATTGAGGTCAACATCAAAGGTTTTTAAATTACGGTTATTGACGCCTAGTAGACAATTGTCAGAAAGACGCATTGCACGCTCAAGTTCTTCTTCGTCATGTACTTCAACCAACACGTCGAGATTGTGCTCAAAAGCAGTTTTCGACATTTCTTCGAGTTGTTGATCAGACAAACAAGCCACGATTAATAAAATACAGTCCGCATGTAAAGCGCGTGCTTCAATTACACCATAAGGGTCAATTAAAAAATCTTTACGTAGCGCAGGTAAGTCACAGTTCGTACGTGCAATCTGAATGTTTTCATCGGCACCTTGGAAAAAATCCACATCGGTGAGAACAGACAAACATGCCGCACCAGCATCTTGATACTGCTGCGCAATTTCAGCAGGGTTAAAGTTTTCACGAATGGTGCCTTTCGATGGTGATGCCTTTTTAATTTCAGCAATCACCCCCGGACGTTTAGAGCCGAGGTTTTGTGCAAAACCTCGAACAGGTGTAGCTGCTTGAGCTAGCTCTTCGACATCTTTATAGCTACGTTGTTTAAGACGGGCTGCAAATTCTTCTTTTTTACGTTCAACAATTTTACCCAAAATTGTATTGGCGATATCTACCATGATCTGTGTCCTAATCTTAAGCTTCGTATTCTTTTAAAGTTTTCGTAAATTCAGACAAAATGCCCATTTTTTCTAAGGCTTGACCGCCATAGATAATGTCATGTGCTAATGCAACACCTTGTTTATAGCTTTTGGTTAAGCCTGAAACATAAATGCCTGCGCCTGCATTTAGGGCAATCATATTCGCGGCTTTATCACCGAGTGCAGATTTGTTTTTACCTAAAGCATCTTTGATCAATTTTAGACTTTCAGCAGCACTATCTACAGATAGACCCGTTAAGGTTTGCGACTCGATATCTACAGCTTCCGGCTGAATTTCCCATTCAGTGACTTCGCCATCTTTGAGTTCTGCAACATAAGTACTTGATGCAAGGCTAATTTCATCTAAACCATCTTTAGAATGCACCACTAAGACATGTTCTGCACCAAGCTGTTTTAAAACTTCAGCCATAGGACGACATAATTCTGTAGAGAAAACTCCAATCACAAAACGTTTTACGCCGGCCGGATTCGTAAGCGGGCCCAGTAGGTTGAAAATGCTACGGAAGCCCAATTCTTTACGTGGACCAGCCGCATATTTCATGGCTTTATGATGATTAGGTGCAAAGAGGAAACCCACGCCCATTTCACGAATACAACGTTCAGTTTGCTGCATGTTCAGGTCAAGGTTGATTCCTGCTTGTTCTAAAAGATCAGAAGAGCCTGATTTTGATGAAACACCACGACCGCCATGTTTAGCAATGGTTGCACCTGCTGCTGCAATGACAAAACTAGACGCAGTAGAGACGTTAAATAAGTTTTGACCATCACCACCCGTGCCAACGATATCTACCAAATGTGGTAAATCACTGACATCGATTTTGATCGCAAATTCACGCATTACACGTGCTGCGGCAGTGATTTCATCAATACTTTCACCTTTTTGGCGTAAGCCCATCATGAGTGCGCCAATTTGCGCATCGGTCGCTTCACCTTGCATGATGGTACGCATCACTTCTTCCATTTGAGGTTGAGTGAGTTCAATATTTTTCGTGATGTTATTTAAAGCTTGTTGAATATTCATAATATTTTTTGCACTCGATTAAGCGTAAATTTCTAAGAAGTTTTTAAAGATTTGATGACCATGTTCACTAAGAATTGATTCAGGGTGAAACTGCACGCCTTCGACAGGCAATGTCTTATGTTTAACGCCCATGATTTCTTCCATCGTGCCATCTTCTTCATTGGTCCAGCAGGTCACTTCTAAACATTCTGGCAAAGTCGCTTGATCAATCACCAAAGAGTGATAACGCGTTGCGGAAAATGGAGAAGGGAGGTTGCTGAAAATGCCTTGATCGCTGTGATACATGTCAGATAAACGACCGTGCATCACTTTTTTAGCGCGAATAATATCGCCGCCAAAAGCTTGTCCTATGGCTTGGTGGCCTAAACACACACCCAGTAAGGGAATTTTTCCCGCAAAGTGTTGAATCGCAGGAATTGAAATACCTGCTTCACTTGGCGAACAAGGGCCAGGACCAATGACTAAATACTTCGGTTGCCATCGCTCGATATCTTCTAAAGTCACGGCATCGTTACGTACAACTTTTACTTCTTGATTTAACTCGCCAAAATATTGGACGATGTTGTAGGTAAAAGAGTCATAATTGTCGATCATCAAAAGCATGAGCGTATTAACCTTTGAAATTTATGCACTTAAATGTGCTCTGAATAGTCCGAAATGATTCTAAATAGTTGTATATTGACCCAAATATCGTGTGGATATTTTAAATAGAAAAATAGTGAAATATTTAGAATGCAGCCAATCATAGCAAATATTATTCAATTTCTGCTGAACAATTTCGCCAAAGTTCATCGCAACTGAAATCATTTCAATAAATTTTCGACTTATAAATTTGGGATTTAATTTGAACAAGACATTAGGCTGAATTTAAGTGGGTAAAATATGTTCAATTGATATTTTAAAAAGATCTGCTTGATGTCGTTAAAAATAGCAATTCAGGCTCTAGATGGAAAAATATGAACCGTTTTGAAGCAAAATCACCAAAATGGAGCACAATTAATGTAAAGGTAAATTGATTAAAATTAAAACAAAATGGTTAAATTAACGTCGAAAAATGGGTACTTTACGGGCTCAAAAAATCTAAATATCGATTATGAATATAGTGATTACGCTGATTTTTTTCCATCTATAACTAGCTAAACCATTAGTTTCTCTCGTATTTAAATTCGATCTTAAAGCTTTGATAAAATCTCAATGATTTTATCGTTGAAAGCGATTAATCATTTTGGTGCATACTAGTGCAAAACCAAGTTGCACTATTTTGATACACCTGCGAGAAGTTTTTAAACAAAAGTGATGAAGAGTGGCTGAATATGGTGCATTTACTGTTACACACAGTATAATAGTCGAAAAGCAAGGAGTTAAAATCTTCTATTCTGATAAGGAATTCAATATTTTAGCTTGGCTTTTAAAAGTTGGTACGGTAATTGCTTAATAACTACCAACTACTAACACGCACTTCAGTGTGCACAAAAAAATCATCGGAGCAAAATGAGCATGGCGAACAAGGTCCTTCAACTCATCCAAGAAAGTGGCGCAAAATGGGTCGATTTTCGCTTTACTGATACTAAGGGTAAAGAACAACACGTAACTTACCCAGCAGATTCAATCGACGAAGATACGTTTGAAGATGGCAAAATGTTTGATGGTTCTTCAATTGCTGGTTGGAAAGGCATTGAAGCATCTGACATGATCTTACGTCCAGATGCAGAAACTTGTTTTATCGACCCGTTCTTTGCAGAAGCTACAGTTGTTGTGACTTGTGATGTTATCGAACCTTCAACTGGTCAAGGTTATGAACGTGACCCACGCTCTATTGCTCGCCGTGCGGAAGAATACCTAAAATCAACTGGTATCGGTGATACAGCTTTCTTTGGTCCAGAACCAGAATTCTTTGTTTTTGACGAAGTAAAATGGGACATCGATATGTCTGGCGCGCGCCACACATTAATCGCTGAAGAAGCTGCTTGGTCTACTGGTAAAGATTATGAAGCGGGTAACTCTGGTCACCGTCCACGTGTGAAAGGTGGTTACTTCCCAGTCCCTCCTGTTGATTCTTCACAAGATATGCGTGCAGATATGTGTGCAAAAATCGAAGATATCATGGGCCCAGGTCGTGTAGAAGTACATCACCACGAAGTTGCATCTTGCCAGCTTGAAATCGGTGTAAGCTTCAACACTATGGTTCGCAAAGCGGACGAAGTTCAACAGTTCAAATATGCTGTTTGGAACGTTGCTCACCAATATGCTAAAACTGCTACATTTATGCCTAAACCAATGGTTGGCGATAACGGTTCTGGTATGCATGTTCACATGTCGATCTCTAAAGACGGCAAGAACTTGTTTGCTGGTGATGAATACGCTGGTCTTTCAGAAATGGCGTTGTACTTCATTGGCGGTGTGATCAAACACGCTCGTTCATTGAACGCAATCACAAACCCATCAACTAACTCGTACAAACGTTTAGTTCCACATTTCGAAGCACCGATTATGCTTGCTTACTCAGCACGTAACCGTTCAGCTTCTATCCGTATTCCTTACGTTTCTAGCCCGAAAGGCAAACGTATCGAAGCACGTTTCCCAGATCCAATGATGAACCCGTACTTAGGTTTCGCTGCACTTCTTATGGCTGGTCTTGACGGCATTCAAAACAAGATCCACCCAGGTGAAGCTGCTGACAAGAACTTGTACGATCTTCCTCCTGAAGAAGAAGCTAAAATCCCTACAGTGGCTCATAGCTTAGATATGGCGCTTGAAGCTCTTGCAGCTGACCATGATTACCTTCTTAAAGGTGGCGTGTTCACTAAAGAAATGCTTGATGCCTACATCGAACTTAAAACTGAAGAAGTTCGTCGTCTTAACACGACTACTCACCCAGTTGAATTCGACATGTACTACAGCTTGTAATTCTGTACAGAATTTCACTGTAAAAAGACCCGCCTTGTGCGGGTTTTTTTATGAGATGGGTTAAGATAATGCAAAGATTTGAATGAATATCTAAACATGGCAAAACCACGTAAAAAACATACCGGTTTTTTTCCTTGGATTGATCCAGCGGATCAAGCAAAGGGATTTAAACTCAACTTCTCAGAAGTGACTTATTTGGAAGTGGGGCGGACCGTTGAAGGTTATAAGCAGGCTGAATTTGTCGAACTGAAAAACCCAGAGCTAGCATTGGAGTTTGATTACCCTGAAAATTTTTATATTACCACCGAAGGACTAGTTCTGATTAAAACGCCGCAAGGCAAGTTTGAAGCCATTGCCAAGACAGATAACTTTTAATTCAACACTAAAAAATTGAACTGAAAAAATGACCTACAACGTCGCAGGTCATTTTTTATTGAATATCTAGAAATTTGCCAATCGTCATTGCAAACCATGCTGTTTCAAATTGTCGATTTCATAAGGCGCATCTTCGGCGGGGTAGCGTAAGTTTTCTAATCCTTTTGTTTTGGCAATGGACCAAATTACACTTTCACCCGCAGGGATGTTTTGGCTGTGCTGTGCATATAACGGGTCTTGCAGGGCGCGCTCAGCTGAAATAAATGTCCAGCCATGCTGTTGAAAAGCAGTAATGGCATCCTTTAAAAATGCGGCATTAATGGCATTTACATGTAAAAGCAAAACATGCTGCGGTGAACGTTGTAAAGTGAGCTGCGCAAGCTGGTCATAATAATCCGCTCGGTGAAGCAGGTGAGCAATATACGCTTGTTTTAGACGCTCTAATTTGTCAAAGTCTTGCTGTTTGGCATAGTCGAGATATTTCCGGTTATAAAACCAGTCACTGGCATCAATACTCACACCGCCAATGCGGTATTGATGCTGCTCTAACCAGTGATAGACAGCATCACGTTTTTCAGCGTTATTACCTTCTTTTAAAAATGGATAACGGTAAATACGGATGTAATTCGGCAGCGTTTTTAGCACTGTATCTGCCTGTTCAATGCTGTGCAGATAATCGTGTACAGTGACATTTTCTTTATTCAGATTTTGGTGCAGTGCACTATGATTGCCAATCAGATGGCCAGATTGTCCCCACGCTTGAATCAGTTGTTTACCTTGATAATCGCCAATTTTAATCAGGCTAGGGAAGACAATAGTTTTGATTTGTTGATCATGCAGATGTTTTAAAATTTGGGCATTGATTTGTTCCGCTTGTGCGTTAAACACTGGATTTAATCCATCATCAAAACTGAGTGCAATAGATTTTGCTTGAACCGTGATATTGGCACAAAGTAAAACGAAAAAAATAAAAACATGTAGCGGGTAAAATGGAAACATTATGCTTGTGTAATTTAGTGGTTATCCACGACATCATACTGTGTATGTGAGGTTTGTGTTGATTGCAAATGTAATGAAGTACTTAAGCCGTTTTGTTTTGTTCATTTTACTGAAAACAAGCTATGGGTCATGAAAAACTATATTGAGTTGGTTACACTAAGGATTCGCTATACTCAGCAAATGGTTATAAGGGAAATGGAATATGCAGCGTCAAGCATGCGAAATGCGGGATAAAAGAATGTCTCCTGAATTAAGAACATGGTTGTATGCTTCGGGTTCATTAACTCAACAATTAACAGATTTTGCCCAAGGCGTATTTAAGGTTGAGCCAAGTATTGAGCAATTTCAACGTATGACGCTTCAAGATGCACGGTGGCTACAAATGCCAATACAGCACACAGCTTGGGTACGTGAAAGTTATTTATATGGCTGTGAAGCTGAGCCGTGGGTCAAGGCAAAAAGTATATTTCCAATCCTCAGTATACAAGGCCGTGCGCGGATTTTTCGGCATATTGGTAAAAAACCCATCGGACATTTTTTATTTCAACGGACCAATCCGAAGTGTGAGCGGCGTGTATTGTGGCTAGACGATGGTTGGACACGTCAGAGCTGTTATACTTGGCATGGTTGTAAATTTATAGTTCAGGAAACTTTTTTAGCGAGTTTTGAGCAATATTTGCAGAAATAACATTACCAGATGAAGGACAGTCATGGCCGTGGTGCAACAGATTACTTGGCAGCAGCGTTTAGAAGCTTATTACTATTTATGTCGCTTCGATAAGCCAATTGGCACGGAACTGGTTTTTTGGCCAACCATGTGGGCACTGTGGATTGCCAATCAAGGAACACCGCAATTCAGTATTTTGATTCCCATGATTTTGGGCACGATATTTATGCGTGCAGCAGGTTGTGCGATTAATGACTTTGCTGACCGTAAAGTCGATGGTGCTGTGGAAAGAACCAAGCATCGTCCTTTAGCCACTGGAGTGATTAGTGCTAAAGAAGCCATATATGTGTTCTTGATCTTGGTACTTGCTAGCGCATGTATGTTGTTCTTTTTACCGATAGAAACTTTTTATTGGTCCTTTGGGGCATTGTTTTTAGCGTTCATTTATCCCTTTATGAAACGCTACACGCATCTGCCACAAGTATTTTTAGGTGCGGCATTTTCATGGTCGATTCCTATGGCTTATACCGCTGTGGGGCAAACACCTGATTTGACTTGCTGGTTATTGTACTTTGGTAATTTGGCGTGGACCGTTGCGTATGACACACAATATGCCATTACTGACCGTGAATATGATTTGAAAATTGGCGTGAAATCGACTGCGATTTTATTTGGTAAATACGATATTGAAATCATTTCTTTATTACAGGCGCTAAGCATTGTATTGATTGGTTCTGCGTTGTATTTAGAAGATCTCTTGATGCCATTTGGTTTAGTTGCAATGTTGGCTGTGGCTGCCGATTTTATTTACCAATGGACTAAAACTAAAGACCGTGATCCGCAGTTATGTTTTTGGGCGTTTCGCCATAACCGTTGGGTAGGGTTTATGATTTTTATTGGAATTTTTATGGCATTGGCTCTTTAATGTCATTGATCTGAAACTGTTTAAATTGAACTAAAGCATCCTATTCGGGTGCTTTTTTTTATGCATTAATAAAAAGGCATGTAGTTTCATGTTTAAAGAATAATGATGAAAAAGGATATTTTATGAAACGTTCAAAAATAGCATTAGCTTTGACAGTTGCAGTTTCTATGCTGTCTTTAACCGCGTGTAATGACGATGATAATGACTCATCATCTTCGAATCAAAAATCAACATTTGTGTCTGAAGCAAATTATGCTTTCAATACAGTAGACAATACATCGTCCATTAAAGTCATGACCTATAACATGACAAATGTACAGGGGAAAGCAGCGACTGCAACAGCCTTGGTGTTATTTCCAAAAGCTACACAACCTAAAGATGGGTATCGCGTTGTGGTGTGGGAGCATGGGACAGTCGGAGCAGGAGATGAGTGTGCGCCAAGTAGAAATGTAATTCATCCACGTTTTAAAATTCTAGCTAACACGCTTATGGCGGCAGGTTATGTAATTGTGGCACCAGACTATGAGGGTTTAGGAACCAAGGGGGTTCATCCATACCTTAATTTATCGAGTGCGGCAAATTCGGCGCTTACTGCAGTTAAAGCGGCAAAAGAACATTATGGTAAGCAACTCAATGGTCAGTGGATGTCGATTGGTCAATCGCAAGGTGGTCATGCATCCTTAGGGACGGCGGAATTTGCGAATACCGATACTAATTATAAAGGTGCAGTAGCAGCCGCACCTGCGTCGAGTTTAGGCACGATTATTAAGATCTATTTAGATCCAAAACTAAATGTTGATGCAAATGGTCAACCTAAACCCCATGGATTGAATAGATTGGATGAACAGTTGGCACAAGTGCGTTATGCACTTAGTATGGGGCAGCTTTCGGAGGTTCAAGCACAAGCTTTAATTGATCAAATTGCTGATGGCTATGCTGAGCTTTTGGCATATGCAGCATTGACCAGTTCGGGTATTAAAGCCTATGAGCCAAATTATGATTTAAAAAATATCTTTACTGCAGATGCTGGTGTTATTGCAGAAAAAGCCTATGGACGTACAGGGGATGATGGTGCATGTTTAAGTTATGCCGATCTAAATGGCGCAAATGGTTTGCAAGAACAGTTTAAAGCAGCTGTGATTGAATTCTTAAAAGATCCAACGCATACGGTTTCACAGTATGGAATTGATTTGAATAAAATCGATACCGATCCTGTTGTTCAGAAATTTTTAATTGACAATCAGCCAGCGACAAATGCTACTGCTGCCAAAGTAATTAAAGCGCCTGTGTATATTATTCAAGGTGCAAATGATCAGGCAGTTATTCCTGTGGTTACGCAAGCGCTATTTGCAAATATGAAAACACAAGCGAAGAAGTATTTCCCAGATGCAAATTATGCTGAAGGTTATCAATTAGACGTTGTGCCAAATGCAAGTCATACACAGGCAATTATCTGTAGAAATGCGCAAGCGGTCGAATTTATTCAAGCTAAAATGTCTGCAGGTACAGGTATTGTCTTAACCAATGAGCAAAAAGATGCAAGCCAAAGTCCACATTGTAAGGGGGTAGCTGCTTCAAGCTAAGCTTTTTCAATAATAAAAAAAGGAGCATGTCTCCTTTTTTTTGCATATTGGATTATTAATCATTCAATCCTTAAAAATGAGGGGCACAGTTAGTTCGAGCAAAGAATGTTATGAAGACTTGAGCGAATTTTGTTTTTTGCTATATTGTGCGTCGAATTATTTATGTAAATGAAAGAATCGTTATGTCTGAAGTAAAGCCAAAACCCAATACCAAAAAGATGATCATTTTGATGGCACTTGGGCTATTGATTCCTATATTTTTGGTCAGTATGGCTTTTCTTGCAGTCAATAGTGATGCCAAAAACCAAGAAAAATATAAGCAACAACAAGCTGAAATGATTGAGCGCATTAAAGCAAAAGAAGCACAAGATGAGGCTTTGGCTGCTGAGGCTGACCAAGCAGTATCGGAAGTGCTGGCTGCTCAAGAGTCAAATGCTCAGTAAAATTCTGCTTACATTATGGATGTGAATGCAATGCGCATTCACCCAATGTTTGATTGTACTTTACGTATTTAACAACTATTTATTTACATCATGCCTGAGCGTGTGAACTGTTGGAATGTTGGTATAGCGGATTACACGGTAGCCAGCTTCTTCAAGCATTGCATCACGTTCAGCATCTTCTTGCTCTTTGCCTATATGACTGGGGTCATCCAGTTCGATTATCACTAATACATTATAAGTTTGGTCAAGTATGACAAAATCAGTGACTTTTCGATTAAATCTATTTCTGATTTTGTAATTTTGAGTGGTGATCAGTGCGCTAAACGCCACTTGTGCTAAAATGTGGTAGTCCGGAAATGCTTCATTTAAACGATGAAACATCTTACTTTCAAAGGCAGTGATTACACGACGTGGGAAAAACTTTTGTTTGCTTCTAAACAGTCTCGGAAAGACTAAGCAGACAAGGGCAAAAGTTGCCAAGCAACCAATAATAAAAAATATGAACTGACTTAGATCTGGCACGGAATAAACTACATATATGAAAAAAGCCCACGTCATGATGCGTGGGCTTTTTAGAATTTGGCTCTCCAACCTGGGCTCGAACCAGGGACCTGCGGATTAACAGTCCGTCGCTCTACCGACTGAGCTATTGGAGAATCTGCACGCATTCTATGGGGCAAATGCAGTGAGGTCAAGTCAGAATTGCAAAAAATAAGGAAATTTAGGCTGAATGTATTAAATATAAACACCTTTAATATAAAGCGTTTTTAAAACTTAAGCTCTGACTATTCTTTCTAATGTGGTCGGAGAGCTAAGTGAATAGCTTAGGTCATAGAGCAAGTTATACTTATCTTAAAACAAAAGTCAGAGCATAAAAAAAGCCCACGACATAATGCGTGGGCTTTTAGAATTTGGCTCTCCAACCTGGGCTCGAACCAGGGACCTGCGGATTAACAGTCCGTCGCTCTACCGACTGAGCTATTGGAGAATCTGAAACGGATTCTAAAGATGTATGGCAGGGTGGTCAAGCCTGATTTAAATAAAATACAGAAAATTCAAATTAAGTGTTTTAAAAATAGCCGAATCCGACAACTTGGTACATATACGGATACTTTTAGGAAAGCAAAAACAAAAAAGTAGGTATGCTTTGTTAAATAGTTGGCGATAAAAAACCCACTTCGCAATGAGTGGGTTTTTTAGAATTTGGCTCTTCCACCTGGGCTCGAACCAGGGACCTGCGGATTAACAGTCCGTCGCTCTACCGACTGAGCTATGGAAGAATATATGGCTCTCCAACCTGGGCTCGAACCAGGGACCTGCGGATTAACAGTCCGTCGCTCTACCGACTGAGCTATTGGAGAATCTGATGCGCATTTTAGGGATGAAAGCTAAAGCGGTCAAGTAAAAATAAAAGATAAAGCGCTTAAATGTTTTTTTATTATCCAAAGATGAGTTTCTTGCTTATTTATTGATTATTTTAAGCTTTTGTTGCGTTAAACCCTATCAGAATACTTTAACAATTATAGTTAATAGAGTGATGGATGGAATGGTGGATAAGGTTGCGTTAGATCGCTATTCTAGTTCTGAACATGCTGAGAGAAGTATGTACTGTCATTTCGGATGACCTTTATTATATTGAAATAGTTAATAATTAGTCAGTAAATTCCAGTTTTTTTAATTAATTAGCAGATTTTTTTAATAATTTTTAGATAAAAAAATCGTCTAAGTACACAAGTGGCTTAGCTTCCTGTATAAGAACTAGGCAAAGTTTCATTGTTTTATGAAATGGTATTGAATATTTACAAAAGTAGTCTAAATTCAGTATTTTTATAAAATTTAAAAATTTATTTTTTAAACAAGGATTTATATGCTTCACCTTAGAAGAAAATTATTCCCTTTAACTCTTTTATCTATTTTATTAGTCGCATGTGGTGGAGGGGGAGGAGAAAGTAGTCCAACGTCATCAGAAACATCTGTACCGAAGCCTATTGAAGAAACTACTGTACTAAGTCCAGATTTGACGCATGGCTATTTTGAAATTGAAAATTCTGGCATTGCTAATCACTCAACCATCAAGTTTTCACCATTTCACACAGATAGTGTGATTGAAGCATCTGCTACAAACAATAATATGTGGGATTTAGAAATTCTTACACCAAGCAATGATTTGTCTGCCCATATTAATAATTTGGCGGGTCTTTATTTTTATCCTAATGACGATAAAGTTGGAGTTTTTAGCTATTCAGAGAATGATAACGGGTATCTGAGAGTTCAATGTCAAAATTCATGCAGCGATACATTTTCTTATAAAATTGAAAAGCAGAGTAATGGTAAAACTTACTTTATTATAGACGCAAATGGTTCTATAGCAGGACGTTTAAATAATATTGGCTTTGCATCTACAGCTAAAATTAAGGGCTCTGTTAAGTTTGAAGTAAATTCTGATTGGCCAGTGTGGAACACCAAACGATTTAATGAATATCATGCGGAATCAGACTTAGTTGTTAATGGTAAACCTGCAACAATAGAAAAATTTTTGGATTGGAAAACTAGTTCTGTTTTAAGTTTTACGACCGATAAAGAATACTATTTTAATTTTAATAATCCTGTGGATCTTGATCACGATAGATTTATCTTAACAGAGGGGAATTATTTCAGTAATGAGCAACCTAAAGATGTGCACATATATAAGGGATACTTCAATCGAGATTTTATATTAAATACAGATTATGAAAATGGTATAACGACCTTTAAATTCATCAATAACTTATTTACTAACCCTATTGAATATATTGCTTCTCCAGACTTAAAAGTATCTGGAGGTTTTGTGAAAAAAATTCCTTATGGTCAAGTCATTGCAGGAGATGAAGTTTTTAAAATTGATGAAACTGTTTCAGCAGTTGCATATGCAGAGAATGAAAGTAAATATTATCGTTTTATGAGTCGAGATAAGCAATCTGATCTAGAGTTCACAGTGAAATACGATACTATAACTAAAAATGTAAATGTAGCTTATCAAAGACCACAGAAGGGTCAATTAAATGTGAATATCTATCTGAAATGGAACTGTAAATTGACGAATAATCATTGTAGTGGTGTAACTGTCAATGATTCAGAGGGAACTATAGAATTTAAAAACGTGCAGTTAGATGATGGTCGTCTAATAAATGGCAAGTTTGGTCATTTAGGCGTAAATGATCTCTTAAGGTAATAATTGCGTAGTTATACTCTCAAAAATATAACTATGGTAATTCTCCTACAATTAATTTAATACATAGTATTTGAAAACACCTTAATTTTAATAAATTTCAGAATCTTGTGTTGGGAAAGGCCATACCTACGGATTTTAAATTTTTAAAATGTTTAACATGCAACATGTGTAATAAAAAATCCTTGTTGCATAACTTTATTTAATTTCACTTGAACTAAAACAAGAAAAAGTAGTGCTTATATATTTTTATAGATTTTAAAATTGTTAAGCCCATAAAAAATCACCCTAAAAGGGTGATTTTTTTGACTTTTGAATAAGTTTTAAAACTTATTTTTCAACGCCAGCAGCTTGACCTGCATATTTAGCGTTTGCATAGTCCCAGTTCACTAGGCTTTCTAAGAAAGTAGAGATGTATTTAGGACGAGCGTTACGGAAATCGATGTAGTAAGCGTGTTCCCAAACGTCGATAGTCAACACAGCAACTTTACCGTGAGCAAGTGGAGTGTCAGCATTTGAAGTTTTAAGGATAGAAAGGTTGCCGTTTACTTCGTCAGCAACTAACCAAGCCCAACCTGAACCGAACTGAGTTGCAGCAGCATTTGCAAATTCTTCAGCGAATTTTTCGTAAGAACCAAAAGCTTCGTCGATTTTAGCTGCTAAAGCGCCAGTAGCTTTACCGCCACCGTTTTTAGCCATACAGTTCCAGTAGAATGTGTGGTTCCATACTTGAGCTGCATTGTTGAAGATACCAGCTTTAGAAGCATCGCCTTTAACAGCAGTGATGATTTCTTCTAAAGTTTTGCCAGCAAGGTCAGTACCTTCAATTGCTTTGTTTAGGTTAACCACATAAGTATTGTGGTGTTTGTCGTGATGGTATTCTAAAGTTTCTTTGCTGATGTGCGGAGCAAGATCTTCGTAACCGTAAGGTAACGCTGGTAAAGTAATCGTTGTCATGTTTTCAATTCCTTGCATTTTGCTGGGTTTTGACATTAAGTGCCGTTATTGTAATAGATTCTTGCAGTAAAATGCGCATTGCTTATAAATAACAATACAGAATAAAGCCTGAAAATATACGTATAAGGACTGAGCCAAAGACCAGAACGATTTAAATTAAATCGGGTTGTTTAATTCGAAATAACTATACTCAATATTGAACTGTTCTGAAATAGCTTTTGCGAGTCGTTGTACACCATATCTTTCAGTTGCATGATGTCCGCAGGCATAATAATGCACATTTAATTCTTCAGCTTCGTAAAAAGTACGTTCACTCACTTCACCTGAAATGTATGCATCACAATCTAATGCAGCGGCTTTGCCAATAAAGTCTTGTGCGCCACCCGTACACAAACCAATTTTTTGAATCGATGGTTTATCTGCCGGCAGGTGAATGACATCAAATCCTAATTTTTCAGAAACGAAGTCTTTAAACGCCGCTGGAGTCATTGCTTGTTTTAAATAACCAACATTACCAATAGGATTGCGCTCAGTAGGATCTAAGGCTTCAATATTCTCTAATTCGAGCAAATTTGCTATCGCTGCATTATTACCTAAAGTAGGGTGACTATCTAAAGGTAAGTGATAGCCAACTAATGAAATATCTTTTTTGATCAGGCTTTTGATTCGTTTGCCACGCATACCTGTGATTGGGTAAGCTTCACCTTTCCAAAAATAACCATGGTGTACCAATAGCAAATCAGCTTTTGCTGCTATCGCGGCTTCAATCGCTGTTTGTGACGCGGTAACTGCACATAAAATTTTATGCACTTCTGCTGAGCCTTCGATTTGCAAGCCGTTGGGAGCATAGTCCTTAAATTCATGTGCTTTGAGTGTGCTGTCACACCATTGAATAATTTCACTTAACTGAGCCATATACTGTCCAAAATCTCAAAAAGATGCATCAAAATTTACGATTGTTTAAATTGTAACTAAAGAATCACAAATCTCTGTGTTTATTTATAAATTTGTTGAAAAGATTACATTACAATACGATATAAATTATTTAGCCATCAATGAATTATAAAATTTAGAGGATATAGACGTGCGTCGGACCTTTACATGGTTACCTTGGGTATTATTAATACTTGTGATCATCGGTTTCTTTACATGGCAACAGGTTCAAAAACCTAAAGCACCCATTGCCCCAGATGGGGTTAAAATGCCTGCAGAAAAGGTTGAGCCCCTCATTGATACGTCGCGTAGAGGCGGTGTAGTTT
This sequence comes from Acinetobacter sp. YH12219, assembly GCF_013417875.1. Taxonomy (NCBI): domain Bacteria; kingdom Pseudomonadati; phylum Pseudomonadota; class Gammaproteobacteria; order Moraxellales; family Moraxellaceae; genus Acinetobacter; species Acinetobacter sp. YH12219. The sequence goes on from NZ_VPDC01000001.1 coordinate 35,285, forward strand.
CGTATAGTGCTGCGGTAAAAGTTGCTGCTCCAGCGGTTGTCAATATTTTCACTACGCAAAAAGTGAAACAATTGGATCATCCTTTATTAAATGATCCGGTTTACCGTGAGTTTTTTGGTAATCAACTTCCAGATCAAACCAATCAAAACGAAAATAGTTTAGGTTCAGGTGTGATTGTTCGTCCAGATGGCTATATTTTGACGAATAACCATGTGATTGCGCAGGCCGATCAGATCGTTGTGGCTTTACATGATGGTCGTCGTGCTGAAGCGAAAGTTGTGGGTACAGACCCAGATACAGACCTAGCTGTGATTAAGATTGAAATGAGTCAATTACCGGTTTTGCCATTTAAGCTAAGTGGCAATGAAGTCGGTGATGTCGTCCTAGCGATTGGTAACCCTTTTGGCGTGGGTCAGACGGTTACGCAAGGGATTATCTCAGCTACAGGTCGTTCAGATTTGGGAATCAACACTTACGAAGACTTTATTCAAACAGATGCTGCGATCAACCCCGGCAACTCTGGTGGTGCTTTAATTGATGTTGCAGGGAACTTAATTGGTGTAAATACCGCGATCTTCTCGCAGTCAGGTGGCTCTTTGGGGATTGGTTTTGCCATTCCTGCAAAAGTGTGCCAACAAGTGCTGAACGCTATTTTAAAAGATGGGCGAGTGGTACGTGGTTGGTTAGGTATTAGTTTACTTCCAATTAAACAAGAAAATATTTTAGATCCACGGGTGAATGGCGTGATTGTCGCAGATGTCATTCGCAATGGACCTGCAGCACAAGCAGGTTTAAAACGTGGTGATAAAATCATGAAAGTGAATAATGAGCTAATTACCTCGACTTCGCATTTAATCAACTACGTTGCACAACAAGCGCCATTGAGCACTATGCAAATTGACATTGAGCGAGATGGAAAGGCGATGACATTGCCGGTACAAGTGGGAGAGCGTAAACCGCAAACTCAAAACAGTGACTCGCAATATATTCCATTACCCCGCTAGCATAGAAAATCCCTCTTCATGAGGGATTTTTTTTGAGTTCCTTTTTTGCACATCGCTTTGAAGAGCTTCGTTTGCGCCAAACAATGCGCTTTGAAATTGAAATATCAATTACAAAAATGCATTGCACGCTTTGCTGAATTTGGCTTAATTTATAAGCAATAATAATCAGATAAGCGTATAAGAATATGAGCTTTTTACCCGCTGAACATGCCAAAGTTTTATCCAGTCAAGCCAATTTAGATATCGCCTTATATAAGACACGTTTGGCTTTGCTGATTGAGGAAAATGCCAAACAGGGGAATACCGCCGTATTTACGGTTTTACCCAAGCATTTAGCTTTAGAAGAGATTCGAAGTTTATCTGCTGAGCTTACAGAATTGGGATATCAAGTTCGATTTGAAGTGAATGAATTCTTCTATAATTTTAATGTCTACTGGATTTGATTCGGGATTCACTGCATTTAAGGTCCTAAGTTAAAAACAAGATGAAACCCTTTAGAAAACCACGCTAAGCGTAGTTTTCTAAAACTGTTTTATAACGCAGTATCTTATTCAGATTTTTGATAGTCGTTAATGACTTCAAGCGCCGCACGAAAGGCTTCTTGAGTCGCTGGTGCACCACAATATGGCAAACTATGAAGTAATACTTCCTGAATTTCTTCTACAGTCGCCCCGTTATTTAAAGCACCTCGGACATGACCTTTGAGTTCTGTCGGACTTTTTTGTGCTGTTAAAAATGCAATAGTAATCAGTGAGCGATATTTACGGGGTAAAACGCCTTCACGCTGCCAAGTTGAACCCCATGCATGCTCATTAATCCAATCTTGCAAAGGTTGAGTAAATGGCACGGTATTGTCTTGAGCACGTTTAACGAAACTTTCACCCATAACTTCAGTACGAACTTTTAAGCCATTTTCATAATCTTGTTGTGACATGTAGCAAACCCTCTGTGATGTAATTTTGCAGTACAGCCTATACCTTTGACTCTGCGATACCATTGGCTGATGGTCGTATAAAAAAGCCATCCCATTGTTTAAGAATGGAATGGCTTTTATTTTGAGAAAGATAAAGCTTAAAAGCGATGCAGAAGCTGATTAATAACGCAGGAAGGCTTCTGGTTCATCATCGGTGTGTTGTTGCTTTTTCACTTCTGGTGAAACGGTTAAATGTGGATTGGATAGCTCAAGTTCGTGGATGAGTTGCATATCGAAAACATCTGTGAGCATACTGTCATAGCGTTGAATGTTGTAAGTGCTGAGCTGTTCAGCTTCGGAGGCAGTAATGACTTTTTGTGCAATGGCATCGGCTATATGTGCTTCAAAAGTTAAACCTTTAAATTGGCCTTTAGATTCAGCTTTTTTAAATTGGTTCCACAGCGGTTCAATTTTCAACAATTGTAAAAAGGCATTTTCCATACGACCAGAAACTTCATCTGCTGCAGTGCTGTAATACACATGCTTTTTGAGTTCTTGGCGGAAAGTATTGTCTAGCATCATTTGAGTGGCAACTTCACGTTTTAAATGGTCTGTAGGTTTGGCAACAACTCGTCCAAACGGAAAGCAGATGATTTTTACTACACTTGCCGCTAGTCGCATTGGGAAGTTATCAAATAAGCCATGGAATGCTTCTTCAACATTGTACAAAGCTTTATCTAAGGCAAGTTGTGCATGTAATTGTTCAGCTTCGCTTCTTTGACCTTGTTCATAAAATTTAAGAATAGCCGTTGCTATAAATAAATAAGAGTGAATGTCTGCAAGTCGGCCAGAGAGCATTTCTTTACGTTTAATATCGCCGGCTAAAAGGCCAAGACACATATCTGCAGTCAGCGCGAAATCGGCACTGAATCGATTAATTTTTTTATAGTAGGGACTGCTAAATTCATCTGCTGAAGCAGGTGAGTCGGATGGGCCACCTGTGAACGCATAAGCAAAGGCACGTGCAGTTCGGTTAAAAGTATAGCCCAAGTGCTTAAAGAGCATTTCGTTGAATGTATTGAGTGCAGTGTTTTTATCTTCGGCTTGAAGTAATTGTAGCTCTTCAAATAAATATGGATGGCACCGCATTGAGCCTTGTCCAAAAATCATCAGAGAGCGACTTAGAATATTGGCACCTTCGACAGTAATTGACACAGGAATGGCCTGATAATTCAAAGCTAAAAAATTACGAGGTCCCATTTGCACGGCACGTCCACCGACGATGTCCATGCCATGATTCACCACTTTCCGCATGGTTTCAGTGGCATAGTATTTGGCCATTGCAGTCATTACAGCAGGTTTGCCGCCTTGGTTTAAACCACAAGTCACCAAATAGCGAAATGCTTCAAGCATATATGCGTCTGATGCGATATCACTCGAAGCTTCTTGTACACCTTCAAAATTACCCACAGAAATTTTAAACTGCTGACGAACTTTGGCAAATGCACCAACATTTAAATATGCCATTTCTCCGGCTGCCGTTGACAAAGCTGGGAGTGAAATGCCACGACCAACCGCTAAACATTCCATCAGCATACGCCAGCCTTTGCCGGCATTTTCAATCCCTCCAATGATCCAGTCTAAGGGAATAAAGACATCTTTGCCTTCAACTGTACCATTCATAAACGGAGAGCCTGGATTATGACGTGGACCTGTAATGACACCGTCATGACTCGCCGGTAGCAGCGCGCAGGTGATACCATATTCCGTTTTATTTTTATCTCCCAATAAGCCATCTGGATCGTATAACTTAAATGCAAGACCAATGACGGTGGCAATTGGTGCAAGAGTAATCCAGCGTTTGGAGAAGTTCATGTTTAAGCCGAGCACCTGTTGTCCCTCAAAAGTGCCATAACAGACGACACCTGTATCTGGAATAGCGCCTGCATCTGAGCCTGCTTCAGGGCTGGTGAGTCCAAAACATGGAATTTCTTCACCTTTGGCAAGGCCAGGGAGGTATCGGTCTTTTTGTGCTTCGGTACCATAGTGTAGAAGCAATTCCCCAGGTCCAAGAGAGTTGGGCACCATACAACTGACTGCGGCAGTCAGTGAGCGAGATGCAATCTTGCTCATGACACGGCTTTGTGCAAATGAGCTAAATTCACGGCCCCCGTAAGATTTTGGAATCACCAGTCCTAAGAAACCATTATCTTTAATAAATTGCCAAGCCTCTGGTGGGAGGTCTTTATGTTTATGGTGAATATCCCATTCGTTGAGCATGGCACAAAGTTGTTCGACTTCATTATCAATGAAGGATTGTTCTTCAGTGCTGAGCTGAGGATAGGGATAAGCCTCAAATTTTTTCCAATCAGGCGCGCCCATAAATAGCTCTTTTTCCCACCAACTTGTTCCTGCATCTAATGCTTCACGTTCCGTAATACTCATACTCGGCATTGCATTTGCTAAGGTTTTATAGGCAGGTTTGGTGAGCAGATTGAGCCGCAGTGGGTCAATCAACATAACTAAACTTAAAGCAATAAGAGGGATGCCAAGTATTAATGACCATGGGGTTAAAAAGGCGAGTGCAATTGAAACAAATATCAGTGTTATTGCGCCTACAGCTCGTGAAAGTTCAAAGAAAAAAACGGCCCAAAGAGCAAAAATAAAGAGTACGGCACTGAGTATAAATAGCATTTGTTATGGCTCCAGTGACAAGGGCCAGAGCGTTATGCGTTTAAAACAGCCTACATGCGTTTAAAAATGATCTCATCTTTTGTCTTTCTGATTTTAAAGTGCATGAGACTGTCAAAATGGCATCACTCGGCTGGTGAGTATGATTGGACAATTGCGCGAATATCATGAAAGCGCAAATAAAGTGTTATCAATAGATTGATTAATAAATAATCACAACACAATCCCTATCGGGCAAAAAAATGTCACATTACGTAAACTTGGATGATTCGATATATTGGATAACGTTTAAGGAACGCACTATTTTCGAAAGATCTTATATTTGTTAACGAATTGGGCTGAGTGTGAAAGCCACAAAAAAGCCCTCAATCAATGAGGGCTTTAATTTGCGATGTTTTAAATCTTTGCGTGATTAAGCTTCAATCGTTTGAACTGCAATTTTCTTTGCAGGATCAGTTTTACGACGTACCGCAGGTACTGGCTCACCATAGTATTGACGGTCAGCAAAGTAGCTTGAACGGACCATTGGTGCAGCCCAAATGTTTTTGAAACCAAGCTTTTGACCATGTGCTGTGTAACGATCAAACTCTTCAGGTGTAACGAAACGATCGATCGGTGCATGTTCTTTAGAGGGCTGTAAGTACTGACCAATGGTGACATAGTCAACATCGTGTGCTTTTAAGTCGTCTAATAACGCGATCACTTCTTCTTCAGTTTCACCAATACCGACCATCAAACCACATTTGGTTGGAACATCTGGGCAGTATTCTTTAAACATTTTTAATAAGTTTAGAGAGTGTTGGTAGTCAGAGCCCGGACGCATTGCTTTATACAAACGTGGCACGGTTTCAATGTTGTGGTTAAACACATCAGGTGGACACTCCGTCATAATACGAAGGGCAACATCCATACGACCACGGAAGTCAGGAACTAGAATTTCCAAAAGTGTTTTTGGACTCAAGTCACGAGCTTCTTTAATACAGTCAACAAAGTGCTGTGCGCCGCCATCAACTAGGTCATCACGGTCGACCGACGTAATTACGGCATATTTCAAACCAAGATTGGCAATGGTTTCTGCCATGTGACGTGGTTCATCTGGGTCAAGAGCATTGGGACGACCATGCGCAACGTCGCAGAATGGGCAACGACGAGTACAGATATCGCCCATAATCATAAAGGTTGCAGTACCGCCACCGAAACATTCAGGTAAGTTCGGGCAAGCCGCTTCTTCACACACGGTATGTAGTTTTTGTGCGCGTAAAGTTGTTTTAATACGTTGAACTTCATCAGGGGCAGCCATTTTGACCCGAATCCAGTCAGGCTTACGAGGCGTTTCAACCGTTGGCACGACCTTCACAGGTATGCGAGCGACTTTTTCTGCGCCACGAAGTTTTACACCCTGTACAGGTTTACGGTTCTCAGACATATTCAACTTTTCCACTGTTTTTGACGAGGAGATATTCAAAAAATTAGCTCAATCATTATAGCGGACTTGAGCTTAAATAGGGGGAAAACGATATTCATATAATAAATGTGGTTATCACATAATATATGTGAGCTAAATATCCAAAAAAGTTAGGATATACGTCATAATACAGCCTAGATTAAAGAATATTTGTAAAGGAGCGTTGAATGCCACGTAAGAAAGAGGTCGTTAGTGGAACTTTCGTGAAATACGATGCGGTAGTTCTGGGTTCTGGCCCTGCGGGTGAAGGCGCTGCAATGAAACTTGCTAAATCAGGTAAGCGAGTTGCAATTGTAGATATGCGTGAACAGCTTGGTGGTAACTGTACCCATGTAGGAACAATTCCAAGTAAAGCATTGCGTCAGACCGTTTCAAGCATTTTACGTTACCAACGTGACCCTATGTTCCAAAAAGTCGGTGAATGGAAACAGTTCACGATGAAACAGGTGTTACGTAATGCGCATAAAGTGATTCAACAACAAGTTGAAACTCATTCACGTTTTTATGACCGTAATAAAATTGATATTTTCCACGGCCGTGCGTATATCCAAGATCAAAACACTGTTTTGATTTTTAGCAATGAAGGTATGACGGAAACTTTAGTATTCCAGCAATTAGTGATTGCTACAGGTTCACGTCCTTACCGTCCAGCTGCTTTAGACTTTAATCATCCTCGCGTATTTGATTCAGACAAAATTTTGGATCTGGATTATTCAATCCAAAAAATCATCATTTATGGTGCAGGTGTGATTGGTTGTGAATATGCGTCTATCTTTATTGGTCTAGACCACAAAGTTGACTTGATCAATACACAACACAAATTACTCAGCTACTTAGACGATGAAATTTCAGATGCATTGTCATATCGTTTACGTGAGCAGGGTGTATTGATTCGCCACAACGAACAGATTGATCATCTTGAAACACATGATGATCATGTGGTTCTGCACTTGCAAAGTGGTAAGAAAATTAAAGCCGACGCGATTTTGTGGTGTAACGGCCGTTCTGGTAATACAGATGGTTTAGGCCTAGAAAATGTAGGCATCAAACCAAACAGCCGTGGTCAATTAACCGTGAATGATCAATATCAAACTGAAGTAGAGAATATCTTTGCTGCGGGTGATGTAATCGGTTGGCCTTCACTTGCATCTGCTGCATATGACCAAGGTCGCTGTGCCGGTTCTAACATGAGCGGTGAAGAAGGAATTGCACCTGTAACGGATATTCCTACAGGTATTTATACAATTCCTGAAATTTCTTCGATTGGTAAAACTGAACAACAGTTAACTGAAGAAAAAATTCCGTATGAAGTGGGTCAGGCATCTTTCCGTCATTTGGCACGTGCACAAATTACCGGTGATACCGTGGGCGAGCTTAAAATCTTGTTCCATCGTGATACTTTAGAAATTTTAGGCGTTCATTGCTTCGGTAATAATGCTGCGGAAATTATTCACATTGGTCAGGCCGTGATGAACAGCCCGAACAATACGATTAAATATTTCGTAGAAACCACATTTAACTATCCGACTATGGCGGAAGCGTACCGTGTGGCAACATTGAATGGTATGAACCGTTTATTCTAAGGCTAAATTGAACTTAGAATGTACAATGAAAGACCCGTAAGTTTCGGCTTGCGGGTTTTTTATGGTAAGAATAAAGTGTATGCAAAATATACATTCAATCCACTTATAATCATCAGCATTTCCAACTCATTTTAGGTAGCTTATGACGATCCGTTCAGTGACCATTCAAGGTTTTCGATCTATTCATCATATGAATCTGACCTTATCGCGTCTGAATATCGTCAGTGGTCCGAATGGTTGTGGTAAATCCAATCTATATAAAGCTGTACGTCTCCTGCATGAAGCTGCAAATGGCCAATTATCCCAAGCTATTGCAAATGAGGGCGGGATTCAAAAAATCATGTGGGCAGGTGGTCACCGTGCGGGTGATCGATCGAAAGACCCTAAGCGCATGAAGCTTGCAGTGGAGATGGAGCATTATGAATATCAACTTGAAATTGGTTTTCCTGAACCGCTCATCACCTTGTTTGCACTCGATCCTTTGGTCAAACTAGAAGGAATTTGGTTGAGCGGCTATCTACGTCGAAAAATGAGTGAGTTGTTGGAAAGAACCAACCAAGCGGCATTTCTTAAAAATGTTGATGAAGAACGGATTGCTTATCCGATGGCATTAACACCAGAAGAGTCGGTGTTTGGACAATTGTCCGATCCACACTTATATCCCGAAGTTTCACAAGTGCGTGAGACCATGAAAAACTGGCGCTTTTATCATGAGTTTTCAGTCAGTGGAAATTCACCGATCCGTGTCCCACAGGTGGGTATTCGTTCGCCGGTTTTAGCGCATGATGGCACAAATTTAGCCGCAGCCTTTGAAACTTTACGTGAGCGTGGCAACAGTGAAACCTTGTTTGAAGTACTAGAAAAAGCCTTTCCGCAGACCCAATTTTATGTGCAGGAAATGGGTGGGCGCTTTCAAATGATGATGCAAAAGCAAGGGATCTTAAGACCTTTGGAAAGTGCCGAATTTTCAGATGGGACTTTACGGTTTTTGTGTTTAGCTGTGGCTTTATTGAGTCCAAGACCCCCAAATTTTATGGCACTGAATGAGCCAGAAAATAGCTTACATCCCGATTTATTACCTGCCTTGGCGATGCTGATTGCCGAAGCAAGTCGCTATACGCAGCTTTGGTTGACCACACATTCCAATGAACTGGTTGAAATGATCAAACAGTATAGTGATGTGCAGCATTATCAACTAGATCAAGTCGAGGGGAAGACCGTGGTCAAGGGCGCAAGCTTAATCGATGAGGATTAGATTATTCCTTTAGCTATAGTTTTTTTGCTTAAGTTTAAAAAGGTAGAAAAGTTAAAAAAGCATAATAGCCGATAAAACTGCTTATTAAGCTAAACCAGACTGGCAGCTTGCTGCGAAGTAAAGCAATAACGACGGCAACAAATATAAAGTCCGTCCATTGAATGATGTATTTCTGGCTCATTTGAAATAGTAGACACAGTAATAGACCGACGACAGCAGCATTGATTATTTTTAAGGTGCCGAAAAGCATCGGGTATTTCATCAACTTATTCCAAAACGGTAATAAGCCAAACAATAATAAAAATGATGGTAAAAATATCGCCACAGTCGCGAGTACAGTATTTAAGAGTAGCACATCAGTCATGGGTAAAAGTGTGCCGAGATAGGCGGCGAAACTAAACAAAGGCCCCGGCATGAGTTGTGCAAGGGCATAGCCTAAGTCAAAATTTTCATTACTGATCAGTCCTGTCGAGACAAAGTCCTGATGTAAAAATGGCAAAATAATATGTCCACCACCAAAGACGAGGGACGCTGTGCGGTAGAAGCTTTCTAAGCTAAATGCCAAGACACTGCTGTGTTGTATATCGAAGAATGGCAGAACGAAAAAAGGGCTGATAAAGGCGAGAAGCCATAACCAAGAGGTGCAAGTATTTTCATGTGCATTCCGGCTAAAATTGTCATGTTTGGGTGGAACTGTTTCGGCGATATTTGGCTTTTGGCTGCGTAATTGATTTGACGATAAAACTAAACCGATAATTGCAGCGCATAAAATCACCAAAACTTGATTCAGAGAAAACTGAAAGAAATAGATAAAAAATGCAGCCAATAGCATGATCAAATACTGCAGTTTTGTTTTACAGAAGCTTCGCATCATTTGCCAAAATGCCCATGCAACAACGGCTAGTACAATTAACTGAATAACATGAAAGAATAAAGTTGAGAGTTGATTACTGAGTTTTATACTTAAAGTGGCCGCGGCACACATCAGCAGGGCTGAAGGTAAAGTAAATCCTAACCATGCAAAACAAGCACCTTGATAGCGGTTGAGTTGAAATCCAATCGCCATGCCGAGCTGGCTACTTGTTGGGCCTGGAAGGACTTGAGCCAAGGCAAGCAAATGAGCATATTCATGCTCTGTTATCCATTTTTCTTGTTTCACAAAATATTGAAAAAACAACACCAAATGTGCCGCAGGTCCACCAAATGCAATACACCCTAATCTTAAAAAGGTGAGAAAGATGACAAGGTTTCGTTGTGGTTTGGACTGGCTCATACGTTACCAATATTTAAAATCAAAAGTAAGGTTATGAATTTCTAAAGGATAAAATTATGAAAGTTAAAAGATCTTAAAGGCTGATTATTGCAGGAGTATGTAAATCCTGCTTCAAAAATATTTTGAAGTGCTTAGCAGGGAAAAAGATAATTGGATAAAGTGACATAGTACTGTCCCACATACACATGGCGTCGGTTTCCGCCGCTGATTAGCATCAGCACATACACATAAAAAATTGTCTAAAAATGACTTCTCCAAAATCAGACACCTTATCAGAAATTTTGAGCGCTTTATTGAAGTGGTTGATGAGTGGCATTGCATCGTTACTTTCAATCATGGCATTTGCAGATGATCAGCTACTTGCTTCACAAGCATTAGCAAGTTATACAGATCAAAACAGTTGGCAGGGCATTCAGCACTATCTACCCAAAGAATACCATTTAACAGAAACGCAGCGACCCAAAGAAGAGTGGTGGAGTTGGCAGGGTCATACTGTTCACTTAGATACTTATCGGAATCCACAGGCAAAAGTGAAGGTGATTCTGTTTCATGGTGTGGGAACAAATGGTCGACAAATGTCGATGATTTTGGGTCATCCTTTGGCACAACGTGGCTATGAAACTATCGCTATTGATATGCCCGGTTATGGCCTCACCCAAGTCAAAAAGGGCTCAAAAATTCGTTATGATGATTGGGTTCAAGCAGGCAATGACCTCATTGAAGCCGAGCTACAAAAAGATCATCGTCCTATCGTTTTGTATGGGCTTAGTGCAGGTGGTATGTTGACCTATCACGTGGCGGCAAAAAATAAAAAGGTGAAAGGTATCGTCGGTATGACCTTTCTAGACACTTCAAATAAAACTGTGCGTGATCAAGTCTCTTTGAATAAATTTATGAGCCGCGTGGGCAGTCCAATGGCTCATGTGACAGCACATACACCATTATCAGCATTACCAATGCCGATGCGGTGGGTAAGTAAAATGCATCGCTTGGTGAATAATGACGCAGCATTGCAGGTCTTTTTAAAAGATAAAACGTCAGCTGGGAATAGTGTATCGGTTAAATTTCTAGATTCGTATTTATATTATAAAAATGACACGCCACCGGAGCAGTTTGATGTCTGCCCAATTTTACTAACGCAGCCTGAACAAGACCGCTGGACGCCTTTGGCTTTAAGTCAGCCATTTTTAGCACGGATTCACCAAGTTCCAGTCGATGTCGTGCTGTTGAAAAATGCAGGACATTATCCTTTGGAACAGCCGGGACTTAAGCAAATGGTCAATGCAATAGATGCGTTTTATCAAAAAGTCACGCAATAATCTGTTGAAAGCGTGATGCGTAATTCATACCAACATAGATATAAAAAAACCGCCAGAAGGCGGTTTTTTTATTGGGACTTTATCGTGGAAATATTTAAGCAAAATGACCATGTTGAAAATCATAAAATGCCTGACGTATTTCATCTTCAGTATTCATGACGAATGGTCCATGTGCCGCAATCGGTTCATTTAAAGCTTCGCCACTTAAAATAAGCAGTTTGGTTGCTTCAAAAGATTTAAGTTTCAAGGACGATACTTGGTCACTCACATATAAAGTCTGTTTCGCATCAAAGCGTTGACCTTCAATTTCGATCGCCCCACTTAATACAAAAATCATGTTATTCCACTGTGGGTTGAATGAAAATTCCTGTTCAGCATTTGCATTCAAGCGCACATCCAATACATTCATCGGGCTAAAGGTTTCAGCGGCGCCCAATGTATCTTCAAATTGGCCAGCAATGACGCGTACCACGCCTGCATTTTGTGCAAGCTTTACTTCAGCAATATTGGCTGTTGTCAGTTCTTGATAGCGAGGTTCAGTCATTTTGGCATGACTAGGTAAATTGACCCAAAGTTGTACCATGTCTAAATTTCCGCCAGTTTTGGCAAAATCTTTAGAATGGTGTTCTTCATGCATAATGCCTCGACCCGCAGTCATCCATTGCACTTCGTCTTTGGCAATGCTGCCGTGATTTCCTTTAGAGTCAAAATGCTCCAATTCACCTTCATAAACAATGGTCACTGTTTCAAAGCCACGGTGTGGATGTGATCCAACACCACGTTGATGGTGACTTGGAGAGAAATGATATTGGCCGGTATAGCCCATAACGAGGAATGGACTGGTTTGATTGCCCATTTCTTGCATAGGGAGCATAGAGTTTGTTGGGAAGCCATCGCCCACCCAAGTCCTACGATCACTATGATAAACACGTTTGATTGAATTCATAATTCAGCCCTCAATTTAATGCTTCTGTGATCTATTATTGAGGTATAGTGAGGGAATGACAGGGCGAAAAACTCAACAGATTATTCTAAAAATGAAACAATCATGCAAAATTTAAATGACTATTACTACTTCGTGCAAGTGGTGAAATACCAAGGTTATACCAAAGCCAGTGAAGCATTGGGTATTACAAAGTCTAAACTATCACGCCGTATTACAGAATTAGAGACCCGTTTGGGTGTACGTCTGATTCAACGTAATACGCGAAAATTTACTGTGACTGAAATAGGACAACAGTTCTATTTACACTGCTTAAAAATTTTAGAGGAAGTCAGCGAAACGGAAAACTTTGTGCTCAGTACGTTGAATGACCAACTCTGTGGCCAAATTAAAATCTCTTGTCCTGTGGCTTTGGTGGAAATGCCTGTTGCCAAAATGGTCACTGATTTTATGCAGCAATATCCAGACATCAGTGTGCATCTGATGGCGACCAATCATCGGGTTGATGTGATTGAGGAAGGCGTAGATTTAGCCATTCGTGTGCGTAATATGCCTTTATTGGATAGTGATTTGATCGTTCGAGATTTAGATGCTTGGGATCATGTTTTGGTGGCATCGCCACAACTTTTCTTCGAGCGTGAAATTCCACAGCAATTGGCTGAGATTCAAAATTTTCCGTGTATTGGTTTTGACCGACCTAAACATTTTTGGGATTTCCGACATCGTGAAAAAAGTGAAACCCAACAAATTGAATTTCATCCACGCTTAAGAACTGACAGTTTTAGTGCGATGATTTCGGCTGCTCTTTCTGGCGTAGGAATCGCATCTTTGCCCAAAGTGTTTGTACGTGATGCTTTAAAAAGTGGTGAGTTAATAGAGCTATTTCCTGAATGGCAATTGCCGCAAGGGGTCATCCATGTTGCCTACGCGACACGACAAGGCATGCTGCCGGGTGTGCGTGCGATGTTAGATCATTTAATTTCAGGTTTTAAGGCATTAGATATAGATCATTCGTAATTTGAGCAGTGTTCTTATTGTTTTAAAATTTTAATTATTTGGAGTTATTGCTCAAACACGGATTTTACAGGGTTATTTATTTTTTATTGTTGGCATGAAGTTCAACATTAGTATGGTCGTCCTCCTGCTAGGCTAATTCGCTTTAATAGGCGACGTTGGTCTGAAGGGAAAGGGCGGCGTGAGTGTAAAGTGGCTTGGTTATCCCAAAATACAATGTCACCTTCTTCCCATTGATGTTCATATCGAAACTCAGGTTTCAATATATGTTCACGTAAGGATGCAATCAATTCACTGCCTGACTGATCATCGTAGTGAACCAATTCCACTTCAGATCGTTCATTTAACCACAGACCTTTACGGCCACTTTCTGGATGGGTACGTACAAGTGGATGTGGATAGGCATGTCCAACAATCGGTTGGTCTTTGAAACGATATAGCGGTGTAGCGCCATATCCCGTTGTGCCTTTATTATTTTTGGCACGGACAAATGGGTTGTAGGTAATGAGTTGAAGTTGGTCTAAATGTTTTTGTGTCGCTTCATCTAAAGCTTCATAGGCTTTAATGGTGTTATACCATGAGGTTTGTCCACCGTCTTGTGGTAGTTCAATGGCATAGAGTAATGAACCAAAAGATGGCAGCGGAGTCCACTGATGGTCTGCATGCGCAGCCAATTCACCATGTCCAGTATAGTCACCTTTGCCGACTGCATTTGACACAGGTACGACGTCTGGTGGTGTACCGGTATCATCTTGTGACGCTAACACTGGAATATCTGCACCGGGACGGAAGATTGAACCGAAGTAGCTTGCAAACGCGAGATACTGTAAATCATCTAGACTTTGATGTTTAAAAATTAAAATCAAGTGTTCTGCCAGCGCTTGTTTTAAACGGTAGATGGTTTCCCCAGACTGTGCTTTACGCGCATCTAAACCATAAACCACAGCCCCCAAAGCTTGGTCATGTTGCACTTCAATACGAATTTCATTGCCATCTTGAAAATGTTCTACTTGATGCCAACGCGGAGCATCATGGATGGCTTGTGAAAGTTGAGTTAATGCGGTCATTTCATAAGTTCTCAAATTGTTCTTTATTGAGACTTAATCTATGGAAGAAAGTGCAGGATGGAAAATTAAAAAATAAGCTAAGTTTATGAAAAAACGTATTATTAATACTAATGTGCTGAAAATGCAGCTTTTATTGAATCGTGTAGAAAATAGCTAAAAAACTGCTGTTGTAGTGTTGATAAAACAGCAGTTTGGGTCGGAATTAAGGTTTCAATACGTCTTTAATGCGCACAAAACGCTTGGTTAAAGTATTCAAATAATTCAGGCGTTTGGCTCCATAAGCCGATGGATAAGGCCAACAAGGCCAAAATACTGATGGCGATACTGAGTTGGAACCATAATGTTGAATTAGTCATGAATGACACTTTCCTCATTAACCATGAAATGTACCAATACCCCAAAAATACTCAGGACAATCGAAAAAATCCAAATGGCATTATAGTTACCGGTCATATCGTGGTTCACACCACCCAACCAGCCACCAAAAAATGAACCGACTTGGTGAGTAAAGAACACGATACCGCTGAGCATACTTAGATATTTAACGCCAAACATATTGGCCACTATACCGTTGGTGAGCGGTACGGTAGAAAGCCATAATAAACCCATAATTACGCCAAAAGCATAGATTGTCCATGTACTTAAAGGCAGCAAAAGAAAGGCAATAATGGCAATACCACGTAATCCATACAGTCCCATCAACAGCTTTGGTTTGGAATATTTGCCACCGAGCCAACCAGCTGTGTAGGTGCCGACAATATTAAATAGTCCAACGAGCGCGAGGAAAATAGTGCCCGTAGTGGCATTAAAGCCATGATCGATTAAATATCCCGGAAGATGGATGCCAATAAACACCACTTGGAAGCCACAGACAAAGAAACCGAGTGCTAGAAACCAAAAGGGTTTATGCTCCCAAGCCAATTGCAAAATTTGTTTAAAAGTCAGAGAGGCTTCATGCGTATTGGTTGCATTTGGTGCAACATACATTGGTGCTTTTAGCATCCAAGCTAAAGGAATAATAAGCGCAATTAAAATGGCGCTGACCACCAAAGCCGAAGACCAACCAAATTTTTGCAGTAACAGTAACGTAGAGGGCAGCATAATGAACTGACCAAAAGAACCTGCGGCACTGGCAATACCCATGGCTAAACTACGTTTGTCTGGATGCGCTGCACGACCTACGGCAGAAAGTAATACTGGAAATGAAGTGGCTGAGAGAGCCAAACCCAGGATTAAACCTGCACTTAAATTAAGCAGTAAACCGGTAGAGCTGACGGCCATGAGTAATAGTCCGAAGGCATATAATGCACCACCGACGGTGACCACGATCTTACTGCCATATTTATCTGCAAAAGCCCCAGTAATTGGCTGTACAGCACCCCAAATTAAGTTTTGCATGGCAATGGCAAGGCTAAAAACGTTATGTCCCCAACCAAATTCATCACTCATCGGCACGAGATAGAGGCCAAATGCATGACGCACCCCTAAAGACAATGCCAAAATAATTGCACTGCCAATGAGCATGTAAATCAGGGGCTTCGAGAAACGAGTATTAGACATACAGCAGTCTACATTCTTTAAATTTAATCCAATGGTATTCGAATAAACGCCGAGTTGCGATTAAATTTAATTCACCAAACAATAAATTTTTTTTATAGGTAACTATGGATGAATAAAGGAAATTGACACAGCATAAATTCAAAAGTGTTTAAAAGAGATTGAAAAGATAATTCAGAATAAAAGACCATATAAAAGCCAATAAAAAAGACGACCGTAGCCGTCTTTTATATATGTTATTTATTAGAAACGCATACCGATACCTGCATACGCAAGAATTGGATTTACTTCAATATCAGCTTTAGATTTGATCAGTTCACCATGTGTCGCATCTGTGACTGTAATAGTCGTGTCACTAGTTAGATGTGCATACGACACTGATCCAACCGCAAACCATTTGTCGTTGAAGTCATAAGTAAAACCAGCTGTCACAACAGGAGCAAAAGCATCAGAAGCTTCTAACTCAACTTTTGGCTTAGCTTTACTTGGTTTACCGTCAAGTGCGGCACCAGCATTGCCTTCTTTAATATTGGCAATCATATGTCCAGCAGCAATCAGGTCTTTTTCTGTACGTGGATTAATTTCTAGTTCATTAAAGTATGCATACATTACGCCTAGACCCACATAGGGACGGAATTTATTGACGCCAGTTTTACCGAAGTGATATTGGATTTCTGCAGCGGGGGTCCATGCACGAGCAGATGCCGCTGGGCCGTAGGCTTCTAAATCTGTAATCAGCAAACTATTCTTCATTGCGATTTCAGGTAGGTCGATAATACCTAACTCAGGTGTCGCAATAGCTGCAAATGGCGCATAAATTTTTCCTTTGCCGTTTAGGTCTACCTCAGGTGGGATACCGGCTTTCATTTCTAAAGAAATGTTATCAGTAAAGAAATAGTTGGTCATGATGCCTAGTGTGGTTACATCATCGGCTTCAAGGCCAGTACCTTGGTTATCCCAACTTTGTAGGCCATTAATTTCAGCAGTACCGCTTAGCCCTGCTGGTAAGGTACTCGTACCTAATTTATCGAGCAAACCGACAAACCAAGTAGAAATGTTTGGATCCATAGCTGGATCCATATTGGCTTTTACTGCGTCAATTGAAATATCACCAACTTTGGCTGTTTCACCATTTTTTACTGATGTATCAACATGGAATGGCTGTGCTTTACCTTGTGGCATAACATGTAGAGCACCAACAGAGACAGAAAAACGTTTGAAGCCATCGCCATCTTTTAAACTAAAATATGGTGAGTCTGCATGACTGAGCATAGGTAGGGCAGCCATAGAAACAGCAATGCACAATACACTTTTTTTCATTTTAAAGGACTCCATGTCCGTAAATTGATAATAATTTTTCTAAGTGCCCATTATTCAAAATTAGTGCGTAAAAAATGTTATAGAAAACAAGAATAAACGTAATAGTCCTGTAACATTCTTGATGATTTGTATTATTTGAAGACTTTAATTAGGTATTTGTGTAAAAAAATCGAACATTTTTGAAATTTAGAAATGGTTCTATCTATTTGTAAATATTCAATATTTATTGACATAAGTGACAGTGTATTGGTTGATTTGGGTCAATAAAATAGTTTAAAACGACCATATTCAAAGCACTTTTTTGTGCTGTTGTCCTCTATAGATATAAAAATTCATAGCTAATCATTGAGTCTTTATATGTCAATCGAGGCTAATCTCTCAAAGCCTTTTACACCAAAACCATTTTTTTTGTACAATAGCGCCAGATTCAATTGAGTTATTCGTATGAGTACGCAAAACCCTCCCAAGAAAAAGGCTTTAGTCAATTTGCCTTTTCCGATTAAAAAAGCTGAAGATAATGCTTCGGATGAAATCTTTGAAGATATGCGTCCAAAACCTCAGCGTTATGCTGACCGTACTTGGATGCCACCACGCGGTACACGTCGTTCGATGGGTAAGCGTTAAAAGATTTAAATAAAAAAGCCATGGTACAAACCATGGCTTTTTTATTGCAAATTATTGATGTTAATTGCGTATTTCAGACTGAATTCTTCGGTCTTTATTGAGATAATACTTTTTCTTCTGACGATACATGTCCAAATCGGCACGTTTAAGCATATCGTCCATCCGCTCATTCAGCTCATTGGTGGCACAGCCAATCGAGATACTCATCGGTTGATTAGAATAAAATTGGTTATCGACCAATAACAACTCATTCAAACTTTGTAAGCAGTTTTGCAGCGCCGCATCATCTGCACCAGGTAATAGAATGACAAATTCATCACCGCCAATGCGCGAAGCAGAATAGGGCGTATGCTGAATAAGTTGGTTTAAAATGTTGCCCAGACGTCTGAGGATACTGTCACCAGCATCGTGCCCAATACTGTCATTGAGTTCTTTTAGTCCATTTAAATCAATAAAAATACAAGAAACAGGACGCAATTGATTGCGTTCGAGACGATTGAGTTCTGCGATATAAAATGAACGGTTATAGAGCTTAGTCAGAACGTCATGCTTACCTAAATATTCAAGATAATTTTCAGCCTTTTTACGTGCGGTAATATCAGTCAGCGCAACCTGCACGGTGCTCCAGTCGTCGAGATAATCGGGAAATACAGTAAATTGTAGTAAGACGTGGCGAATACTGCCATCAAGTGCATAATTTATAGCTTCACGTTGATGATGTAAATTACCGTTCCAAAGTTCAATCAGTTGTTCTTTAAAAGTTTGAAGCATTTCTTTGGCAAATACTTTATGTACATTTTTGAGCAATATTTCTTTATTCGGAGCGCCAAATAAATCAAGGGTGGCCTGATTAACGTCAACAATTAGTATTTCCTTAATACACTCTTGTACAAAATCGGGGGTGAACATCCAAAAATGTCACAAAATCTTCTATACCTAAAGCGCGAAGCTGATCTAATTTTATTTTAATCCGGCTGAAATCTTCTACCCAAAGTGAGGTTGGCGAATAATGGAAACGCGCTTCTGCCAAATGACGACTTTGTTCTTGTAAACGACAAGCTTCGGTATAAGAAGTGATATCTTCAGTCGTAATTAAGACGGCAGATAAATCCTGCTCATGACTCGGTAGCACGATGCCCTTCAGTTGAATGTCTAGGCGTTGTCCACTGAGCGTATAGTTCACGGCAGAATGGGAAAAATGCGTTTCACCATTCCACAATGCAACCAACTCTCTAATGTGTGTTTGACACATCTCCGCCTGAAAAACTAAATCAAGGTTTTGACATAAATGTTCAATATTACGCGCTTGATACAGTTCTAGTGTTTTTGTGTTGACCTGTAAGATTTTTATTTTTCTCGCACATTGCAAAATACGAGATTCATCTTGTTGAAGAAAAGTGGCGAGATCCTGCATACCTTGTTGACGCCAGAGATCAAATTGTTTTTTGACTTCACTGTAATCTTCAAGCCACATGGCAATGGGGGATAGCTCAAAAAAAGGAGAATCTAGCATGTCTATTTTATGTGCTCGTCATTCTTTATGATAATGTCAGCAAGTAGTATAAGACGAAAAAAATGATATTAAAATAATGTGATATGTAAAATAAGTTTTATTTTTAATGTGACTTAAGTCGCTAAAAGTCATTAATCCACATTAGATTAAAAGCCAATGTAGACTTTGGCTTTTTTGGGGGGAAATGTGGTGAAAATAGTCTTTAGCGGCTGGCTTTACGAGCTTTATTTTCAGGCTTTGGTGCAGCGATTTCACGTTCAGCTTTCCAAACATCAATAAAATCTTTTTCATTAATATTGTACAGTTCAAGTAGGGCTAAAATGACACCGCCAAACATCATTGGGCCTTCTGAGTTGCTTTGAAACTCAAATATTTTCCCATTCAGGGCATGCAAAATATCTTCAATTTCAAAAATACGGTCACGACCATTGCTATCTGTCGGGTACATTTGGGTATTCAGCACAATTTTCGCAAGACTTTTTTCATTATCTGTTAAGGCAAGAACATCAACCAATTCATCTGCCGAAGGTGCAAAAATTACCGAGTCTTGAAAAATTGTATGTAGAAGTTTCGAAGTAAGTTTAGGTAAAGCTTTTTCAACGAAAGGACGGAATGAAATTGGAAAAATAACATTTCTGGAAATCCCCTTAAACATGGGAGCAATTTCTTCAACTTTATAGCCAGCGACACCACAGCCAATTGACGTAATGAAATATTTGGTCTTTGGATGATTCTTGGTATAGATTTTAAAATCATCAACATAATGTTGAATCTGAGACAATGGCATTTGTTGTAAATGCTCATTCATCGTTGGAATAGCAAAACTTTGACCAGCCCATCCACGACCAATACCATTCATTGCACCAAAATGCTCTAGGGCAGTACGCGCTGCACCGCCAGTATGTTGACCTGCCATATTGCTGCCAAAAACAAAAATAGTATCTTCGGGTAGGTTTTTAACAATACTTTCGTCATGATATTGGTAAGTCATAAGTTTGATCTGTGGCGTCCTTTTGTTCATGTTGCAGGTGAAATTTATATAGGTCAAGTATCAATAAGGGATAAATGAACGCTTTATTCTTGAGTTTTTTTAGAGCCAAGAGTTTCCTCAAGAAAAACATGCGAAATCAGGCGAATTATTTTTCAAACATGAGAAAAATCTGTGGGGGTATGTTGAATTATAATTTTTCAGTCTGTACACGCCTCTGGTATTTACATAAATTTAGCGTTGTTTTGTGCAACTTTGCCCTCATAATAAAGCCATATAAAACTGTTGAAGAAGAGTGTGATGCAGGAACAGCCTTTTGAACTGGTAACACAATATCAGCCGGCAGGTGATCAGCCTCAAGCGATTGAGAAATTGGTGAAGGGGATTGAAAAAGGAATGCATGATCAGTTGCTCTTAGGGGTAACAGGTTCAGGTAAAACCTATACCATGGCAAATGTGATAGCACGCACGCAACGTCCAACGATTATTATGGCGCATAATAAAACTTTGGCTGCGCAGCTTTATGGCGAGTTTAAAGCCTTCTTTCCGCATAATGCCGTGGAATACTTCGTCAGTTATTATGACTATTATCAACCCGAAGCCTATGTTCCATCTTCAGATACTTTTATTGAAAAAGATTCATCGATTAATGATCACATTGACCAAATGCGTCTTTCGGCAACACGGGCATTATTAGAGCGACGTGATGCAATTATCGTAGCGTCAGTTTCAGCTATTTATGGTCTGGGTGATCCCAATGCTTATATGAGTATGCTTCTGCATATCGTGGAAGGAGACCGTATTAGCCGTGATGATATCATCCGTCGTTTGGTGGAAATGCAATACACCCGAAATGAACTCGAATTTTTACGGGGCACATACCGTATTCGTGGTGAAATTATTGATATTTTTCCTGCTGAATCTGATCAAAATGCCATTCGAATAGAGTTATTTGATGATGAAGTTGATTCAGTTCGATGGTTTGATCCATTGACGGGCAGAATGGTCCGTAAAGTGCCACGGATTACGATTTATCCAAAGAGCCATTATGTAACACCTAAAGATAATTTACAGCGTGCAATTGGAACGATTCGTGAAGAACTCGCAGAACGACTAGGATTCTTTCGTGCAAATGATAAATTACTCGAAGCACAGCGTATCGAACAACGTACACGTTATGATTTAGAGATGATGCAGCAGCTTGGCTATACCAACGGTATTGAAAACTATTCACGCCACTTGTCTGGCCGTCCTTCTGGTGAAGCACCTCCGACTTTGTTTGATTATGTACCTGATGATGCTTTATTAATCATTGATGAATCGCACGTTACCGTTCCGCAAATTGGGGCTATGTATAAAGGTGACCGTTCACGTAAAGAAAATTTGGTCAATTACGGTTTTCGTTTACCAAGTGCGCTTGATAACCGCCCAATGAAATTTGAAGAATGGGAGCGGATTATTCCTTCGACCATTTATGTCAGTGCAACGCCTGCACATTATGAAATGGAAAAGTCTGAACAAGTCGTTGAGCAAGTGGTTCGACCCACAGGTTTGGTCGACCCTGAAATTGAAATTCGTCCAGTGTTAACGCAAGTGGATGATGTATTGTCAGAAATTAATAATCGTAAAAACTTAAATGAGCGTGTATTGGTTACGACATTAACCAAACGTATGGCAGAAGATTTAACTTCATATTTGAAAGAATATGGCATTAAAGTCGCTTATTTACATTCAGATATTGACACTGTTGAGCGCACTAAAATTATTCATGAATTGCGTTCAGGTGTATACGATGCAATTGTTGGGATTAACTTACTGCGCGAAGGCTTAGATATGCCAGAAGTGTCTCTAGTCGCCATTTTAGATGCAGACAAAGAAGGCTTCTTGCGTTCTGAGCGCTCTTTGATTCAAACCATTGGTCGTGCAGCGCGTAACTTAAACGGTAAAGCGATTTTATATGCAGATCGTATGACTGACTCAATGCAAAAAGCCATTGATGAAACGGATCGGCGTCGTAATTTACAAATCGCCTTTAATCTTGAACATGGCATTACACCACGTAGTGCTGTACGCCAAAATGTCAATGATATTGATACTGGTGAAGTGCTGACAGATGATGAAATCGATGAAAAAATTTCAGATCAGGCCAAGGCATTAACTGCAGATGAGCGTCATTTGATGTCGGATCCAAAACTTTTGGCAAAACATATGAATAAGTTGGAAAAAGAAATGCTAAAAGCGTCTAAGGATTTACAGTTCGAACAAGCCGCTCGATTACGCGATGAAATCTTGCGTTTAAAAGCACAGATGATTTCATAATTTTGTTAGACAAGATGCGGAATATTGTTTGAATGACATACATAATTCAGACAAGAAAATGATTTTTAGAGCAATTTTTTCGGCTAGAGTAAAATCACGAGAAAAGAATCTACTTTATTTTATCGATAATTTTGCAGCGAAATGAGGCATAAAAATGACAACAACGAATCTTCCGAAAGCTGGTTTTAAACTCGCAAAAATTGCACTTGGTGCAGCAGTGTTAATTGGTTTGGGTGCAGCCACAATGGCCTATGCACAGACGAAACCGTTACAGACTGTGGAAAAAGTCGAGCTCGATCGTTATTTAGGTATGTGGTATGAAGTAGCTCGTAAGCCTATGGTTTTTCAAAAAAGCTGTGACCGTGATGTGATTGCGGTTTACACGCTAAATGAAAATGGCAACATTAATGTAAATAATCGCTGTGTATCTAAAGATGGTACCAAGAAGCAATCAATAGGCGAGGCATTTGTACAAAATGCACCGTTTAACACGAAATTAAAAGTTAGTTTCTTACCAGAAGCCATTCGTTGGTTGCCTGTGGGGCGTGGTGATTATTGGGTACTCAAAGCCGATGAAGACTATCAAACAGTTTTGGTGGGTGAGCCACGTCGTAAATATATGTGGGTTCTTTCTCGTTCGGCTCATCCAGATCAGGAAGTGATTCAGGAATATTTAAATTATGCGCAATCTGTTGGTTATGACTTATCAGATATTATTCATACCAAGCAGACAGTAAAACCATAAATCTAAATATTTGAACAAATGCTAAAAAACCATGCCTGTGCATGGTTTTTTATTTGCTAGAATGTCCATGCGAAAAGCTTGATTGATCAAGCAAAATATCAAATTTATGGTGTATTTTGGACAGGAGTGGAAGATGTATAAAGGCGTTGCATTGTCTGTATTGGCATCGGTCACTTTTGGTATTTTGTATTTCTTTACCATCTTTTTAAAACCTCTAGATAGCGAGCAAACATTTGCATGGCGCATGTTAGCGACCTTACCATTTTTAACGCTATTTATGTGGTGGATGAAAGATTTAAACAAAGTCAGTGAAATTTTTTGGCGAGTGGTTAAGCAGCCGATTTTTCTGATTTGGTTAATTATCAGTTCTTTTTTATGTACCACACAGCTTTGGTTGTTTTTGTGGGGGCCAATTAATGGCCGTGGACTAGAAGTTTCTTTGGGATATTTTTTACTGCCTTTAGTCATGGTTCTGGTCGGATGTGTGCTGTATAAAGAAAAACTTTCTAAATGGCAGATGGCTGCCGTGGCACTGGCAATTTTAGGTGTCGGCCATGAAATTTGGCGCATTGGCAGTATCGCGTGGGAAACTGTTTATGTCGCTGTGGCTTATCCGATTTATTTCTTTTTACGTCGTACCTTTAAAACCGATCATTTGGGTGGTTTTTGGTGGGATCTTTGCTTAATTCTGCCTGTAGCATTTTATTTAGGATTTATTCATAGCGATAGTTTAGCGCTGATGTCGTCATTCCCGCATCTAATTTTGGCGGTTTTAGGACTGGGTTTTCTGAGTGCGCTTGGCTTAGGTAGCTATATGTTGGCGAGTCGTTATCTGCCATTTGTGATATTTGGTTTGTTGAGTTATTTAGAACCCGTGTTGTTAGCCTTTGCATCGATCGCATTAGGGGAGCGAGTAGAAGCCGAAGAATGGCTAACTTATATTCCAATTTGGGGTGCAGTGTTGTTATTGGTAATAGAAGGCATCTTACATCTGTTTAAACAAAAGCAAAATGAACGTGCGCTAGCTAAAAATGTAAAAGCGTTAAATGATAGAATCGATTCTTAGACTGAGAATATTGGTACGATAAATTGATCAGTTCACAATTAACGCTTGCTGTTTTTTAAGAAAATCTTAAACTTAGAAAATTAAAACACGCCATGATTCAATTTATTGTTTAGGAAGAACAACATTGGATGATGGTGTACAAAAATATTTATTTTAGATAAAAATAAACTGAAATCGATAAAAGATTGATTAAAGAACCAAGATACAGGAAGCAGTCAGTGGTTGTCCCATTTCATCTAAGCACTAAACTTTTACAGCTAGAGCCTGTGTTGGATCAGCATTGGCGGAGTATCGTGTCTGAAATATGTACTGACCTTGATCAATCCAATTTAGCGCAGATACAGCAGGTGTTATTGCAAAAAGGAATTCGTTGGGAGTCTTCATCACAGTCGTATCATCTTGATGTACCGATGAATTTGGGCATGCTGATGAAAGTACTAAAATATGATGTCATGCGTGAGCATGCACAGTATTTGGCAACACAGCTCGAAGAACTTCGAATATTGACAATGAGTATTCAAGTTGCGCAAAAATTAGAAGAAAACCTAGCCTATATCAATGAAATAGATGCCGAAGAAGATTTTGAATTACAGCATGAAAAAAACGTATTACATCGGCATTTTATTTTAAATGCCGCACAAATCATTCGTGAAATGGATTTGATTGCGTCGAGTGATGCACGTCAACTCACTGCTCAGCAAGTCAAAATTTTCTTGATCGAAATTTTCTTAAAGTCACATGTGTTGGGGCAAGTTTTTGATGCTTCTATCCCGAAATCATCTGAGGTTTGGCAACATCCGATTTTTAAATACTATTTAAAGCGTGAACAAAAAACGCGATATTTACAAATTGTACAAACATCTGAGTTTATTTATATTTTGTCGCCTGATTTAGATTGGACGACGCAGTATTCAGCAACTCGGTTTTTATCGACAAAGCATAATGAGGCCTTAGCAGACGACGTTTTTGATGGGGTGGCCATAGATTTAACTACTGCTTTAGAAAATCAGCAGATAGAACAATTAAAAATTCAAGTCTCTAAGCTGGCATCCATAGTAGGTTTTATACATTTAGATCTGCAAGATTTAATGCAGCAACTACATACACGGGTGGATAAGCATCTGCTTTTGATGCTGCATGTAGAGGATGCCACTCAACAATTGGCGACGGTTTTACCTGCTTTTGAGCAGCAGTTCAATGCATTGATCTTGAAGCCCTTACATCAGACTGTTCAATATCAACTGAGTGAGCAGATACAGCATGATTTTGTCTTTTTCCATAGCATGCAAATATCTCAGAAGCTCATCACGAGTCTAAACGTCTTGAGTAGTTGCCCTAAGTTTGAGGCAAGTTTAGAGTTGAAGCGACTGCGACTTCAACTACAGGCTTGGCAGGTGCTTTTGTTGAAACGGCGTACGCACATTTTTCATGTTCAAAATGAAGATGATTGGGAGTTACATCATCAGCAGTCACAGCAAATTCATACGGCGTTGAAAGCGCTCTTGCAGCCGGTCGATGATCAACAGAAGATCTTTGCTACAGAAGCAACTGTAGAAAATATGGGTACCCATGGCGCGCATGTTGGATTTTCCAAACGCATGACGAAAACAGGGGATTATGAAAGCCTTGAAGCCGATGCTTTAAAAGCGCAGCAGCAAAAAAAACGACAAACTTATATGCAGGTTTTAATGTTGCTGAAGGAACATGCGTCACAGCTCGTCAATCTCGATTTTGAGCCATGTGAAAATGCCTTAAACGTGCGATCTTTTAGTGATCAGAGATATTTTGCGATTAGTGCTGGAGAGAATAGTTTAAATGCACTTCCGAAAATATTAGAGCTGAGTGCAAATTTCTTTGATTTTAATCTGGAAAAGTTTGCTGAGAATCTGAAAAATTAACAGAATTTTAAATATTGATCTGACTTTAAAACTAATGTTAGGCAGTAACATTAGAGGCGTAATTTGATTCAAATAAAAGAACGATACGCGGTAATGTCATCCGCAATTGTCTGAGACAAGGTTACTTCTAATAAAAAATGTTTTTGCGATACTTTGAATAAATTGACGGTAGTGAACGAGTTTTGCGGTGAGGAGCATTGCTCCGCAAGATGGTTTCCTTATGAAGCATGCTTCTCATTTTGCCAAATGAGAAACAACGTTTCGTAAGAGTACCTCCAGCTGAAGGCTAAACCCTTGATTCAAACCTCAGATGTAAGACTCCGTCGAATAGTTTTAAAAATCATTTAAAAATGTGAAATTATTATTACGAGCTTAACATCAGTAAAAATACTATAAATTGAGCAAAATAAAAAAACAGCACAATTTGAAAAATATAAATATTCGTTCATCTTTGAGCTAAATGTGCTGAGATCTGGTTGATAAAACTACATTTGAAATTTTGTGACAAAAATCTGCGAAAAAGCCGGTTTTTCAACTTTCGGCTATAAAATCATAATACTAATCATGATTATTTTGAAAATTGATAGTGAATATATAACAAAATAACCTTGTCGAAATCTGCTTTTAGATTCATTAATTTTCAGTTTTCCATTACAATTGTGGGGTTTTGAAATTTATGCTTAGATTTACAATTAATTAGAGGACGTATCTGTGAGCAAAGACACTATCGTTGCCCTACATGCAGAGCACCAAGGTCGCTGGAAAAACCGTGAAGAAATCGCGGAACGTATGATTGCCCTAGTGGGTCAGTTATATCGTGAAAAAAACATCGTAGCTACAGTATACGGTCGTTCTTTAATTAACCGTTCGGTTATCCAAATTCTTAAAGCGCATCGTCGTACTCGCGTACTTGACGTTGAACTTTCAGTTGTGAACACTTTCCCAATTCTTGAAGCTTTGGCAAAAATCGAAAACATCGGTACTGCTGAAATTGATCTTGGCAAACTTGCTGTTGAGTTCAAAGAAAAAGGCGGTGATGTTGACGCATTCGTTGCTGACGCTGTGAAATCACTTGAAGGCAATGCAACTAACGTTGAAAACCGTGATGTTGTACTTTACGGTTTCGGTCGTATTGGTCGTATCCTTGCACGTTTGATGATCAGCCAATCTGGTTTAGGCCGTGGTCTTAACCTTAAAGCAATCGTTGTTCGTAAATCATCTGACGGTGACTTAGAAAAACGTGCGTCTTTGTTACGTCGTGACTCTATTCATGGTCCATTCGCAGGTACAATTTCTGTTGATGAAGAAAACGAAGCAATCATTGCTAACGGTAACTTCATCAAAGTGATCTATGCGTCTAACCCATCTGAAGTTGATTACACTGCTTACGGTATTAACAATGCACTTGTAATCGATAACACAGGTAAATGGCGTGATTCTGAAGGTCTTGCACAGCACCTTAAATGCGCTGGCGCTGCACGTGTAATTCTAACTGCACCTGGTAAAGGTGACATGAAGAACGTTGTATACGGTGTGAACCAAGCTGACATCCTTGATGAAGATACAATCATCTCTGCTGCAAGCTGTACAACAAACGCGATCACACCAACACTTAAAGTGTTAAACGACAAGTACACAGTGATCAATGGTCACGTTGAGACAGTTCACTCGTTCACGAATGACCAGAACTTAATCGACAACTACCATAAAGCTGACCGTCGTGGCCGTGCTGCAACATTGAACATGGTTATTACTGAAACAGGTGCTGCTAAAGCTGTTGCTAAAGCGCTTCCTGCTCTTCAAGGTAAATTGACTGGTAACTCAGTACGTGTACCTACTCCAAACGTATCGCTTGCAATTTTGAACCTTACTTTGGGTCAAGATGTTGACCGTGAAGAAGTGAATGAATACATTCGCCAAATTTCAATCAACTCTAACCTTCAAGGTCAAATCGGTTATACAAACTCAACTGAAGTTGTATCGTCTGACTTTATCGGTTCACGTACTGCTGGTGTGTTTGACGCTCAAGCGACAATCGCTTCTGGTAACCGTTTAACTGCTTATGTTTGGTACGATAACGAAGTGGGTTATAGCTGCCAAGTATTGCGTATTGCTGAGCAAATGGGCGGCGTAAGCTATCCAAAAGTTCCTGCTGAAACTAATGCTTAATTAGTTCACGCTGTAAAAAAAGGGCCTCATTTGAGGCTCTTTTTTTATCTAAAGAGTATGGGTTAAAAACTTAAGGCATAGATGACGAATGGATTGATCATAAGCATCAAAAGTTCTTGTTTTTTCTGCCACTGTTAGATGAGTGTGAGTCGTTTATAATGAAAAGCTGACTAAAATGTTCAAGTTTTAAGTTAATGAAATTATTAAAGAATTAAATACAAAAAAATTGCAAACTGGTTTGTATAATGTGTTCAAAATGAGACTGTAAAAAATAAAAAGCAAAAGGAATTTAGTTTGCAAGCAAAGCACATGCTCAGTGGATTGGCATTTATTGTGTTTGCTGCGCTCTGTGGTGTACTTATCGCCATTTGGGTGTTTAAGCACTTTAATATTTATATCCCGCTAGAAAATCAGAACGTCAATATTGACCTGCAAGAGCCGTTACAAGCCGAAGTCAAAATTCATAATGCCTTGGATGTGGACGTGACAGGGCGGGTGAATGCTGAAATTCCGATACATGAAAATTTAAATATTCCCTTAACTCAAACGCTGACACCACGGGTGTATTTTGATAATCAAGTCCCGATCAAGACCACGATTCCAGTACGTGAAACTTTGAAAGTGAATCAAAACCTTCCTGTGAATACCAAAGTAAAAGTTAAAGTCATGGGGCAAGATGTGACTTTACCACTCAAAGGTGATATCCCAATTCAATTGGATATTCCAGTGAATATGAATGTGCCTTTGGAGCAAAAAGTACATTTAAAGTTTGATGCACCAGTCAAAACAGTGCTGAAAGAAAACCTACATATTCCACTGAATGCAAATTTAAAAACCAACATTCCTATTGAAGGTAATTTAAATGTTCCAATTAAAACGGCATTAAAAGCGACAGTGGATGTGCAAAATACGTTGCCGGTTCAAATTAAAAAGGGTGAATTGGTAATTCCACTAAAAACAATGCGACTCAACAGAGAGCATGCCAAAACTGAAGCGAAAGCTCAGGAGTAAGCCATGTGGATATTTCAATCGGCGAAGCGCATCATTTTGAGTTTTATCGCAGTTGCGTTATTGGTTGCGGTACTATTTTGGTTGTATTTAAATATTTATGCGTCGATGCAAGTACGTGCAAAAAATGCTGATATTCAATTGTCGCATTCACTACCCACCAAAATTTCCGTTGGTAATTATTTGCAAACGCAGTCTATTGGGACTCTGGATACGCAGATTGCTTTAGATCGGAAGCTGCAATTACCCTTAAAGGGAAAATATCTGGCAGATTTGCAGTTTAGTGTAGAGGTTCCGATCTCAGTGGATATTAATTATTCCACCAATATTCAAATTAACCAGACGATGCCGCTTGAGGCGACCACAGATTTGGTGATTAAAAATAAACTCGTGCCGAAATTTCCGTTAAAAATGGACATTCCTGTTAAGTTAGATGTGCCTTTTCATCTGAAAAGAACCTATAACATTCCTATTCGAATTAATTTTAATGGTTCTGTGTATTTTGAGTTTAATGAAAAAGTTGATTTGCATGTGGTACATCAGTTTGCACCACAACTAAAACTTAATGACCCGATGACCATGCGAAAAATTGCAACCTTTAATGCCACGATGTACAACGCAGAGCGTAATACCAAGGCAAATTTAGAGTTGAACATGGATTTGCCGATAAAAAATGTACATCCCTAAGCGAAATTCAAATCAAAAAAGCCCGAATCAATTCGGGCATTCTTATGGTTCGATCTTATTTTAAAGCAGCTTCAACAGCACTGTGTAGAGTAGTGGTTGGGTGGCCGAGTAGCTGTTCCAAGTCCTTGCGATCACTTTGCATCGCACCGTCAATGCTATTGATATCGGCATCGACGATCACATCTACAAGACCAGCAGGTAAGCCAGCTTGTAATAAACCTTGCGTGTAGTCTTCTGCAGTTAAATTTTGATAGTGAACATTTTGACCTGAAACTTGCTGTAGGGTTTCAGCAAGCTGTGCCAAAGTAAAACTGACTGAGCTTGCAAGTTCATAGGTTTTATTCTCATGGCCAGCGCTTGTAAGTACTTTTGCAGCAGCTTCAGCATAGTCAGCACGTGTCGCTGCATTAATTTTTCCATCCTTTGCTGCACCAAATAAGGTACCTGTTTCAACCACATGCCCTACAGCGGCAAGATAGTTTTCGACATACCAGTTATTTCGTAAGAAGGTATAGGTTAAACCACTAGCTTGAATCAGGCTTTCTGTTTCACGATGTTCTTGAGATAAACCCAATGGTGACGTATCTGCACGTAACAGGCTGGTATAAGCTATATATAGAACCTTTGCTTCTACTGCAGCATCAATTACGGCTTTGTGTTGTGGAGTACGCCGACCAATTTCATTGGCGGAAATAAGTAATAATTTATCGACACCTTGTAGTGCAGGAACAAGTGTATCTGGTTGATCATAGTCAAAATGACGAAGTTCGATGCCTTGAGCTTGTAGAGATGCTGCTTTTTCTGGTGAGCGAACTAAAGCGATGATGTTTTCGGCCGCGGTTTCTTTCAATAAGAATTGAAGGACCAATTGGCCTAGTTGACCTGTTGCACCTGTAATTGCGATTTTCATATTTAAACCCTCTGATTGTTGAATAAATGATCTTGATGGTTGAATCTTAATCTGTTAACTTACTAAATGTAAGTACGTACCAAAAAGTAAGTTAGTGACTTTAAGGAAAGATTTAATGAATACATACGCTACAAGTAAGTTATTAGGTCAAGTTTTATCCACGGACTGTCCTTCTCGAGAAATATTGGAACATCTCACCAATAAATGGTCAGTATTAGTTTTGCGTTGTTTGACTGAAGGGGTACACCGTTTTAGTGAACTTAAGCAGCGGATCGAAGGGGTGAGCGAAAAGATGCTGGCTCAAACGCTGAAAATGCTCGAGCAAGATGGTTTTATCTTACGGACAGTCTATCCAGTTGTGCCACCCAAAGTTGAATATCAACTGACTTTAATGGGCTCACAGGCTGCAGAAAAGTTAATGTATCTGATTGGTTGGGTTGAACGAACCTTGCCTGAAATTATTGAAGCCAAGGAAAATGCACGTAAATAGCTTTCAGAAATGGGGAGTGAAATTCGTTTGCCATTTATCAACGGTATTTTGATGGTGCGCCAAAGATTTTCGAGCGATGTGCGGATTTTCCTAAAAATTTGCATCAGCACCAAGATGAATGAAATTTATAGTATTGCTGAATAATATTGTTCGAGAAATTCTTTAAAATATGGCAGAATAAGCGGTTTTAAAGTTTTTAGAGGATTGGCAAATATGCGCTTTGTTGATGAAGCAGTCATTACCGTAGAGGCTGGCGACGGTGGCAATGGCGTAGCCAGTTTTCGCCGTGAAAAATTCGTACCATTTGGTGGTCCAGATGGTGGTGATGGTGGTGATGGCGGTAACGTATACGTTCAAGCCGACAACGACACAAGTACCCTAGTAGATTATCGTTATACACGTAAATTCCGTGCAGAACGTGCTAAAAATGGTCGTGGAGCGAACTGCTCAGGCCGTGGCGGTGAAGATACCGTATTGCTCGTTCCAGTGGGCACAACAATTGTAGATACAGAATCTGGCGATATCATCGGCGACTTAGTGGCTGACGGTCAGCGTGTGTTAGTGGCAGCAGGTGGTGAAGGTGGTTTGGGTAATACTCACTTCAAATCTTCAACCAACCGTTCTCCACGTAAATGTACACACGGCTCAAAAGGCGAATATCGTGAAATTCGTCTTGAATTAAAAGTACTCGCAGACGTTGGTTTGTTGGGTATGCCAAATGCGGGTAAATCAACCTTTATCCGTGCAGTTTCAGCAGCAAAACCAAAAGTTGCAGATTATCCATTTACCACTATGGTGCCAAATCTAGGTGTGGTTGATGCCGATAGTCACCGTTCATTTGTAATGGCGGATATTCCGGGTCTAATCGAAGGGGCTGCAGAAGGTGCTGGTCTAGGTATTCGATTCCTGAAACACTTGGCGCGTACACGTATTTTATTGCACATCGTAGATGTTCAACCGATTGATGGTTCTGACCCTGCGTACAATGCAAAAGCAATTTTGGAAGAGTTGAAAAAATTCTCCCCAACACTTTCAAAATTACCTGTTGTATTGGTACTCAATAAAGTAGACCAATTGGCGGCTGAAACGCGTGATGAATGGTGTGATCACATTCTCGAAGAGTTGCAGTGGAAAGGCCCTGTATTCAAAACTTCAGGTTTAACGTTTGAAGGTACTAAAGACGTTGTGTATTACCTGATGGATCAAATTGAAGAGCAGCGCGAACGCGAAACTGAAGATCCTGAATATGCTGCAGAAGTTAAAGCATTCCGTGATCAGCTTGAAGCTGAAACACGTGAGCAAACGCTTGCGGCGAAAGAAGCATATCGTGAAATGCGTCGTCAACAACGTCTGGCAGGTCAAGGTGAAGACTTTGATGATGAATTTGAAGACGGTGATGATGAGGCAGAATCGTACTACGTACGTTAATTGCTGAATAAGTGTCAAAGCAAACAAGTCTGAGGACAAGATGATAGAAGTGGTAGATGGGCAACGTCAGCTCAAGGGTTGTAAACGTATCGTTGTTAAAATCGGATCATCACTACTCACAGCAAACGGAAAAGGGTTAGATCTGGATGCAATCTCGCATTGGGCGGGACAAATTGCAGAACTACACAATGCAGGACACGAGATCATTCTTGTGTCTTCCGGTGCTGTGGCTGAAGGGATGGTTCGTATGAATTTGGACAACCGACCCACAGATCTACCCAGTCTACAGGCTTGTGCTGCCATTGGTCAGATGGGCTTAATTCATACTTGGTCTAGCGTATTAGAACAACGTTCGATTCGTACAGCACAAGTGCTGTTAACGCATGATGACTTGGCAGACCGTCGTCGCTATTTAAACTCATGTGATGCTTTGCAGCATTTGATCGATTGGCGTGTGATTCCTGTGATCAATGAAAATGACACAGTGTCGACTGACGAAATCCGCTTTGGCGATAACGATACTTTAGCTGCGATGGTGGCTGGACAGGTTCATGCAGACCTCTTGGTGATTCTAACTGACCAAGAAGGTATGTTCGACTCTGACCCTCGTTCGAATCCAGATGCAAAACTGTTCCATACAGTACGTGCAATGGATGAATCATTATTCGATATGGCTGGCGGCGGCGGTAAATTCGGTCGTGGCGGTATGTTGACCAAAGTTCGTGCGGCACGTTTGGCAGCCAAGTCAGGTTGTCCAACAGTCATTGCGAGCGGCGATAGCGACAATGTACTTTCACGTGTGATGGCCGGTGAATTACTCGGTACCTTATTCATTACGGATAATGACCGTGTCACAGCCCATCAACAATGGTTAGCTGCACATTTACAAACAGCTGGTCGTTTAGTGATTGATGATGGCGCAGTCAAAGCCATTCGTGATAATCACCGCAGTTTATTACCTGTAGGCGTGAAAGCGGTTGAAGGGCATTTTGAACGTGGTGATGTGGTGGAATGTGTCGATACACAAGGTCATCGTGTTGCCGTAGGTCGTGTAAACTTCAGTTCACGTTCGGCAGAAATCGTTAAAGGTTTGGCCTCAGATAAAGTTCATCAAGTTTTAGGGGAAGCCCGATCACTTGAAATGATCCATCGCAATCATATGTCAATTTACTAAATTGAAAGATCAAAATCCCGCTTCCGAGCGGGATTTTTTATGGCATGTCATTTGAATATAACGATAAAAATAGTAATAAGACGAGAAGAATATGAGCGAAATTCAATATTTAAACCTTCAAGATCTAAAAGATGAGCAGGCTCAACTGTGCGAATTATTGGCACAATGTGTGCAAGATGGTGCATCACTGGGTTTTTTGGCAGAAGAATCTAAGTCGCACTATGATGAATATTTGTCTGCTGTGACAAAGGATATTCAAAAGCATAAAACCTTTTTGTGGGCGGCGCTACAAAGCGGTGAAATTGTGGGCACAGTACAATTGGTTCGTGCCACCAAAGCCAATGCACTGCATCGTGCTGAGATTGAAAAACTTATGGTGCATCCAAAGGTACGTCAGCAAGGCATTGCTCACCAACTATTCACACTTGCAGAAGATAAAGCAAAACACTTGAACTTGAAATTACTTGTACTTGATACGCGTACAGGCGATGTCTATGAAAAGCTATATGAAAAATTTAACTTTATAAAAGCTGGGATCATTCCGCAATTTGCATTGAGCCATACGGGTACATTAGATTCAACGACATTATTTTATAAATTATTAGTTTAAGTTGAAACGGATGGATATTTTAGACCAAAACTCCTGCACAGATGCAGGAGTTTTTCATTAAAGGTTCTTTTGATTAACTCGTTTAGAGAGTTCTTCCGCACTTTCAACTCGTTCAGAATAGCGATCTGTGAGGTAGGCAGATTGACCACGTGTGAGTAGGGTAAATTTATATAATTCCTCCATCACATCGACAATCCGAGTGTAATAGGAGGAAGGTTTCATGCAGTCATTTTCATCAAATTCTAAAAATGCTTTTGCAACGGAAGATTGATTTGGAATTGTGATCATCCGCATCCAACGCCCAAGGATGCGCATTTGGTTAACAGCATTGAAAGATTGCGAACCGCCACTGACTTGCATTAACGCTAGCGTTTTACCTTGAGTAGCACGAATGGCACCAGCGGCTAACGGAATCCAATCAATTTGTGCTTTCAAGATAGAACTCATCGCACCATGTCGTTCTGGCGAACACCAAACCATGCCTTCAGACCATGCAAGCAAATCATGTAATTCCTGAACTTTAGGATGGGAGGTTTCAGCATCTTCAGGCAGAGGAAGACCTTTAGGATGAAAGATTTTGACTTCTGCACCAAAATGTTCAAGGATTCGACCCGCCTCCAATACCGTTAAGCGGCTAAATGAGCGTTCACGGTTAGAGCCATAGAGCAGCAGGATGCGTGGCGGATGTTCAAGTGCTTTAGCTTGAACTTGTTCAAAACGCGGTGTTTCAAGTAAATCTAGTTGAATATTGGGGAGCTTCATTTTAGTTCTCTTTATACCATTTGCGTTTTAGCCAGAGCGATACACTCACTAATGCAATAAGCACAGGCACTTCAACCAATGGGCCAATAATCGTGGTAAATGCAATCGGAGATGCAATGCCAAAGGTGGCGATGGCAACAGCGAGGGCAAGTTCAAAATTATTACCCGCTGCGGTAAAGGATATGGCAGTGGTTTTGGCGTAATTATTACCCATCCATTTGCTCATCAAAAAGCTAATGAAAAACATCACCACAAAGTAGATCGTGAGGGGAATGCCAATACGCAGTACATCCATTGGAAGGCTCAAGACATCTGCACCTTTGAGGCTAAACATCACCACAATGGTAAAGAGTAATGCCATTAAACTGATGGGGCTGATTTTGGGTATAAATTGATTTTTATACCAATCCAGACCTTTTTGTTTTACCAATATGGCACGCGTTAGGAAACCGAGCAGGAAGGGAATGCCTAGATACACCAATACTGCATGTGTGATGGTCCAAAAGCTGACTTGGATCACTTGTGCTTCTATACCAAAATAAGGCGGTAAAAAACTCAAAAAGAACCATGCGTAGGTACTAAAAAATGCAATTTGGAAAATACTGTTAAAGGCCACTAAAGCCGCAACGTATTGGTTATCCCCGCAAGCTAAATCATTCCAAACCAGAACCATCGCAATACAACGTGCTAAACCAATCAGAATCAAACCGGTCATGTATTCAGGGTAGTGTTGTAAAAAAACGATCGCCAAAATAAACATCAGGCAAGGCGCAATTAACCAATTTTGAACCAGTGATAGGTACAAGGTACGTTTATCTTTAAACACTTCAGGCAGGGCTTTGTAATCCACTTTAGCCAAAGGCGGATACATCATCAGGATTAAACCAATGGCAATCGCAATATTGACATCACCGATATTGAGTTGATTTAAAGCCCTTGAAGCACTTGGAATATACACGCCAATCGCAATGCCTAGCCCCATTGCGATAAAAATCCATAGCGTTAGATTGCGGTCTAGAAATGACAGTTTTGCAGCAGCCATTATTGGATCTCTGAAATATTTTGGATTTCTTGGTTGAGTTCTTCGCGACTTAATTGCGTAAAATCGAGCGCAAATAAAGCATCTAAACGGCGGTTAATATGCGCCACGGTATCAAGAAATGCTGCAAGTTTGATGTCATCTGCAAGCTCTAAATGGGAAGGATCTTCTAAGCCCCAGTGGGCTTTGATGGCAGAGCCTAAGTAAATTGGGCAAGCTTCTTGAGCGGCAGAACCACAGACAGTAATTACCACATCGGGTTGGTATTGTTCACATGCTGCAATGGATTTACTCGACAAGCCCTCAGTCGGTAGATTGAGGTTGCGTAGGGTTTTTAAGGTAAACGGGTGGATTTGTCCTGAAGGTTTGCTTCCTGCGCTATAGGCACGGAAACCTTCAGGGGCACGCTGGTTAAAAAGTACTTCGGATAAAATGCTGCGGCAGCTATTGCCAGTACATAGAAATAAAAAATTCATAGCGTTTCACACAATGTTGTCGTGTTTTTTGGGGAATTTAAATCAAGGTCTTTAAATCGTTCTTGGTGACGCATGACATCAAGTATTTGTGTACACCAAGTAGGCAGTGCAGGGTGAATGGAGTAATAGACCCATTGACCTTTACGTTGATCACTCAGCACACCTGATGAACGCAGTAATGCCAAATGACGTGAAATTTTGGGTTGGCTTAATTCAAGGGACTCAGTGAGTTCGCAGACGCAGAGTTCACCTTTACATGCCAACAGCATGATGATGTTCAGACGAGTCTCATCTGCAAGTAATTTGAAAAATTCAGTCTGTTCCATGCTTATCTGTACATATGGATTTGCATATATCTTTACATATGAATATATGGATGTCCATATGTATTATTCAATAAAAATCCCACACTCGGTGGGATTTTTATATTTAGACTAGTTTAAAAGTCGAATGAAGTTTGTAAGAAGAAGGTACGTGGCTGACCAATATATTTACCACCTGTTGCATCTGATGAACGGGTGAAATACTGTTTATCAAAGACGTTCTTAATACCAGCAGCAACTTTAACTCCTTGTAACGAACCGCCAAAGTCATAGCCTGTACGCACAGCAAAAGTTGAATAGCCTGGAATATCGCCTAGTTTACCATTTGCCGTTTCTTCTGTTTGGTAGATCCCCGAATCCTGGTTACCTGGGGCACGTTGTTTAGATTGTGCATACATGTCGGCATTGATGGACCAAGCATCATATTTATAACCTAAGCCAAAGTTTGCGACATTTTGTGAATAGAAGGGCAAATCTTTACCTTTAAAGTTACCTGCTTCAGCAACCGCTTTGGTATAGGTGTAATTACCATAGGCTTTCAAGCCTTCGAGACTGTCAGCTAAATGTCCAAAGTCATAGCTAAAACCGGTTTCGATCCCTTTATGACTTGTAGCACCAAGATCAGTCCATATGCCATTGTTTGCAGCATCGTGTTCTAAAATCAGTTCTTTGTCAAAATCTAGATAAAACGCAGTCAATTCAGCGCTCAAACCATTGCCTAAATATTTGGTACCAATTTCAAAGTTATTAGACTTTTCAGGATGTAAGCCATCTAAGGTGGTGACCGCTGTAGTGCCTTGTGTTGTTGCTAACTGGTTATATTGCTGTGGAC
Organism: Acinetobacter sp. YH12219; assembly: GCF_013417875.1. Taxonomy (NCBI): domain Bacteria; kingdom Pseudomonadati; phylum Pseudomonadota; class Gammaproteobacteria; order Moraxellales; family Moraxellaceae; genus Acinetobacter; species Acinetobacter sp. YH12219. The sequence goes on from NZ_VPDC01000001.1 coordinate 73,750, forward strand.
CAAAAGAGACACCGGCATTGGCAAAGAAATTCCAATGGTCTGTTGCTTTATACAGGACAGCTAAACTTGGCAAAAATTCATCTGATTGGATCGATGGATGAACAGTATTTTGTAATACGCCATTTTTATAGGCACTAAAACTGTTTTGCGTATCAATCAATTCAAAACGAACGCCAGGTGTAATATTCCATTTACCTAGTTCTATACGGTTATCAATATAAGCTGCGTGTGCTTTGGTGCCACCCGCACTGCGGGTACGTGCTATAAACTGACCGGGTTCAGCATCTGCAGCGTATTCAGTACGGCCTGCGAACTCGGTGCTTTCTTCATCCATATAACGGTAGCCTACAGTCACTTCATTCAGCGTGCTACCTAAGCTATAGCTACGAGAATAACGTGGCTCAATGGCAAAGACTTTATAATCACGCGGTGAAGTATCTAAGCGATGATTGCCATTGGTTAAGGTGGATTCAAGATTGCTGGTACGGAATGAATCGATGTAATAACTTAAAAGTTCAAAGTTGTTCGTGTCTCTTTATGTGTATAACGCAGCGATACATCTGAACGACGGCCAGTGAAAAAATCACGATAATGCGACGTTTGATATGGATTTGCTTCGAATTCAGCAGTGCTTAAACCTTCAGGCATTTCACCTGTACCATCGTAGTGATGTAAATTTAACGCGATTTTATCCTGATCAGTGATGTCATAAGCGGTTTTTAACATGACATCATCAATGTCATTTTTATTGTTCGCTTCACGATAACCATTGCCTTTAGTACCTGAATAAAGCAGGGCTAAGCCTAAACCATTATCTAATGTTCCACCAACGAACAGACTAGGACTTAATTTTACCTGATCTGTACCTGTTGCATATTCAGAGTTTAAAGCTACAGTTCCTTTAAATGATTCAGGAATGCTACGTGTGGCAAAATTGATAATACCACCGACATTTTGTGGCCCAAAACGGACAGAACCTGTTCCACGGACTACATCAACAGATTCTATATTTCCTAAAGAGACCGGTGCCATAGAAAGCTGTGGTTGTCCATAAGGTGCAAATGACATCGGTATGCCATCGATCAACACGGTTGAACGGGGGGAAAGACGAGAGGTTAATCCTCGAACACCGATATTTAATGAAACATCGCTGCCGCCAGTACCATTATTTTCTTGAACCTGAACACCAGGAACTTGGCGTAACGCATCTTTTAGAGATGTTGCTGCGCTTTCGTTTAAGCGTTTACGGTCAATAATGGTCCGCGCACCGGCATGCTTTTGCACCTTTTTTCATTGGCGTTTTCCAGCCAGTTACCTTGAGTTTCAATGGTGATGGTCGGTAAAACATTAGCTTGCGCGGTATCTGTATTTTCAGCAGCAGAAGCCATAGTGGCAACCATGCTTATACCTACGGCAATACTCAGCGGTAATAAAGGGAAGTTTTGAAGCTTTGAAGATTTTTTGCTTGAACTATACATAAAAGTGTGAGTAATGGAGAGAGTGCGCGTATCATAATCTTGAGTGTGATAAATTTAAATAAGGATGATTATCATTTAAAACTATGAATTTGACTAAGCTAATAGACTTTTTAATTTAAATAAAGAATAGGTGGATTTTATAATTAAAAAAACCGCGCTAAAGCACGGTTTTTTAAAATGAATTTAATTATTTGAACTGGATAGAGCCATTTGCACTGACCGTGATTTTAGATTCACCACCTGCCATTTCTTGTTCTGGAATTGCATCAGCTGCTGCAGCTTTCATCATCGCCATACGTGGTACAGGCTGACCACCATAATTGCTGGTATTTAAATTGATATTCACCAAGTTATAGCCTGACTTATTCCACGCTTGTGACAATGTTTGCGCGCGTTGTTGGAAGTTTTTAGAGGCTTCAACCATCAGTTCATTTTCTACTTTTTTTCGCTGTGCATCTGACACGCTAAAGCTGATGGACTGAGTTTGGAAATTTTGTTGTAACTCGCTCACCAACTGGCTAGCTGCTTTAAAGTCTGTACTTTCTAAACGCACTTCGGCACGACCACGCCATTCTTTCAATTTACGACTGTCATTGTCATAAATCGGGTAGGTGCTTTGAGACCCCGTTTCGATTTTTACCGCAGGGTATTTACGGGCTGTGTTCACCGCTTGGGTCATCAATTGGTTGATTTGGGTAGCAAGTTCAGCCGGTTGTTTATTTGATTTTTCAATATATAAAACGGCATGCATTTGGTCATTCGACACTTGGCGAGTGGCATCCGCTTGAATGTTTACGATGTTGTAATTGAGTGGGTCAGCTGCTTGAGTTGCTGCTGCCAAACCTAGACCGGATGCTAATAAAACAGTGGATAAGATAATTTTACGCATTGTTATGACCTATTCTTCTTTCAGAATGATTAATTTAGCTTATGCTGTTATCTTAAAAGGGGATTGTGATGGATTAAAGGAAAATCTGTGGTGGGATTGTAAATCTTTCAAAAAAAATAAATGTAGTGCTTGATGAATTATTTATTTAAATAATCAGTACTTAGTTGTTTAAATAATTGATGATTACAATAATCATTCATAAGTTGTAAAAAAGCATAAAATAAAAAGGTTTTCTTTGTTTTGTCACACTGTAAGATGATAATTCAAGATATCCATGGAATAGATCTGTTTTTTCTCTAAATTATCTTTTTATTTGGTCATAAAAGTGATTTATTTTCTTGAAAAAGTCTGTATCATCCGCCTCCTAGTTAGCCCATACTCAAAGAGCTTTTAAAGCTAACTAGAAACTCATAAAGCACCGAGTCAAAGGACCGCAAGTCACCCGACTTATTTCTTTCAACCCATATCAGAGATGGTAATTCGATATGAGCGTTTCTTCTGTAAACCCTGCCACTAATTCTACTAACGAATACTATTTGACTCGCCAAAGCCAGATGGAATCCAATGTTCGTAGCTATCCGCGTAAACTTCCACTTGCGATAGCAAAAGCTTTAGGTTGTTGGGTTACTGATGTTGAAGGTACAGAGTACCTCGATTGTTTAGCTGGGGCAGGAACATTGGCATTAGGCCATAATCATCCTGCGGTAATTCAAAGTATCCAAGACACACTTGCAAGTGGCCTCCCATTGCATACTTTGGATTTAACAACGCCTTTAAAAGATGCTTTTACTGAAGCACTACTTGAGCAATTACCTGGTGGTAAAGAAGAGTATTGTCTACAGTTCTGTGGTCCGTCTGGTGCAGATGGTACAGAAGCAGCAATTAAGTTAGCAAAAACATACACTGGTCGTAGTTCAGTAATCAGCTTCTCAGGTGGCTACCATGGTATGACTCACGGTTCTTTAGCAATGACAGGTAACTTGTCTGCTAAAAATGCTGTGAACGGCTTAATGCCGGGTGTTCAATTTATGCCGTATCCGCATGAATACCGTTGCCCATTAGGCATAGGTGGTGAAGCGGGTGTAGACGCATTAACGTATTATTTCGAAAACTTCATTGAAGACGTAGAAAGCGGTGTAACGAAACCTGCAGCTGTAATCTTGGAAGCAATCCAAGGCGAAGGCGGTGTAGTGACTGCACCTGTAAAATGGTTAAAGAAAATCCGCGAAGTGACTGAAAAGCACAACATCGTGTTGATTCTTGATGAAGTACAAGCGGGCTTTGCACGTTCAGGTAAAATGTTTGCCTTTGAACATGCAGGTATTGAGCCAGACGTCATTGTAATGTCTAAAGCGGTAGGTGGTAGCTTACCACTTGCAGTATTGGGCATTAAACGTAAGTTTGATGCATGGCAACCAGCGGGTCACACGGGTACATTCCGTGGCAACCAACTTGCTATGGGTACTGGTCTTGCAACAATCAAAACCATCAAAGAGCAAAACTTGGCTCAAAACGCACAAGAGCGTGGTGACTTCTTACAAGCTGAAATTAAAAAATTAGCGGTAGAATTCCCATGTATCGGTAACGTACGTGGCCGTGGTTTGATGATTGGTGTTGAAATTGTTGATGAACGTCAAAAAGCAGATCACATGGGTTCTTTACCGGGTGATTCTCAATTGGCAGCAGCAATTCAAGCAGCATGTTTCAACAATAAATTGTTGTTAGAAAAAGGTGGTCGTAACGGTACAGTCATTCGTTTACTTTGCCCATTGATCATCAATCAAGCTGAATGTGAAGAAGTGATCGTTCGCTTCAAGAAAGCACTTGCTGAAGCACTTGTTGCAACTCGAGGCGCGTAATAATGGTTGATTTTGCAGAACATCGTAAAGCGTTATTCTGCAATGATGCACAATCCATTGCTGACTATCAGTCAGCAATGGATTCAGCTGTAAAAGCTGTATCTGCATGGTTGCAAAATGACAAAATGTACACAGGCGGTAGCATTAAAGAGCTTCGTAGTGCAATTGCATTCAATCCTTCTAAAGAAGGTATGGGTGTACAAAAATCACTAGACCGTATGGTTGAGCTGTTCTTAAACAAAAGCTTAAAAGTACATCACCCACATTCTTTAGCGCATTTACACTGCCCAACAATGGTAACAAGCCAAATCGCTGAAGTGCTGATCAATGCGACTAACCAATCTATGGACTCATGGGATCAAAGTCCTGCAGGTTCATTGATGGAAGTTCAATTGATTGATTGGCTTCGCCAAAAAGTGGGCTACGGTGCAGGTCAAGCAGGTGTATTCACCTCTGGCGGTACACAGTCTAACTTGATGGGTGTGTTACTTGCACGTGATGCGTGCATCGCGAAAAACTGGAAAGACGAAAACGGCAATCCATGGTCTGTTCAGCGTGATGGCGTACCATCTGATGCTATGCGTAACGTCAAAGTGATCTGTTCTGAAAATGCGCACTTCTCTGTGCAAAAGAACATGGCGATGATGGGCATGGGCTTCCAATCTGTCGTGACTGTTCCTGTAGATGCTAACGCACGCATGGATATGGACGCGCTTGAGAAAACCATGGCGCACCTTCAAGCGACAGGTAAGATCGTGGCATGTGTGGTTGCAACTGCAGGTACTACCGATGCAGGCGCAATTGATCCATTGAAAGAAATTCGTGAAATCACCAACAAATATGGCGCGTGGATGCATATCGATGCAGCATGGGGTGGTGCACTGATCCTTTCTAATGACTATCGTTCTATGTTAGACGGTATTGAACTGTCTGACTCGGTAACGCTTGATTTCCATAAGCATTACTTCCAAACGATTTCATGTGGCGCGTTCTTGCTTAAAGATGAAGCGAACTATCGTTTCATGCATTATGAAGCTGAGTATTTAAACTCTGCTTATGATGAAGAGCATGGCGTTCCTAACTTAGTATCTAAGTCACTACAAACAACTCGCCGTTTTGACGCGTTGAAATTGTGGATGACGGTTGAAGCGCTAGGTGAAGAGCTTTATGGTTCGATGATCGACCATGGTGTAGGTCTAACACGTGATGTTGCAGATTATATCAATGCAACTGACGGTCTAGAAATGCTGGTTGATCCGCAATTTGCATCGGTATTGTTCCGTGTAGTGCCAGCAGGCTACCCAGCTGAATTGTTAGATACATTGAACCAAAACGTAGCAGACGAATTGTTTGCACGTGGTGAAGCGAATATTGGTGTAACTAAAGTAGGTCAGGTTCAATCTTTGAAAATGACGACTTTAAGCCCAGTAGCGACTTTAGACAACGTGAAGAATTTGCTTGCTCTGGTGCTTGCAGAAGCTGACCGTATCAAAGGCCCAATCGCTGACGGTACATATACACCTGCAATTGACTAATTGTCATTTTGTAGTTGTAGAAGAAGGAGCTCATTTGAGCTCCTTTTTTTTGTTTTAAATGAAAAGGCGCTTAATTTATTACATGGCCACAATTTTTCATTGAGTGATGATAGTTTACTGTGTAGGCAGATTTTTACTTTGACGGATCAAAGTAACTAAAATCCTTCTCAGGGAAAAGGTACATCCATGTGACCATTACCTTATAGTGACATCCCTGTCGCCAGTCGCGATATTCATTGATGTTTATCATTTGATGAATGAGATACCACTTAATATTTATAACCAATAGAAGGCTTGTAAAGGAGTTTCCCTCTCCTTGTAGGAGAGGGTTAGGGTGAGGTGAATGCAATACGATATTGATGTTATGCCGCAAATAATGGACTAAAACCTTTCTTACGCAGCAGTTTGCGGTACATACTCGAACTGCGGTCCGCAGGGAAATGCGCTTCGATGCTTAAATCTAAGGGTAAATATTCAGGCTTTTGCGATTCAGAGACTAAACGGTCTTCTTCAAATATTTTCAGGTTAAAGTCATAAGCATCTTCGACAGGTAAGTCTTTGTCATAATTGCGGCAAATGGGAGCAAATAGACGGGTGGAGCGGGCAGTCATGGGGGATGCCGCATTCATAATCACTTGCTTGCTGTCGTTTGGAAAATGTATGGTGAGCGTTGCAGTAAAGGGTAGATGAATCTCAAAATGCCGTAGCCATTCAAAGCCATCTTGTCCTCGTTGTTCTAATCCAATTGGGTAGCGCCCAACACTGCTCCAATAGTCTGCATTAAAGCCAGTTGCTGTTTCCGTGGTTTTATAGTCAGGCACTTCTACATTTTCAGGGTCGCCAAAGGTATCAGGATGTACCCAAGCAAAATGCGCGACATCAATAAAGCCTTCAAGCTGACGGCCTGCAAAACATTGAAAATCGACCGTTGGGCACACCAATTGCTGAAACTCGGCTTCATCCCAATATGGCATGACTGGAATGTTTGGCGCAGCATCTTTAGTGGCAGTGAGCGAACACCATATCAGTCCATAGCGCTCAACAGCGGCATAAGTACGTAAGTTAAAGCGAGGTGAAATTTTGTGCTCAGGATGTGCAGGGATGCGGTTGCAATGACCGTGTTCACCAAAGCGTAAGCCATGATAGCGGCAGACTACCCCTAGACCATCATTTTTACCTAAGCTGAGTGGGACGCCGCGGTGAGGGCAGGCATCTTTAGCGACAATCAGTTCTTCTCCCATTTTATAAATGACGAGCGGCATATCTAAAAGCATGGTGCCATAAGGCTGTTCTGTAATGTCTCGAGCGAGTGCAATGGGATACCAAAATTCTGCAAGTAAGTGCCAGTCATGTTCTTCAAAAGTCATATGCACAGGCAAGTCCGGATTAAATGTCGCAATGGCTTTACTGGTCATTTTAGGCTCTGTTTTTATGTAAACTTGCATATTGAGCGAACTAAAAATGTAATGAAATTTCAATTATTGGAATACGAGGAAATAAAAAATAGAACATGCAAATCTGCATCATTCAGAAAAAGAGGGGAATTTGAAAAAAGAAAATAAGACAAAATATGACAAGGACATGAATTCTTACGAATATCAAAGTAGAAATAAATAAGACCAATACTTTGATAAATTTCATTACATGTTGAAAAATAAAGAATTATATTTAAATCAATGTGCAATCATCAATTATCATAAAAGCGTCATAAAGATGTAACCTAACTGTCATACTCTAAAATCAAAATGCGTATATCGAAAAAGTACAAGACTTTATTAGAAAGTGGCGTACTCCAATAAATGCATCAATAAAGAGAGATGAGAATGCGCTTAAATCATATCGCACTTGCTATGGTACTCACTACTGGGGCAACAGTCGCTACAACTGCAAATGCAGCTCGTGACACGATCCAAATTGCTGGTTCTTCAACTGTACTGCCTTATGCAAGTATTGTTGCAGAAGAGTTTGGTAATACATTCCCACAATTTAAAGCACCTGTTGTAGGTTCTGGTGGTACTTCAGGTGGTTTGAAACAATTCTGTAATGGCGTTGGTGATAACACAATTGATGTTGCAAACGCATCTCGTAAAATTAAAGGTACTGAATTGGCTGCATGTAAAAAAGCAGGCGTTAACCAAATCTTAGAAATTAAAGTTGGATATGACGGTATCGTATTTGCTTCAAATGCGAAAAAAGCGGCATTCAAACTTCGCCCACAGCACGTATTTGCTGCACTTGCTGCTGAATTACCTTCAAAAGGTAAATTGGTTGCAAACCCATACACACGTTGGAATCAAATCGACCCAACTTTACCAAACGAAGCAATCACTTTAGTTATTCCTGCATCAAACCATGGTACACGTGAAGTGTTCCAAGAAAAAATGGTCGATGCTGGCTGTGAAACTTATGAAGCTTTCGCAAAATTAGATAAAGATGCTCAGAAAAAAGCATGTTCAACATTCCGTAAAGATGGTCGTGTGATTGAAATCGCAGGCGACTATACAGAGACATTGGCACGCTTAAAAACTTCACCTAACGCTGTAGGTGTATTCGGTCTAGGTTTCTATGACCAAAACCGTGACAAGTTACGTGTAGCAACAGTGAATAATGTAGCGCCATCTGAGAAAACAATTCTGAATGGTTCATACCCAGTATCTCGTCCATTGTTCTTCTATGTAAAGGGTGAGCACTTAAAATCAATTAAAGGCTTAAAAGAGTTCACAGAATTCTTCCTAAGTAAAAAAGTATCAGGTAAAGGTTCTAAGCTAGAAAAAGCAGGCTTAATTTCAATGTCTGACAAAGAACGTGCTGCGGTACTTGCAAACTTCAAAGCGGGTAAGGCTGTTAAATAAAGTATGGAAATAGCCAATGGCAGGGTCGACCTGCCATTGGCTTTTTGCAAAGAAACAGTTTTTTCAAGAAGGGCTTTTGAAAAAACAGTGGAGATTACATGAATCTGCTACTTATTGGTGTGTTGCTCGCAATTATTGCAATCGCTTATCAAGTTGGACTGACCAAAAGTCGCAAACTTGCAGGTAAAGGCAATAACTCAGCAATGTTGCATTCACGACCGGGCTACTATGGTGTTTTGGTCGCTTTATGGTGTGGGATTCCCGCTTTTTTAATCTTGATTGTTTGGAACTTGGTTGAACCGAGTGTTTTTCAACACGTTATTTTAAATAATGTCCCTGAAAATATTCGTTTAAGTTTAGATCCTGCAAGCACGAGCGTAATGGTTGACCGCGTTCAAGCGATTGCTTCTGGTTTTGGAGTAAGTGATACGCCAGCTGCATATGAACTTGCAGCAGCAGAACAGTTAAAGAAAATTGAGAACATTGGTTCATTCGCGAAATTAGCAGTTGTAGTAAGTGCGGCATTGATTGGTTTAGTGATGGCTAAACGTCGCATTGCAGAAAAATATCGTGCACGAAACCAAGTTGAAAAAGTTTTAAATGTGGCATTGGCACTATGTTCAGGCATGGCGATTTTGACCACTGTCGGCATCGTAATGTCGATGTTTAGTGAAGCAATGCGCTTCTTTAGTTTTGTTAATCCACTCGATTTCTTCTTTGGTACTGAATGGAACCCAGGTTTTAGTACTTCGGGAAGTGCAGAAGGCAGCTACGGCTTATTACCTTTATTGTGGGGTACGCTCATGGTGAGTGGTATTGCGCTATTGGTTGCTGTTCCTGTTGGTTTGATGATTGCTATTTACTTGGCTGAATATGCAAAGCCAAGTTTCCGTGCTTGGGCAAAACCGGCCATTGAAGTTCTCGCAGGTATTCCAACGATTGTTTATGGTGTATTTGCCTTAATGATTATTGGACCCTTTGCAAAACAACTTGGCGCATATATCGGACTCGATATTAATGCAACCAGTGCTTTAACAGCAGGCTTTGTGATGGGGATTATGATTATCCCATTTGTTTCATCATTATCTGATGACATCATTACCCAAGTCCCTCGCGCGCTTCGTGACGGTTCACTCGGTTTGGGTGCTACAAAATCAGAAACCATTCGCCAAGTAGTGATTCCAGCTGCATTGCCGGGCATCATCGGTGCATTCTTATTGGCAGCATCTCGTGCAATTGGTGAAACCATGATTGTGGTGCTTGCAGCAGGGAACAGTCCTTTACTGCATATCAACCCACTCGAAGCGGTGTCTACCGTCACTATTACCATCGTAAACCAATTAACAGGTGATACAGACTTTGCGAGTCCTCAAGCATTAGTTGCTTTTGCACTCGGTTTAACACTGTTTGTGATTACTTTAGGTCTGAATATTGTTGCACTGTACATTGTGCGTAAATACCGTGAGCAATACGAATGAGTACGACGAATACATCAAATATGGATCAAACTTTTGATCCGCTCGCAGCCGCAGAGCTTCGTGAAAAACGTAAGAAAATCATTGAAAACTCATTGGCGAAAAGACACCGTAAAGAAAATACCTTCCGTGTCTTGGGTTTTAGTGCAGTAGTGACTGGCTTATTGTTCGTCGTGCTATTGTTTGGCAGTATTTTAGCCAAAGGCTTACCAGCATTCTGGCAAAGCTCGATGACGGTGCCTGTGTTTTTTGATCCAAACATTGTCAATGTAGGAGCGAAACCGGTTCAAAAAGAAGGTGAATCTCCTGCACAGTTCCAAGAGCGTTTTATTGCTTGGCAAACTGAAATGGGCATGGTGGATTGGGATGCGCTCATCGTAAATGGCATCATAGCAAAAGATCCAGCGATTGCCTCTCAACGTGATGATCTCAACAGTTTATATACCAGTTCAGAAGCTTATCGCTTACGAGACATGGTTATGGCAGATCCATCATTGATTGGCCAAAAGCAAGATTTGAAAATCCTTGCAGATGCCAATGTCGATGTCTGGTTGGCTGGTAATATTGACCGCAGCTTGCCTGATGAACAGCAACAATTGAGCCCAGATGTACGCCAACTTGCAGATAAACTTAAAGCTGATGGTGTTATTACTAACTCGTTTAATACTGAAATATTTAAGAATCCAGACTCTCGTAGCTCACCTGCAACTTCAGGTTTAGCTGGGGCGTTTATGGGGTCGTTATTTATGATGCTGATCGTGATCATTATTTCGATTCCAATTGGTGTAGCATCCGCAATTTACTTAGAAGAGTTTGCACCTAAAAACTGGATTACCGATGTTGTCGAAGTCAACATTAACAACCTAGCAGCGGTTCCTTCGATTGTCTTTGGTTTGCTTGGTGCAGCGATCTTTATTGGTTGGATGCATATGCCGCTTTCGGCTCCTGTGGTTGGTGGTTTAGTCTTAAGTTTGATGACACTACCAACGGTCATTATTACCACACGTGCTTCACTAAAAGCGGTTCCTCCATCGATCCGCCAAGCCGCTTTAGGTTTGGGTGCATCACGTTTACAAACTGTATTTCACCACGTCTTGCCACTGGCATTACCAGGTATCTTAACCGGTGCCATTATTGGTGTTGCGCAAGCCCTAGGAGAAACTGCTCCATTATTATTGATTGGTATGAGTGCCTTTGTGGCAAGTGTACCAGCCACTCCTTTAGATCAATCCACTGCATTACCTGTACAAATTTTCCTTTGGCAAGGTAACGAACTACGTAACTTCTTTGAAGGGCGTACCGCAGCAGCAATCATTGTACTTCTTGCTCTCATGATCGGCTTAAACAGTTTAGCCATCTGGTTACGTAAGAAATTTGAAGTACGCTGGTAATTGAGGGCATTATATGAATAGCGTCGTTACAACAGAAAAGAATTCCTTAGATCAGGATAAGTCCGTGAATCCAGAACAAACACAATTTACCTCTGCTCAGGGCAGCCAAAAACAAACCAATACTGCGTTTGTGTCACAGTTTGATACGCAATCTAGCGCGAAAAAAGATGCGAAATCGAGCAATGTGAAAATCAGTACCAATGATGTGCATGTGTACTATGGCGAATCTGAAGCGATCAAAGGCATAGATCTGAACATTTATGAAAATGAAGTGATTGCCTTTATTGGTCCGTCTGGTTGTGGTAAGTCAACTTTCCTACGTACGCTCAACCGTATGAATGACACGATTGATTCTTGTCGTGTGACAGGGCAAGTGCTTATGGATAATCAAGATATCTATGATCCAAATCTCGATGTGGTGTTACTGCGTGCCCAAGTGGGTATGGTTTTCCAAAAGCCGAACCCATTCCCAAAGTCTATTTTTGACAATGTCGCTTATGGTCCAAAATTGCATGGTTTGGCACGTGACAAATACGACATGGAAGAAATTGTTGAAAATAGTCTGCGTAAAGCAGGCCTTTGGGATGAAGTGAAAGACCGTTTGAACCAACCGGGTACAGGACTTTCAGGTGGTCAGCAGCAACGTCTATGTATTGCGCGAACCATTGCTGTCAGTCCTGAAGTGATTTTAATGGATGAACCTTGTTCAGCACTCGATCCAATTGCAACAGCAAAAGTAGAAGAGCTCATCACTGAACTTTCAGCGCAATATACCATTGCGATTGTGACACACTCGATGCAACAAGCAGCGCGTGTTTCTGACCGTACCGCATATTTCCATTTGGGTGATTTAATTGAAGTGAATTCCACTGAAAAAGTCTTTACCCAACCGGATCATCAGCTTACAGAAGCCTATATTACCGGTCGTTTTGGTTAATCTAGACTGTTTAAAAATAGAGCCGAAAGGCTCTTTTTTTATGAAGTCAATAATTAGGTCAAAAAGTCTTGATAAAAATAAAATGCTCAATTTGGCTCAATGAGAATTATTTTCAAAAAATAGATTGAATTTTTGTGATGCAACCCACATGTTATACAACATAAATATGAATTAAATGAGTTTCAATTTTATGCTATTTCATAATCCCAAGTTGCCTGCGGAAATTCGTGTAAGCCATTTAAATGCACGTATTAATGAACAACGAAAAAAAATTGCGCAAACGACTGCATCTAAACTTGAGCTGCTGCAACTAAGCCAACAATTATCAAAAGAAGCGCGCGCACGTAAAAAGAATAACCAAAAAATTTATGTAATCGATTTTAATGGTGATACCGCTGCATCTGCGGTAACGAGTCTACGTGAAGAAATTACCCTGATCTTAGCGACAGCAAAAGCAGGACGTGACCGCGTGGTTTTACGTTTAGAAAGTCCAGGCGGGATGGTGCATGGCTATGGTCTGGCCGCTGCACAATTGGTACGTTTACGTGATGCTGGATTTAACTTAACCATTTGCGTGGATAAAGTTGCTGCAAGCGGTGGCTATATGATGGCCTGCATTGCAAATGAGATCGTTTCAGCACCATTTGCCGTGGTGGGTTCGATTGGTGTAGTTGCACAAGTGCCGAACTTTAACCGTTTATTGAAAGAAAAACATATCGATTTTGAACTGTATACCGCGGGTCAGTTCAAACGTACCGTAACTATGTTTGGTGAAAATACTGCTGAAGGTAAAGCCAAATTTGAAGAAGAGTTACAGCAAACCCATAACTTGTTTAAACACTTTGTTGAAAAATACCGTCCTCAGCTCAATGTCGATAAAGTTGCCACAGGTGAGCATTGGTATGGTCAAGATGCAATGGATCTCAATTTGGTCGATAAACTCCAAACGTCAGATGAATATCTATTAAGTCTTATGCCACAACATGATGTATATATGATTGAAACCCGCAAAAAACCAACACTGGGTGAGAAGTTAGGCTTACAAGCAGCACAAATTGCGGATTCATTGGTTCCTGCTGTCATGTCAAAAGTGATGGAATCATTGAGCAAAGCTAATGCAAATATCGTTCAATTAAAAGATCTAAAATTTTAAAATCTTTATGCTTATAAAGTATTTAAAGCTCACTTCGGTGAGCTTTTTTTATGCTAAACGATGCTGTTGTGATAGATTGCGTTGCGTACATAGATATTGATGATAATGATGTCTAATTTTCTGTTTATTTTAGGTGGTGTCATTTGCCTAATGGTTTGGCCTTGGCTATATTTGCTGCATTTTCAAAGTGTGAAAAAATCTGTGCTGAAACAGTATGCTGCGCTGTTTGGCCCAGCAGCAACACTGTTGGCAGGCTATATTTATTGTTCATCACTACAGGTAGATGTTCGCTCTGAAGCCTGCGGCACTGTTGTGGCCTATCAGAGTTATATGAGTAGCGGAAATATAAATAAAAGACAGCCTTTTGAGCGGGTTGAAATTTTAGTGAATCATACAAAATATACACGGCATTTTCGTATAGATGATGATCTACAAAAAATGCCAGCGGGAGCAAAAGCGTGCTTTCAGTATTATGACCGAAAATTGAATCCGCAAATGTCAGATTCAATCTTAATTCAATGGACTGCTTAAATATTTAACTGATGTTACGCAGTAACACCAGAAGTGCAATTTGATTCAAATAAAACAACGATACGCGGTAACGTCATCCGCAAGTGTTTGAGACAGGGCTGCTTCTAATCAAAAATTTTTTTGCGATACTTTGAATACGTAGACGCGAGCGAACGAGTTTTGCGGTGAGGAGCATTGCTCCGCAAGATGGTTTCCTTGCGAAGCTTCGCTTCTCATTTTGCCGAATGAGAAACATCGTTTCGTAAAAGTACCTCCAGCCGAAGGCTAATCCCGTTATTCAATTCCTAGATGTAAGACTCCGTCGAATAGACTTAAAAATCATTTTTAAAATGAGAAATTACTTCTAGGTGCGTAACATCAGTATTTAAGATAAAAAATATTCAGGCTTTTGTTTAGCGTTATTCAACAAATTTGATGTCATTAAACAAATACCACCAGTGATCATCGCACCAAGTGTTGCAAGTAGCATATCTTTATGTGCATCCCAAATATCACCTTGTTGCCCATTATAATTTTCAGCTTCTTCTGGTGATAAGCCAATGGCAATCAGCCATTCGATCCATTCATAAAATAAACTGGTCGCCATGACGAATTGTACGACCAATAAAAAGAGTGTTCCGGCTTTTAACTGCGGTAGCCAGATTTGAAATATGCGATAAAAGAACGGATAGAGCAGCAATCCATAGGCAAGATGTACAAGCCGATCATACATATTCCGAGACCATCCCATGCTTTGGTCAAGGTTGAAACCGAAGAGAGCTTGTGTCCATTCAGAATAAGGTACATAAGAATATAAATAATGGGCACCGATAACATGAATCAATAAAAAGCCAAGATACAGGCAAACAGTTGTGAAACTTAGCCCTATTTTATAGAGGAAAACGAGCAGCACAATCAGCATAAACGCAGTGCCGATTTGATGGAGGATATATGCTTCCATTTCTAAAGGTTGGATACTGGCGATCACAATGGCAAGAGTTAATAACGCAAAAGCTAAGATGTGCTTAAGTTTTAATTTGAAATCAATCATGAAAAGGCAAAGCTCAAATTTTTTATCGGTGTGCAATGTTTATAATTCGCGGCAAGTATAGCCATAATGCGATGAAAAGTGATAGTTAGACGGCGCTAGAATTTGTGCATTATTTTTTCAAATGTCTTTAGTTTGCGGCTGGGGATAAGTATTTTTAAAAAGATTGTATTAAACTCAGATGAATATCGATGTTTAAGTATTTGGTAGTAACTATGGCCGTTGTTGAGGCATTTATTGCGACTCAAAATTGTTATTTTAACTATGAGTTTGAAGAACTTAATTTAACAGGTGATTTTCCAGAAGAGCTCTCTGTGTCTTTGCGCGGCATGATGTTTCGCCATAAGATTCAATATCCCGATACCACATATTATGTTTATTATTCAGATGTTTTAACAGGCTGTGAATTACAAAGGATGAAAGATGATTGGGCGAAATATTGCCCTGCAGAATAAAATTGCGTCTAAATTTTCTATCTCCTTGCGGAGCATGCTCCTCATCTCAAAGAGAGCAGAAGTATTATAAATAAAAAACGAGGCATGAAGCCTCGTTTTTTTTGATCTATCTAAAATTAGATTTTAGAAATAAGATCTTTAATGTTTGCTGCTTGAGTTGATGCATTACCTGTATATGTTGCAGGTGTCATTTCTGCAAGACGCGCACGGTCAGCTGCAGGAACAGCTTCAAGCTCATTACCATTTACGAAATCAACCATCATGTCGCGAGTCATTGCTTGACCACGAGTAAGGGCTTTAAGTTTTTCGTAAGGTTTTTCAACTGCATAACGACGCATCACAGTTTGAATTGGTTCTGCAAGCACTTCTTGCGCATGGTCAAGGTCTTCTAGAATACGTTGAGCATTCAATTCAAGTTTACCAATACCTTTAGAGCAAGCTTCAAATGCGATCAAGCTTTGTGCAAAACCAACGCCCATGTTACGTAGAACAGTAGAGTCAGTTAAGTCACGCTGCCAACGAGATACAGGAAGTTTTTCACCAAGGTGAGCCAATACCGCATTCGCAATACCCAAGTTACCTTCAGAGTTTTCGAAGTCAATTGGGTTAACTTTATGTGGCATTGTTGAAGAACCAACTTCGCCTTCTTTCAAACGTTGTTTGAAGAAACCAAGTGAGATGTATCCCCAAACGTCACGGTTAAAGTCGATTAAGATTGTGTTGAAACGACGTAGCGCATCAAAAAGTTCCGCCATGTAGTCATGCGGTTCAATCTGAGTCGTGTACGGGTTGAAGGTTAAACCTAAAGACTCTACAAAAGCTTGAGAATGAGCAGGCCAGTTAATTTCAGGGTAAGCAGAGTAATGAGCGTTGTAGTTACCTACAGCACCGTTAATTTTACCTAGAAGTTCAACTTGTTTGAATTGCTTGATTTGACGTGCAAGGCGGTAAGCCACGTTCGCCATTTCTTTACCCAAAGTTGTTGGGCTTGCAGTTTGACCATGTGTACGAGACAACATTGGTTGTTCAGCGTGTTGTTCAGCCAAAGCAACGATTGAATCGATGATTTGCTGCATTGCTGCAACTAAAACTTCACGGCCATTTTTAAGCATTAAAGCATGAGACAAGTTGTTGATGTCTTCAGATGTACATGCAAAGTGAATGAATTCTCCAGCATTTTTAAGCTCATCGATATGTGCGATTTGCTCTTTTAAGAAGTACTCAACTGCTTTTACGTCATGGTTTGTTGTACGTTCAATTTCTTTAATGCGGTTTGCATTGTCTTCAGAGAAGTTCGCAACAATTGCATCAAGCGCAGCATTCGTTTCAGCACTGAATGCTGGAACTTCTGTGATTTCTGGACGGTTCGCAAGCGCTTGTAACCAACGCACTTCAACAGTCACACGAGCATGGATTAAACCAAACTCAGAGAGGAAAGGACGTAGAACATCACATTTGCTTGCGTAACGTCCATCTAATGGAGAAAGTGCGGTTAAAGCGTTCATAGCGATTCCTTAAATTTTGGAATTAAACGTAAAACAAAAAGCCCGTACTGCATCAGTTAAACCACCTGATACTGTAAACGGGCAAGATCTTGAATATCTTGGAGCAGCTTACGCTTGCTGAAAATCATACCCCACGAGCTACCGCCGAGCTGACGCCACAAGTGAGCCATTTGTAAGCCTGTGAATAATGTCGCGCGAATGCGGTTGGTATGTGCTGTATCTTTAAATGCTTCAGCGTTGCCTCGAACCATAATGCGAGGATTGATCGAACCCGCAGTTTCAATATAGGTTTGGGCAAGGTTTGCAATGATACTTGGATGTAAATAATTATTATCGAAAAATGAAAGCTGTCTTAGGATTTTTTGTTGGGATTGTTCAATAATTTCAACGAACTTCGGATTGCTATACACTTTCTTTTCTAACTGCAATAACGCCATCGCATACGTCATGGGTAGCTTGGTATTGGCAAGTTTAGGAAGTCTAGATTTGGGAGATGTATTGAAGGGTTGAGTAATGCTACTTTCTAAGGTCTTTAAACCCAGTGAAATATCCGCCAAACCACTAAAAAAATCGAGCGTCTGACTAGACTGATTCGACTTGGGACGGATATTTAAACTGGCTTTAATGAGATGTTCAAAATAAAAGTTACCGCTTTCCCCGATACTCTGTTGCCCAGTCAATGCAGTCATGTGAGTCAGCTGTGTTGCTTGAAATACAGCAGCTAACGCCAATGCACGATTTTGGCGAGTATTCAGAGTCTGAGGCTGTTGAAACGGTAACTCTGTCATCCGAAACAATCCTTATACAATAAAATCCGGTTTAGGCGCATTGGTATGATGAATCACACCGCCACCTAAACAAACTTCACCGGTGTAGAACACCACACTTTGACCCGGTGTAACAGCACGTTGTGGCTCATCGAACTCGACACGCACACCATTTGGCGCTGTAGAGTCTTTAAATAATGTACAGTCTTGGTCAGGCTGACGATAACGAGTTTTCGCTGTGCAGCGGAAGCCTGTTTCAGGAATCTCTTGTTCACCAGCCACCCAATCAATCGCTTCAGACCATAAAATGGTGCTTTGCATGAGTGGATGTTCATGACCTTGACCAACGACTAGGCGATTACCTTCGATATCTTTATGCAGTACAAACCAAGCGCCTTCTTCAGCACCTTTTAGACCACCAAGACCGATGCCACCACGTTGGCCGAGCGTATAGTACATTAAGCCGTGATGTTCACCAACCTCTTTACCTGTGTCAAGGACGATTTTTCCGGGTTGAGCAGGTAAATATTGCTTTAAGAAGTCATTAAATCGACGTTCACCAATAAAGCAGATTCCTGTTGAATCTTTTTTCTTCGCGGTGATTAGACCTAATTCTTCAGCGATTTTACGCACTTGTGGTTTTTCAATTTCACCTACAGGGAATAAAGTCTTGTTAATTTCGCGACCATGCACTGCATGTAGGAAATAGGTTTGGTCTTTATTGTTGTCTAGGCCACGTAGTAGAGGGGCATACTCTTCACCACGTGAATTTTTTAGCGTTTCACCACGACGGCAATAGTGGCCTGTCGCAATAAAGTCAGCTCCTAAGTTCACAGCATGGTCTAGAAATGCACGGAATTTAATTTCTTTATTGCAGAGAATATCTGGGTTTGGTGTACGACCTGCGGCATATTCTTCTAAGAAATGCTCAAAGACACGGTCCCAATATTCCATTGCAAAGTTTGCAGTATGAAGTTTGATACCAATTTTGTCACAAACGGCTTGAGCATCGGCAAGATCTTCCATTGCCGTACAGTATTCCGTGCCGTCATCTTCTTCCCAGTTTTTCATGAAAAGACCTTCAACTTGATAACCTTGTTGAAGTAAAAGTGCTGCAGATACAGAAGAATCTACACCACCAGACATACCGACGATGACACGTTGTTGCATAGGATTAAGCATCCAAATTTGAAATTAAGGGAGAATTTTGGTGCTCGTAAATGAGCGATAAAGGAAATTTTTGACCTGAAAGAGCATCTTGCACTGCCTTAATGACTAATGGACTGCGCGCACGGGCAGACTCAATGAGTTCATCAAGCGTCATCCATACTGCACCGACAATACCTGTGTCTAATTGTGCATCGGCATGGTGCTGAATGTCTTTAGCTAAGAAACAGAAACGGAAATAAGTACGATCAGGGAACATCGGAGGAGTATAAGTATACATGCCTAGGAGGTTCGTGATTTCTACATCGTGACCTGTTTCTTCCATGGTTTCTCGAATGGCTGCTTCAATAATGGTTTCGCCAGCTTCGACATGACCTGCAGGTTGATTAAATACAGTATGGGTAACACCTTCTGTATGTTCTTCAACAAATAGGAATTTTCCGTCTTTTTCAACGACTGTCGCAACAGTGACGTGAGCAGTCCAAGCGGTCATAGAAAAGCACCATGGGGTAAAAACGCTATTCTACAAAATTTAGGGAGCGGTGGCTATGATTGATTTTTTTCTTAATTTCCTTGAGATGCGTTTCAATATTGAAGTAAGAAGAACGTGGAGGAATCTTGTAAGATAAATCCATTGTACATATCTTCACACTGAAAATTATTTTGAGAATTAGATGAAAATATTAAGTTTATTTATATTTGTTATGTTAATGGTTAGTTGTACGGCAAAAAGCGGTGCTGATGAAAATTTGTTGCTTGTAGATGATGCAATTCTCGACGTTAAACAAACGCTGCCAAAGAAAAATAATGCATATACAGTTTGGAAAGATATATACAGAGATGGTGCAACTATTAAATTAATATATCAGATGGATAATTATACATTTCCAAAAGATAAAATATATTTGTTAGAAGAGTATGCAAAACCAGATTCTGTAAAGAATGTTATTTGCAAATCTTTATTGGAAACATTTGGTTGGGATTATTCTGTGGAGTCAATTACATATGATATGAATGATACAGTTTTATTTTCTTTTGTTTATAGTAAGAAAAATTGTTAAATAAAAGTGTATTGTTTAATTATTTAGTTAAATTATATTTTTGTCCAGTACTGACCGAATTGTTATAGATTTAACATTACAGCTTTTTAAAATACTTGCTTTAAAAAGCAGTCATGTTAAATATTAAAATCTTTATTCAATGAAGGGAGTCTTGTTATCACGAGGAAAATCAGGGAATAGCGTGTAAATCATATCAGGATTCTTTTGAAGACCCGCACCATCAATGTATTTCCACTCCTTACTTTCAATTGGACGTACTGCAAGCATGAAGGAAAGATCACCTGTCATTTTTCGACCATTCATAGAAATCGTGACTTGTTTAGGTACGGCACAAAACTCATTTCTACCAATGATATAACTTTGTTTTGGAGGATGAGTGTCAACTTGAGAGACATATATTTTATTTTGTTTAAAGGAGTTTGCAGCAAGTTCTAATATGGCATTATATTTATCTTTACCACCTGCATAATTGATAATAGATGAATCTGTTTTTTCGGTGATTAATGCATAATTACCCTTATTCAAGGCTGTGCCGATATCTTTAATTTCTTTGGCAATGATTTTTTCATAATCATCTTTACACTGCGTTGAATTCGCAAAAGCAGTTGTAGAGGTTAAAATTACGCCTGCAAAAAATATTCTAGTAATTAATAAAGTATAAGGTTTAATCAACATTAAAGAGTTACTCTGTATTTGAATTTGTCTGTCAATGAAGCATTTAGACATAAGCTGGAACTGTTAAAACTAAAAACGAATGCGTATATTATTTATTTTGATCAAGATAATTATTCGACACCTTCACATAATTTTGTGCTGAATAGGGCAAGAACGCTTTTTCTTTATCCGTCAGTGGTCGAACTTTCTTAACGGGACTACCGACATATAAATAACCACTTTCCAAAACCTTATTTGGTGGAACAAGTGAACCAGCGCCTATCATCACATCATCTTCAACAATTACATCATCTAAAATAATCGTACCTATACCGATTAAAACACGATTACCAATGGTACAACCGTGTAATTTCACGTGATGACCAATCGTCACATCTTCACCAATAATCAGTGGAGAACCTTCAGGCTTATCGGCTTTTTTATGACTCACATGCAACATTGAGTGATCTTGCACATTAGAATTTTTACCAATACGAATGTGGTTTACATCACCACGAATCACAGCAAATGGCCATATCGAGACATTTTCAGCCAATACAACATCGCCAATTACAACGGACATTTCATCAATATAACAAGAGTCATCAATGTGTGGAGCTGTGTCTAAATAAGGGCGAATGTTTTGGCTCATAGGAAAGTCATCTACAGGTTTTTAGGCAGTATAAAATAAAAAAGCACCTAGACCGAAATCTAGATGCTTTCACTTTAGTCTTAATATCGAGTTTTCATCAAATTTAGAATAAGTTACTAAAGAATTGTTTGATGTGATCAATCATTTTTGCAAAGAAACCAGCTTCTTCGACATTTTGTAGAGCGACAAGTGGTTTTTCAGCAATGACTTTGCCATTAAGCGTTGCAACGTATTTACCAACCACTTGACCTTGTTTTAAAGGAGCAGTCAATTTAGGTTGAACAACCAATTGAGTTTTAATGGCGTTCGCTTCGCCTTTAGGCATCGTCACGTTAAAGTTTTCAGCTAGACCTACTTGAACTTCATTGTCTTTACCGTACCAAACTTTTGCTTTTGCAAGCACTTGTTTAGCAGGTTGAACTTTTACAGTTTCAAAGTTTGCATAACCCCAAGCTAAAATTTCACGTGTTTGAGATGCACGTTCGTTCATGCTTGGCGCACCAAAGATCACTGAAATTAAACGTAAAGGACCACGTTTAGCTGAAGTCGTTAAGCAGTAGCCAGCTTCTTCAGTATGACCAGTTTTTAAACCATCTACACTTGGGTCAGTATAAAGCAGGGCATTACGGTTGCCTTGCTTAATGCCATTGAACGTAAATTCTTTTTCAGAGTAGATCGGATAGTATTTTGAACTGTCATGAATGATATGTTGCGCAAGAGTCGCCATATCTTTGGCAGTCGAGAAATGACCTTCAGCTGGCATACCTGTCGCATTGATGAATTGAGTATTCACCATGCCAATACGTTTCGCTTCTTGGTTCATCATGTGGGCAAAGGTGCCTTCATTGCCAGCAATATGTTCTGCCATAGCTTTAGAAGCGTCATTACCCGACTGAATGATAATGCCACGTAACATTTCTAATGCAGTTGCAGTACCGTTGAGCGGAACGTACATACATGACTCAGTGCTGCTGCCGCGACACCAAGCCGACTCATTCATACGTACTTTTTCATTTTCAGTTAGTTCACCGCTTAATAACTTTTGCTCAATGATGTAACTGGTCATCATTTTTGTCATTGAAGCAGGAGCTAATTTTTCGTTTTCATTTTTAGAAGCAAGGATTTGCCCTGTCTCATAGTCCATCAGCACATAAGATTTATTATTTAATTCAGGTGGTGCAGAAAGGACAGTTGCCGCGAATGAAAAACTAGGTGCAAGTAGTAATGCGGCAAGGGCGGTTTTTCGGGTCATTCTGGGTGGTTCCAATAACTTAGGTATAAGCACAAAGAGCCTAGCATTTTAGGACAAAGCTAGGCGGACTGCTATGGGGTGCAAGCGCTTATTTTAAAAGTATTGTAACCAATTGGTATTATTTGCTGTAAGCAGTCAATTCTTTGCAAATCGCACCATTTTTCTTATCGCCAGCTTTCTTCGCATCAGACTGCGCTTCTTTTAAAGCGTCTTTAAAACTTTTTTGTTTGCTGAGTTGCTGTAAAGCATTTACTGGGTTCTTTTCATTCGGCATATATTCTTTAGCTAATTTTGCATAACCCGCTTCAAACTTTGGTTGATCTTTGTCATTCACCAGTTTTGGGCAGACTTCAGATAGTACATAGATAGCTGCAAGTTCTTGAGTAGTCACTTGAGGTGTAGGGGTAACTTCAATTTTTTCATCTGCGGCATGTGCAGACAAGGTAGTGAAAGCAAAAGCAGAAAGACTAAGGGCACAAAGAGATTTTACAAAGGAGTTTTTCATTTAAATAACCTGTTAAATAACCTAAAAGATATCAAATAGCTAAAATTTATTTGCTTAGCTTAATCGTATTTCTGGTAGAGATCAGTAGAAAATTGTATTGAAGCTGTTTAAAAATCAATACATTGTGAAAGAAAAAAGGATGAGGCTATAAGGCTTCATCCTTTTTTTGGCAGGTTTGATGCAATAAGGACTAACCTATTGAGAGGGCGTCCAAATCTGAATGATCAATTAACCTTCATAATTTAAAACGTCATCACAAACTGATTTTTGTTCAGCTTTATCAGTTTCTTTAGCAGCTTGACGTGCTTCTTCAAGAACTGATTTATATTCGCTGTCAGACTGTAGTTTTTCTAAAGTCATTGATTTATCAGAATAATCAGCAAGATATGTTTTAGTGAGTGCTTGAATGTTGGCATCAAATTTTGCATTTTGACCAATAATCGCAGGGCATACTTCTAACATGACTTGTGCAGATGCAATGTCTTCTTTTACGATGGTATTGGCTTCTTCTTGAGTGAAGTCATTGTCTGCGACCACAGTTTGAGTCATGCAAGCTGCTAGAGCAAAGCCCAATAAACCACGAAGTGCTACGGTTTTATTCATTTTGTACACACACATTTATGCTGGATGTTGAAGTGTAAATATATATAATTATTCATATATTTCAATAAAATGTTCTTGCGAGTCATTTTTAATTTTTTAGTAATGGAAATTTAGTTGTGAATATATTAATTGCCAATGATGATGGCGTTTTTGCTCCCGGTATCCAAGCTTTAGCACATGCATTGCGTCCTCTCGGTCGTGTGGTGATTGTTGCACCTGAAAGTGAACGCAGTGGTTTTTCAAGTGCACTGACTTTAGATCGACCAT
This sequence comes from Acinetobacter sp. YH12219, assembly GCF_013417875.1. Lineage (NCBI taxonomy): Bacteria > Pseudomonadati > Pseudomonadota > Gammaproteobacteria > Moraxellales > Moraxellaceae > Acinetobacter > Acinetobacter sp. YH12219. Next base: position 97,765 of record NZ_VPDC01000001.1, read on the forward strand.
TACGACCTGTCGAAATTGCACCAAATATGTGGGCGGTAAATGGCACACCTGCGGACTGTGTGTATTTATCAATGAATGGTCTGTTCGATTTTGAATTTGATTTGGTGGTGAGTGGGATCAATAGCGGCGCAAATCTGGGTGATGATGTGCTGTATTCAGGGACGGTCGGTGCCGCATTTGAAGGTCGTCTAATGAAACAACCTGCGCTAGCCGTGTCTTTGGCTGGGCCGAATGTGCGTAGTTATAACAACCCTGAAGATTATGCCGTAGCTGCACAATGGGTGCATGACTTTATTGCCAATGGCTTACCTGCGCTACCTGCACGACATATTTTTAATATCAATATTCCAGATGTCGCTGAACTTCAAGGCACTAAAGTGACCTATCAAGGGCGACGTTTACAGTCCAAACCGATTACCAGTCATGTAGACCCGCGTGGTCGTCAAGTCTATTGGATTGGCTTGGCAGGTGAGGCTGTGGCAGAGCCTAAAAAAGGCTTAACCGATATCGAGTCAGATTTCTTTGCCGTGGCAAATGGTTATGTCAGTGTAACGCCTATACAAATGGATGCTACAAACTATGAGATTTTGAATAACTTACACGCAGAGTTATCTAAAATTTAAGTATTAGTGTTATAACTTTGTGAAAATGGTTATGCCGCAACTTTTTTAGAGTGGATTTTTGCTAATCTTAGCCCATTCATAATGACTATATTTGAATTATTAGTGAGGAAGATGATGTCCCTGGTGTCACAATATCGCGTTATTACCGCTCCTGCAGCATTATTTAAGACCCTTGTTTTATCTGCTGCTGTGGTTACAACTTTGGTCATGACTGGCTGTGCGTCAAAACCACAAATTAATAATGCGACCCGTTATGCGACTGCTCCGGATTATTATACAGTTCGTTCGGGAGATACTTTAAGTGGCATTGCAGCTCGCTATGGCTTGAGCTATGTCAGCATCGCAGAAATGAACGATATTGCCCAGCCTTATCGCATCTATGTTGGACAATCCATTCGCCTTAAAAATAGTGGCTCTCGTCGTACGACGTCTACACAAGCCATGACTCAAGCGGCACCAATTCAACGCCAAACGATTGCAATGCCAACGCAAACAGCGCCCGTGACTCAAGCTTCAACCACTCCATCGACAGTGACGCGAACTACAGTTCCAACGCCTGTGGTCAGTTCTTCAAGTTTACGTTGGGTGAGTCCAGTATCGCGTCCTACGGTATTACAAGGCTATAATTTAGCATCAAATGTGAAAGGAACACGTTACGCAGGTAATACAGGTGATCCTATTTTTGCAGCAGCTGATGGTCAAGTGGTCTATGCCGCCGATGGTCTTAAAGAGTACGGCAATTTAATTTTGGTCAAGCATATTAATGGCTATATCACCGCATATGCACATAACAGTAAAATGAATGTCAAAAGTGGCGATACTGTGAAAGCAGGGCAGCAAATTGGTGAGATGGGTTCATCAGGTACCAACCGCACGATGCTTGAGTTCCAAGTGCGTTTAGATGGTAAACCAATCAATCCAACTGCAGTTTTACCAAATAATTAAATATATAATGCAAAAGCAAAATATCCCCGTATAATACAATGAGTTGCTTTTATCGAAAGATGAAGCTTCTCATAAGTTTATGAGGGAAATTTATGTTAGATCAACTTCGAGCAATGGGTGTCTTTGCTTGCGTTGTGGAAAAAAATTCGTTTAGCGGTGCTGCTCGTGAGTTAGGTATTACCACGAGTGCCGTGAGTCAGCAAATCCGCTCACTAGAGCAGGATATGGAAGTCATTCTTTTACATCGTTCAACACGTAAGTTAAGTTTGACAGAAGCTGGACAAGCTTTTTTTCATAGTTGCCAAGAGATGCTATCTGCCGCAGAGCGCGGCAAAATTCGTATCAATGAACTTCGTGACGACTTAGTCGGTGAATTACGTATTGCATCGACACCAGAAATTTGTGCGAATCATGTGATTCCTGCATTGTCACATTGGATGTCGGCACATCGCGGTTTATCCGTTCATCTAGAAGCAGATAATCAATATATCGACTTAATTGATGGCCGCATTGATATTGCGCTACGCATGAGTTCAAAAATTGATGATCAACAGTTTCATGTGGTGCCATTGGCACATGTTGAACAAGTTCTCGTTGCAGCACCAAGCTATATCAACCAAACCAGTTTAATTACACGACCAGAAGATTTACAAAATCATGATATGGTTCAAATAAATTTGGTTAAAAACTTTCAGCATTTTGCATTTGAAAATGCAGTGACTAAAGAGCAGGTTGCATTGGATGTGCACTCCCGATTTACAACAAATAATGTATTTGCTGCAAAAGCAATGTGTCAACAAGGACATGGCATTGCAAGAATATTATATCTAGATACGCAAAAAGACTTATTAAACGGTTCTCTTGTTGAAGTTTTACCAGAATGGCGTTTACCATCATTTACTCTATATGCGGTGATGTCTAAACGTGATCAACAGCCTACTAAAATTCATCGTTGCCTAGATGCATTAAAATTGTATTTCAGTCAATTACCAGGCGGACGTGTATACCAAGAAGCCTCATAAAAACAAAAAAGGTTTAAAAAGATATAAAAAAAGCCGCAATCAGCGGCTTTTTTTACTTTCGGCACAAATTACGCTAGAAAGTTTTTCACCATTTTAACAATGCGTTCAATCAAGATATCCGCTTGTTTTTTATTGATGTTCAGCGTAGGTAATAAACGAATCACAGAGCCTGCTGTTACGTTAATAATCAAGTGATGCTCATCACGTGCAATATTCACAAGTTCGCCACATGCTTTTGGTAATTCAATGCCGACCATTAAACCAAAACCACGAACAGTTACGTTTTGCTCTGCAAGTTGCTCTGTGAATTGCTCAACAAGATACGCACCCATATTTGCAGCATTTTCAACAAGGTTTTCCTTTTGAATGGTATCAATCACGGTATAAACCACACGTGAACCTAATGCAGTACCGCTATAAGTTGAACCGTGGTTACCCGCTGTTAAAACCCCAACACCACGACCTTGAGTCATGACTGCGCCGATAGGGAAGCCATTGCCTAGACCTTTTGCTGTAGTTAGCACGTCAGGAATAATATTGGTATGTTGATATGCAAAGTATTTACCAGTACGGCCGTTACCTGTTTGCACTTCATCAAGCATCATTAACCAGTTGTGTTGGTTACAGATACGACGAATATCTTCTAAATAGCTAAAACCTTGAGGTGCAGTATTTACACCACCTTCACCTTGGATCGGCTCAACCAAAATCGCTACGATGTCAGGGTGGTGAATTGCAGCTTCTTCAATTGCTTCGATATCACCAAAAGGTACACGAATAAAACCTTCAACCAATGGGCCAAAGCCTTCTTGAACTTTTTTGTTGCCTGTCGCAGATAACGTTGCCATGGTACGACCATGGAATGAATGATCAGCAACAATAATTTTAGGGCTTGCAACACCTTGCATATGACCAAATTTACGTGCAATTTTGATTGCACCTTCATTTGATTCTGCACCACTATTTGAGAAGAAAACTTCTTCCATACCCGCAACTTCAGCTAATTTTTGCGCAGCAGCCGTTTGCCAAGGCACTTCAAATAAGTTACTGGTATGAATGAGGGTCGCTGCCTGTTCAGCAATTGCAGCTGTAATTGCAGGATGTGAGTGACCTAAACCACAAACAGCTATCCCTGTCAGTGCGTCTAAGTATTCTGTGCCATCTGCGGTATACAGGTGAGCACCTTGACCTCGGACAAAGCTGATCGGTTGGCGGCCAAATACTGGCATCAAGTGCGATGGTTGATCAGTTTGTACTGGGGCAAGGGTAATGTTATTCATGACTAACTCTAATTTGTCAGGTGATTGAAATAATATAGAGGAGACGCCATATATATATGAGCATCAAGAGGTCTATATAAGCAAAATATGACTCACTTGAAAAGCTGAAATGTAAATAAAACGTGAAATATTGCTTTAGTCATATTGTTTTACTCAGTTTTGGGTATAATGCGAAGCAGATTTATTGAGGATATATCAATGACTGAACAAGCACGCGATACAGAAGCGTTAATTCGTGACCAAATTGCTAAACACGCAGTTCTACTTTACATGAAAGGCACTCCACAGTTTCCACAGTGTGGTTTCTCTGCGCGTGCAGTAGAAGCGCTCAGTCAAATTGGTCGTCCGTTTGCTTATGTAAATATTCTTGAAAATCAAGATATTCGCGCAACTCTTCCACAAATTGCAAACTGGCCGACTTTCCCACAATTATGGATCAATGGTGAGTTGATCGGTGGTAGCGACATTATGCTTGATATGTTCCAAAAAGGTGAATTACAACCTTTAGTTGAACAATATAGCCCAGCTCCTGAAGCTTAATTGGATGTGTATTTGATGATTTTGATCATTGGATACAGATAAAAATAGCGCCTTTAAGGCGCTTTTTTTATGACTCATTTATCAAAAAAGTCGTGGTTTATGCGTTTTTCCACCATCCCCATACGCATTTAAAGCACAAAGGGTGGTGGAAAAATCAACAAATGAATAAACTCATCGAAGATTTATGACGGATTGTCTTCAGTCGGACTTTCTTCAACACGTTGCTCGTTTTCAGCAGTCCCATTTTTAGCAGTACTGTCTTGAGCTTCAGACTTCTTTGCCTTTTTATCTTTGTCCTTTTTTGACTTCTTCTTTTTTTTCTTTTTCTTTGGCTCTTCTTCCTCAAACTCAGCACCATCTTCAATCGCTTGCCAGTATTCAAGTTGCTCCATGACAGCAGCGTAGATTGAGCCTTTGCTATAACGACCTTTTTTATCAAGAGTGCCTACTGGACGCGCCATCAAAATTTCTAGAGCTTGGTCAATGGTATCTATGGCGTGAATATGGAATTGACCTTGTTGCACAGCTTCAATCACATCTTTGCGTAACATTAAGTGCTGCATATTTTGGCGTGGAATAATCACACCTTGCTTGCCTGTTAGCCCTTGTAATTTACATGCATCATAGAAGCCTTCAATCTTGGCATTTACACCACCAATCGGTTGAACTTGACCCAATTGGTTCATTGAGCCAGTGATTGCCCATGATTGATCGATCGGTAATTGGCTAATAGCGGAAATCAGAGCTGAAAGCTCTGCAACAGTTGCGCTGTCGCCATCTACTTGGCCATAGCTTTGCTCAAAGGCAAGGGCAGCAGAAAAATGTAAAATTTGTTCACGACCAAAGTGTGCCTTTAAGAAACTCGACATCAGCAGGACGCCTTTGGCATGTAAAGAACCACCAAGTTCTACACTACGCTCGATATCTAAAATATCGCCGCCGCCTTGATAAACCGAAGCCGTTAAGCGTGACGGTAAACCAAATTCAACATCTGCATATTGAATCACAGAGAGGGCGTTGATCTGCCCGAATCGATGACCTTTGGTTTCGATTAACTGTGTACCGCGACTGAGATCTTGCCAATACAATTCACGTAAGTAGCCTAGACGGTATTTACGATGATCAAGAGCGGTGTTGATATGTGTTTCTGTCACCATTTTATCGCCAGCGAGGGCTGCATGATGATGTGCTTCACGAATCAAATCACCTAAGGTGAGGGCATGTAATGACAAAGAGCTTTGATCTTCAGCTTGACGACTTGAATCAGTTAACAGTGCTGCGAGAGCCGTACGGTCAAACGGCAGAAGTTTATCTGTTTGCACATAGTCAGCAATCAGCTGCATATATGCCTGCTCATTAATGTCATTACGTTGTAATGTATCGGTAAAATCGGCACGAATTTTAAAGACACTGCCAAGTTCAGGTTCGAGTTCTAAAATATCGTAATAAATATCAGGTTCAGCAAGCAGGATCACTTTGATATTTAAATCAATGGCTTCTGGCTCAATCGAAATACTGCCTGTTAGCGTGAGCATGTGTTCAAGTGAAGACAGCTTTAAATGTCCTGATTTTAATGCACGTTTTAGACCTTGCCATGCATAAGGCTGTTCTAAAAGTTGTTCAGCTTCCAAGATGAGGAATCCACCATTGGCCTTATGTAATGCACCGGGACGGATTAAGGTAAAGTCTGTGGTGATGGTACCGTTTTGAGTTAGTTGTTCAACATGACCTAACAAATTGTAATGGGTAGGGAAATCTTCAAAAATGACGGGCGCACCAGCATTAGGTTTGTGTGTGGCAATGATGTTTGCTTGGTAGCGAGATGGCACGCGGTTAAATTGGCCGGGTGTAAAGTCATCTTCTTCTTGCTCAAGCACAAACTCAACATTTTGAATGATGTCATCTGCATATTGCTTCAGATAATCTTCCAAGCCTTCAACCATGCTGAATTTATTTTGAATTAGATCAATACGCGGCATGACGACTTGTTTAGCAATTTCACGGTTTAAAACCTGAACTTTATCGCGTGCGTCATCTTCAAGATCACCAAGATGTAGACCAAGGCGTTCAAGTTTTTTATCCATATAACGGACGTTTGACGCAATTTCAGCTCGTTGTTTACTGCTTAGTGCATTGATGTCTTCTTTGGACATTTCTTGGTATTTGTTATCGACCAAATGCACGGGAACGAAACAATGATCATCATCCTGAGAAATCAGTTTAAGATCGAGCTCTTCACCTTCTCGGGTTAATTCAACTAAAGCAAGATGTTGTTCATCACCAGCATGTTGGCGAATCATTTCAATGCGATTGTGATAGGTTTCTGCGGTGAAGCGACGTTCAAGCTGTTTTAATATAGTTTGCCAACTTTGATGTAATAACGTTTGGAATTTTGTCGCTTGACCAGAAGGAAGTTTCAGCGCAATCGGTTCACGCGGAAACTTGAAATTATTGACATACACCCAGTCTGAAGGCGTTGGCATATTTTTAGCGTGTTGTTGTAATAAGCGCTTAATCATGGTGCGCTTACCTAAGCCTGCGGTACCTACAGCAAAAATGTTATAGCCTGAATAGGGTAATGCAATGCCAGCCTCGACCGAAGCTCGGGCACGATCTTGTCCTAAAAAGTCATTAAGTGGTTTGATCCGCTTGGTAGACGTTGGTATTTTTTTGAGTTCAGGTGTATGCGTCAGCTGAAGCGGCTGCAACTGGGTTTTAGTTAAAGTATTCTGTATTTCGGGTTGATCAAAAGCGCTCTTTAGTGTCGTTACTGTTTCTGCTAAGTTTTTTGTGTTGGTTTCATTAATGGTGGTTGATAAAGAAGAGTGAATTTGTTCAAGTCGCTGGGTCACTGTTGAATCCAAAAAACTAAAGAATAGAGATATGTAATTAAGGTATACAGGTTTAATGCCAAAGATCAAGCAACAGCATGCGAAATATCGATAAAATAAAACAATGATTTCATAAATGTTGTTGAAACCGTTGTCATTAAGCGCTTGAATAGCAACATTCGATTTTGACAAAAATAACTGAGTCATGACAACACAAGCTTCAGGATGGAAATCTGCTTTTACTGCATTTTTAGACCGACGTGCGCTGATTATGCTTTTTCTTGGCTTTTCGGCCGGTATTCCAATTTTACTGATCTTTTCCAGTTTATCGCTTTGGTTAGGTGAAGCAGGAATTGATAAAAGTGCAGTAACTTTTTTTAGTTGGGCTGCACTTGGCTATTCGTTTAAGTTTGTTTGGGCACCCTTAATTGATGAGTTGCCTGTACCATTTTTAACCAAACAACTCGGACGTCGCCGTGCATGGTTGTTGATCGCTCAGGTTCTCATTATCTGTGCAATTTGTATCATGGCATTTTCAGACCCAGCTTTAGGGCAAAGCTATATTTACCAAATGGCTGCTGGAGCCGTATTACTTGGTTTTTCTGCCGCAACGCAAGACATTGTGATTGATGCGTATCGTATTGAGTTGGCAGAAACTGAAATGCAGACCGTTTTAGCTTCGACCTATAATGCAGGTTATCGTATCGGCATGATCGTGGCAGGTGCAGGGGCGTTATTTTTGGCTGCATATTTAGGCACGGCCAAAGGTAACTATATTTATGAAGCTTGGAAATATACTTACCTTGCAATGGCTGCTGTGATGGTTATCGGTATTATCACAACTTTATCGATACGTGAGCCGCAAGTTGACCGTGTACAAAAGCATTATAAACGGACCGACTATTATCGTTTAGTCGCTGTATTCTTTGCTGCGGTGGTTGCCTTTGTCTTGAGTTATATCTATTCAGGTGTAGCGGTTGAAAGCTTGAAAGAGCAGTGGCAAATTTCAGACTCATTCGCCTTGTTCTGTTTAGAGGCTGTACGCTTTATTGGTTCAGCTGTGGTTGCTTTTGGTGTCGGTTCTGTTTTAGTGAAATCGGGTGCTGTAAATAAGCAGATGGCATTTGAAACTTGGGTTAATCCAGTTGCAGATTTCTTTAAGCGTTATGGTCTAAAACTGGCTTTAGTGTTGTTGTTACTTATTGGTTTTTACCGTATTTCCGATATTATCGCCGGCGTCATTTCTAATGTGTTTTATCAAGATTTAAACTTCACCAAAGAGCAGATTGCCGAAGCTGTAAAAGTCTATGGTGTGATATTTAGCTTGGTTGGTGGCTTCCTTGGCGGTTTGCTAGCGCAGCGCATGAACATTATGAAATTGATGTTTGTTGGTGCGATTTTAGCAAGTTCAACAAACTTGATTTTTATCGGTCTGGTCAAATCAGGTCAGCCATTGAGTGATGTCACTGTCAATGTAGCAGGGCAGCAATATACAGCGACGCCGGATGATACGGGTGCTTGGGCAGTTCAAATTCCAAAAGCAATCTTGGCTGCAGATCAAAATATTAAAGTCAGTGCGGATTATCAGTCTAAGAATCAACATCCAATACAGGTGAGTTTGCCGTATCTGAATAATGCTTTTGCAAACTCAGCAATGATGTTGTTGCCAGTGACTTCAGATAACACGATTTCAGCTCAAGAGACTGCAAATAGTATCGTGGTCCGTGGACAATACTTGGCAGGCGAGTTAAAAGAAAATCAAAAAATTCAAATTATTTTGGATGCTAAACCATTCGACGCGAAGCTTGATAAAACCGGTGTTTTTAGTGCTGCAATTCCAGGGCAAGCGCTCGAAACAGCAAAGCAAAAAACATTAACGGCTCAACTGCTAGAAAATGATGTAGTGAAAAAGAGTGTCGATTTAACATATCAAGTGAATACATCAGCCAATATGGCGGGTGTACTTGGTGTTGATATTCAACCGATTAATTTGGCAAGTGCTGAACAGAATGTGGACATCAAAGGAAAGGTCATTAAGCCTTATAGTTCGCTGTGGTTATATTTCGCGATTATTGTTGATAATTTGGCGTCAGGACTTGCAGGCGCGGCGTTTATCGCATTTTTATCGAGTTTAACCAGTGTTTCTTTCACAGCTGTTCAATATGCTATCTTCAGTTCATTAATGACCTTAACCCCTAAAATTTTAGGCGGTTATTCTGGTACGATTGTGACCAATATCGGTTATCCGAAATTTTTCTTGATGACAACTCTAATTGGTATTCCGATTTTAATTTTAGTGGTTTGGGTCGCCAAACTATTGAGAGAACATGAACAGAAATCCAGTTCATAATTCAATTTAACTTAAAAAAAGCCTATTCAGTTTGAGTGGGCTTTTTTATTCTAAGCTGTTAAATAGCCTAAGCAAATTTATGATTTAAGGCGAGGATATTTGAAATAAGTGGGTATATGCGTTCTAGACTTAAATTGAACTTTGTATGTTAAATCCCTATAGTATTCAAACATAATGATAGATTTAGGAAACTCGATTATGCGCATGCTGCATACCATGTTACGTGTAGGCAATTTAGAGCGTTCATTGGCGTTCTATACTGAAGTACTCGGTATGACTTTGCTTCGTAAGCGTGATTATGAAGAAGGTCGTTTTACTTTGGCATTTGTGGGCTATGGTGATGAAGAAAATCATACTGTACTCGAGTTAACGCATAACTGGGATACAGATAGTTATGAGTTGGGAAATGCGTATGGCCATATTGCTATTGCAGTAGATGATGCCTACAAGGCTTGTGAAGAAATTAAAGCACGTGGCGGAAACGTGGTACGTGAAGCAGGACCAATGAAAGGTGGTGTGACCGTCATTGCCTTTGTTGAAGATCCCGATGGCTATAAAATTGAGTTGATCCAACAAGACTCAAATGCACGAAATAATTAATGTGCAATCATTAATATAAAGTCATATGTAATGCTGAATATTCTTATTTATAAATTTTTTTGCGTTGAGCTCACTATCAACGTTTAAAATAATGAATATATCGGAGAAAAGCTGGCTTTATTTATATGGCCCAGTAAGATGAAATTTACTCAATGGTAAATTTAGCTTATTGGGCATTTTTGTGCCGATCAGCTTTAAAGGGAAATTTTTACAGGATGTTGTTATGCTAAAAATGTTGGCTTTGGATCGTTTTACCATTCTACTTTTTGTAATGGTCATACTTGCGACTTTTTTGCCTGTCAGTGGTCAAGCTGCAGAAATTTTTGGCTATATTACAACGGCTGCAATTGCCATTTTATTTTTTCTACATGGTGCAAAGTTATCTCGTGAGGCTGTGGTTGAAGGCATAATGCATTGGAAGTTACATGCTTTAGTTTTTGCTTTTACCTTTGCATTATTTCCATTATTGGGTTTAATGGCGAAACCAATCCTCGTGCCGATGTTAGGGCAAGAGTTGTATTGGGGCTTTTTGTTTATGTGCTTTTTACCTTCGACAGTACAGTCTTCCATTGCATTTACTTCGGTAGCACAGGGTAATGTTGCTGGTGCAGTCTGTAGTGCATCATTTTCAAATATTATTGGTATGTTTATTACCCCAGTGATGGTGGCCTATTTTATTCTCGGCCAGTCACAACATAACTACGATCCGACAGCATCTATTATTCAAATTACGCTGTTATTACTCATTCCCTTCATTTTAGGGCAGCTCCTCCGTCCTTGGGTGTTTCCTTATATGAAGAAAATGCCAAAAATCGTCAAGGTATTTGATCAGGGCTCAATTTTGATGGTGGTCTATGGTGCATTCAGTAGTGCAGTGGTGGCAGGGCTATGGCATCAAGTGAGTGGTATGACCTTATTCCTATTGATTGTGGCGTGCTCTGCCTTGTTAACGATCATTATGTTATTGGCGCTATATGTACCACGTTGGTTGGGCTTTAGCCGAGCTGATCAAAAGACGATTTTCTTTTGTGGTTCTAAAAAAACCTTGGCGAGCGGCGTGCCCATGGCACAAATTTTATTTATTGGGCAGCCGATGGGGATGATAGTTTTACCGATTATGATCTTTCACCAAATTCAGTTGATGGTCTGTGGTGTGATTGCCAACCTTTGGGCAAAACAAAGCCGTGGGCAAGAATAGGGCGAGATGAGTACGTCCTTTTAAAATACCTTATATAGATGAAAAAAAATCATGAAAATTAAAAGAGGCTTCTTCATTTTATTCTTGGGTTTGAACACAGTCGTTCATGCCCAAGAGGATTTATCCGTAAATAGTAACCGTGATGTCATTGAAAAAATGCCGCTCATCAGCCTGCAGCCCATGTTGGATTTTTGTCGTGATCGACAACCACAGATGAATACGGAATTAGATCAGGCTTATCAAGCTGCCAAGCTAAAATTAATTGCTGCGGTTCAGGCTGTCCGTTTTAAGGGTGTAGAGCCATTAAAAGCAAAAGATGTTGATTTGCCAGTCGATGCACAATTTAAACAGCAGCTTCAAGGCATGTTAGAGGGCATGAGCAAATCATTACAGCCAGTAAATGCAGCGACGTTTTGTCCTGCATTTATTGAAAAATTAAAACATTTTGATCAAGCCCAATTTCAGCGTACAGTCGAATTACAATATCAGAAATATTTAGAGCAAGCTCAACCTAAAGAGTAGAGTGATTCAGCCTTGAATATCTATTTATTAACAATAAAAAATCAGCTATAATTTGCCCCAACTTGTTGTGCTTAGCTCTGGCGGTATCCGTCTCGGTGGGCCAAAAGAATGGTCTGTTATGGTGTTGGTCTGCTTTTTTAAGCCTTCCTTGTAGTGATGCAAGAGTGATCAATTGCGATGACAGCTAAACCTTCTTAAATCTTAGGAGTAATCGACGATGCGCGCCGATATTCACCCAAAATATGAAACTTTAGTTGCTACATGTTCATGCGGTAACGTAATTGAAACTCGTTCAGCTCTTGGTAAAGAAACTATTTACCTAGACGTATGTTCTGCTTGCCACCCATTCTACACTGGTAAACAGAAAAGCGTTGACACTGGCGGTCGTATCGACAAATTCAAACAACGTTTTGCTGGTATGTCACGTTCTATCAAACGTTAATATCCAAAACGAAAAAACGGGCTTTATGCCCGTTTTTTTTGTGCCGATAAAAAGATAAACCTTAAATCGGCAATGTTCAGAACCTTATTGGTCCTGAACATCGATGAGATGGTCGAGTTTCTTTTGGAAATAATCACCTTGAATAAAACGAGCTTCTACATTCCAAGCATTGGCAAACAGGGTCATGTCATTTAATTCACGTAGCATGATTTCAACAGTTTTGATTTCATGATAAGTGGTAATTTTTTCTTGGAGCTCTTGGCATGACTTGTCGTTTGCAAGCATTTGGGTCAAGCTTGAATCTAGTGTTAAGCAGTGAACATCCATTTGACGTAATAATGATTCGCTAAACATCGAATGACCAAAATTACGTAAAGCCAGTTCGGCACCATTTTTACGAAGTTCAATAAATGCTTTTTGAGCCGCATCAATATTGAGCTGAATGTCTTCTTCTGCAAATTGTAAAATTAACGGATTTTTCAATTTACTACGAATAATCGTAATGAGTTTTGAAATAAACTCAGGGAAGGTGCGGTCGTTATATAGCACTTCCTTGTTCAGGTTAACGATTAATTTAGCTTCAGGGAACTGAGTAATAAAGTTGTGTAGCTGTTTACACGATTCAACCAAGATCCAACGATCCAATTTAATGGATAGCTCTGAGTCTTCAGCCAATTCACGTAGTTGGGCGATATCTTTCCATTTATTTTCAAAAATAAAGCCGCTGGTTACTTCATAAGTATAAAGATGAGAATCTTCTTTATCATACAGTTGCTGATATTTAAGATGAATTTCACCGCGTTCTAAGCAGGTGCGAAGGGCCTTGATAACAGGAGCTTCATCACTAACGACAATCGGTGCAATTTGCGCTTCTGGTGTACCAAAATCCAAACTTGGAATATCAATTTCTAATGGAATAGTTAAGTCGATTTCAGGTGCTTGTTGGTTGGTTGGTAGCGCAGTATTAAAGGCTTTCGCAATAAAGGTATCAAAATGTGCTTCATCACGAATATCGCTGTCTAAAACACTGTATCCTATGCGTAAATTTAATGGATAAGTTTCATTGTTTACACTGAGTAATTGAGGTTTGCTCAGGGTGTTAAGACCAATCAACTTAGACTCAAGTTTGAGCTGATTATCCGCTTGGAATAAGGCAACGATTGCACCATTATCTAAACTAAATAATGGAGCATGAGTCTGATCTTTCAAGAAGTCTTTAATATTGGTGAAATAGCTCTTATAAGTATTCCAATCTTTTTGAAAAATCGCATCAGAACAAGAAGCCAATGTAAATAGAACCAATGCATTTACATTAGCAGGTTGCTGGCCAATGGTGCGGTTGAGTTGTTGAAATGCTTTTGGTTTTTGTGGGCTAGCTTCAACTGGAGCGTTGCTTACAGCATTGCTGCTTTGACTGCCAATTTCAATTGCGAGCTGTAAAGCATCTTCTTCAGCCGCGGCAATAAATTCGAGTTTTAGTGGGTTTTGCCCAGCCACTGCGATATTTTGCGAAACAAGATCAAAACGTCCTAAATCGAGCTGTCCTTGGCTGATTTTTTTAAAGCGTTGCTTAAAGTCGTTGAGGTCAGTAGGTTGTAATAGATCGAGTAAAGGCAGACCAATTACATCATCTTCATTTTTTAGACCAAATAAAGTGAGATATTCAGCATTGGCTTGAATGTGAATGCCTTCTTGAATCACGGCAACCGCTTTACGACTATCTTCAACTAAAGACTGGGTTTGGATTTGAGCTGTTTCGAGCTCTTCCATTAAATGTTGCTGCGATTGTTGTAGGCGACTAAAGGATAAAGCACGGATTAAACCAAAATAGAAACTCTCAGGTTCAGCAATATCGACAATGTCATAAATCCCTTTTTTGACTAAACTTGCATATTGTTCTGCTTGATAGTCCTCGGGTTTAAGTAAAATAATCGGTAAATTCGGTTGGCTCGATAGTTGAACTAAACTTAAAGCTTGTTCATATTTTAAATCATAAGCACGTCCAAAAATGATCAAGTCCCAATTGAGATTCAGCTGTTTTTCGAAATTTTGTAAATCATCAAGTAATATGGCATGAACTTGATGTTCGCTGTCTGTCAATAAATCACGTATCTGGTTAAAACGTATTTGATTATCATCAATAATGAGTAATCGAGTTTCCGTACGTTTTAGTTTTTTGGATAGTAATGGATTTCTCACTTTAATGCTTCCCATAAGTCGTTATTTTTGATCTCATTGCTCTGTTTCGCAATATAGTCTTTAACGACATTTTCTTGCTCTTCATTCAATAATTCATATTCAAAGCGAATAAAGCTTTGTGTCACCAACTGCGCTTTGGTGAGATAGACTTTGATGTCTTCTTTGCCTAAGCGAAGGTGGATCGTTTGTTTCTCTCGGAAGAGATTTGCCCCAGGTAAAATTAAGGTCGTAGACACTTGATCAAGTTGTGTGGTCTGTACCAATAAAGCAGGTTGATGATTTGTTGTATTGCGGTCGGTACGAATATGGGCTGAACATGGATACAAATCTTGAGCCAGTACTTCGAGACCCAATTCCAAACTTTTTTCAGTCGATTGTTTGATCCAACGAACAACACCGCCACGCCATTGGCTTTGAGCATTTTCTTGGATCAAAATAAATTCGCCGGTTTTTAAATTAGCAGGGGTAGGGCCAGTCCATTTAATGCGATAACCATTCACACTAATATCTAATACGTCAGCAGTATGAATCTGTTTTGCTTCACGATCTAGCGCTTTCGCATTAGTCATGCCTGTTGGCATATTTGAATCATGCGAATTGACAAAAGAGGCTTCATTGTGGAATTGATAATTGCCTTCTAAATCTAAAGTTTCGTGGAAGTTTTTACCTTTAGAGAGATAGAAATGCGCCACCATTAAGCTAAAGCAAATATTAATTTGCGCAGAATATTCATAACGTTCATGACGGCGTTCAGTGTTGTTGGTCAAAATATTATGAATATGGAAATATAGCGCTGGAGTTAAAAATAACTTTTCATTTTTAGATAAATAATTGGCATTTCTAGTTTGCGTTTCGGTCAAATGATCGAGCAAGTTTTGCGTTGAAATGTATACATTGGCTTGATAAGACCGATCTTGTTTTGAGTTATAAATCGGTGGGTGATCTTTTTTCGTGTCTACAACATAGCGTGAAAGCGTGGTTTCTTTCGGTAGGATTTGAACCAATTTTGCCCAGTCAAAGCTACATAAATACAAACCTTGGATTTCAGCAGGGCGAATCTGATGATTATTGAAAATATCTAATAAGATTAATTGTGCATAAGCTTGAGCAATATTTGCAATTTGATGTTGAGTACCCAGTAACTGATTGACATTACTTTGGTAGAAATTGTGTTCAATGGCACATTCAATCAGTTGATGTGCCGCAATCCATTGACCTGCAGTCGGTGTGGCATACAACATATGTTGTTGATACAACAACAGTGTCAGTTGTTGCAACGCATAGTAGATTGATGCAATTCGAGCGGTTTGTAAGCTTTTTTTATGGCCGAATGAAAAAATCGAAAACTTTTGTTGATTAAGCTGCTGATTACATCGTTTGGCAATATCAATATAGATTTTGGCAAAGTGACTGCGTAAAAGCATCGCCAATTCAATGATTTGGTCATTACGATCCGTGGTAATGAGGCTTTGATTGGTAAAGTGTTTTTCTAAGCTTGTGAGCACACTTTCCATAGTCGGATGTAAAATTTGAACCAAATCAAAACGTAACATCTCTTGGCATTTCAGCTCGGAGATTTCAAGTAAGGCATTGAATAAAGCTTTAGATGAGGTACCCAATTGTAAAATTGAAATACCGTTTAACCACTCTTGCAGACCTTTAGCATTGGTCGGACAAAAGCTTAATTTATCCAGCTTTAATTCAGTCGGATTGTAAAACGTATCTGAAGTATGCGTGGTCATCTTTATTATTTAACTCAAAAAGTTGAAGCCCCAAAAAGCGGTGTCTTGTTTTTTTCGCCCGCTATTTCCCGTACAAGTTTAGGAACCAAATAACCAGGTAGGTTCTCTAAAACTTTTTTATAAATTAAATCAATATCCTGAGCTGGTGTATCAAAATGATGAGCACCTTTTACTTTATCCAGAACATGCAAATAATATGGCATTACACCTGCGTCGAATAAGCGGTAACTTAAATCGACCAACACTTCTGCAGAATCATTAACCCCTTTTAATAAGACTGCTTGGTTCAGCACGGTGATTCCTTGTTTGACAAGCTGTTGAAGCTGGCTGCACGTGAAGTCATCTAGCTCTGATGGATGATTTGAGTGTACCACTAGAATAATGCGTAGCCTACTGTTTTTTAAATTAGAAACCAGCTCTTCATCGACACGGTTGGGGATTACGATAGGAACTCGTGAATGAATTCTCAAAAATTTAATTTGTGGCAAAGTCGATAAACGTTCAATCCACACTTGAAGTTTACGATTTGATAGTGTGAGCGGGTCTCCACCACTTAAAATCACTTCATTAATATCGGGTTGTTGTTCAATATATTGTTTAATGTTTGCCCAATCGTCATTTTTAGGCAGGTTTTCTTGGTAGGGAAAATGCCGGCGGAAACAATAACGGCAATGGACCGCGCAGGCACCGGTTAAAGTCAGTAAAAAACGAGACTTGTACTTATGTAATACCCCTGGCTGTTGGTTAGCCTGCTCTTCACCTAAAGGGTCGGTGACAAAACCGGCGTGTTCTTCAAGTTCCAAATGATGCGGTAGGACTTGGAGTAAAAGCGGATCAAGCGGATTACCTTTTTGCATTTTTTCGACAAAAGCGCGCGGCACACGTAGGCGAAACTCATCTGCTGCGAACTGAGCACCCGATAATAACTGATCATGCGAAAGTTCTAATACATCGAGTAATTCTTGAGGATTTGTAATCAAATCACTCAATTGGGTTTGCCAGTTTTGCTCTTGAAATAAATAGTTTATCATGCCGATTGTTTAAAAAATGCAGAAAGGTGAGTAGGGAATATTGCTGAAATTAATGCGTCGAACTTTTAAGTGTAAGCTGAAATAATTCCGATAAAGCTCACAACGGATGAAGCCTACGAAACATTTATTAAGTTTCAGTAAACAGCAATTTTACCTGTTTGTGGGCATTGTATAAACAAAGTTCTTTAATGTCTGAGTGTAAGTTAAGCAGCTTGACCCCTTTAATGGGGATTTTTTCGTTGCGACATGGTGCATTGGTCATTTAGAATACGCAATATCACATTAATGTGCATGTGGCAGCCAATGTTACAGTCAGTACTTGCTAAATGACATGTTACAGCCCATAGCATCTATAGATTAAAGTTAGTAAGTTTGGAGTGAGCCAGTCATGGCCTATTATTCTACGAATGATTTCAAGTCAGGCCTTAAGGTCATGCTTGACGGTAACCCATGTTCAATCATGGAAAACGAATACGTAAAACCAGGTAAAGGCCAAGCTTTTAACCGCGTAAAATTACGTAACCTTAAAACTGGTAAAGTTTTAGAAAAAACTTTCAAATCTGGTGATTCACTAGAAGCTGCTGACATCCAAGAAGTTGAAATGAACTACTTGTATAACGACGGTGAAATGTGGAACTTCATGGATCCAGAATCTTTCGAACAAATCGCTGCTGATAAAGTTGCTATGGGTGACGCGGCTAAATGGTTGAAAGATGACTCAAATGAACTTTGCACAATCATGCTTTGGAACGGTGTTCCTTTAACTGTGAGCGCGCCCAACTTCGTTGTATTAAAAATCGTTGAAACTGATCCAGGTGTACGTGGTGATACTTCAGGCGGTGGCGGTAAACCGGCTAAGCTTGAAACTGGTGCAGTTGTACGTGTTCCATTATTCGTACAGCAAGAAGAAAGCGTTCGTGTAGACACTCGTACTGGTGACTATTTAGAACGTGCATAATGGTTTAAAAATAGACTATTATCGAAAGGGATGAAGTGATTCATCCCTTTTTTTATACCTATTGGTTTAAATTTTTATTCCAAAGTATTAGATGAAAAAGCCCATAACAGGAGTAGAGTTTCAAGGGAAGAAACAGCAGTACCTCGAACAAGAAAAATCAAGCTGATTTATTTCAACATTTATGAGGGATTGAGATGGAAACCATTCAACCGAAGTCAGGAATGGCTTCAAAGATTATCTGGCTGTTTGTAGCCATTCTAGGTGCCGTTTCATTCGGCATACTAGCACTCAGTCGAGGCGAGCATGTCAATGCAGTTTGGCTGATCCTTGCAGCAATCTGTGTGTATAGCATTGCATATCGTTTTTATAGTTTATTTATTGCCAATAAAGTCTTTGAACTGAATGAGCGACGTTTAACGCCTGCCCATCGCTTAGCTGACGGCTTGGATTATGTACCGACCAATAAAAGCGTTCTATTTGGTCACCACTTTGCTGCGATTGCAGGTGCAGGCCCATTAGTCGGACCGATCCTTGCTGCGCAAATGGGTTATTTGCCGGGAACAATTTGGCTCTTGGTGGGTGTTGTTCTTGCCGGTGCGGTTCAAGACTTTTTAGTCTTGTTCATCTCAACGCGTCGTGATGGTCGTTCACTCGGTGAAATGGCAAAACAAGAACTGGGTTCTTTTGCCGGAATCATCGTGATGCTTGGTGCACTTGGCGTGATGATCATCATTCTTGCGGTACTTGCTTTGGTTGTTGTAAAAGCGTTGACCAACAGTCCGTGGGGTGTTTTCAGTATCGCGGCCACTGTACCGATTGCGATTTTCATGGGTATCTACATGCGATTTATCCGTCCGGGTAAAATTGCAGAAGTGTCGATCATTGGTTTTGTACTGATGATGGCAGGGATTATCTATGGTGGTGACATTGCACAGCACCCATACTGGGGTCCATTCTTTACACTTTCAAGTACTGAACTAACTTGGTGGTTGATTGGTTATGGTTTCGTGGCATCAGTTTTACCTGTTTGGTTGCTGCTCGCTCCACGTGATTACCTATCGACCTTCTTGAAAATTGGTGTTATTGCAGGTTTAGCAATCGGGATCATGTTTGCTTTACCTGAAATGAAAATGCCAGCGGTAACGCATTTTATTGATGGTACGGGTCCTGTATTTGCAGGCTCAATGTTCCCATTCTTGTTTATTACCATTGCCTGTGGTGCAATTTCAGGTTTCCATGCGCTCGTTTCTTCAGGAACGACACCGAAGCTTGTGAATAATGAAAAAGATATTCGCATGATCGGTTATGGCGGCATGTTGATGGAGTCTTTTGTTGCGATTATGGCTTTGGTCTGTGCAACGATTCTTGAGCCTGGTGTGTATTTTGCGATTAATGCACCAGCAGCTGTGATTGGTACAACGGTTGAGTCCGCTGCAGAAGCAGTTCGTACATTAGGCTTCGTGGTAACACCTGAAGCATTGACCTTACTTGCACAAGAAGTGGGTGAAAATTCGATTCTGTCTCGTACAGGTGGTGCGCCAACATTTGCGATTGGTATGGCTCACATTATTACGGAAATTTTCAATAACCGTTCAATGATGGCATTCTGGTATCACTTTGCGATTCTATTCGAAGCACTCTTTATTTTAACTGCTGTGGATGCAGGTACGCGTGCATGTCGTTTCATGGTGCAAGATACAGTGGGTATCGTGGTTCCTGCGGTTAAGAACTCACATAATTTCTTCGGAAATCTGTTGGGTACCGCTGTGGCTGTCGCAGGTTGGGGCTTCTTCGTTTACCAAGGTGTGGTTGATCCGCTCGGTGGTATTAATAGCTTATGGCCGCTATTTGGTATTGGTAACCAAATCCTTGCTGCGATGGCATTGATCTTGGGTACAGTGATTTTATTCAAGATGAAAAAACAAAAGTATGTTTGGGTGACGATTATCCCAACAGTATTCTTGTTTATCACTTCTATGACCGCTGGTTGGCAGAAGATTTTCCACGAAAATCCAAAGATTGGTTTCTTGGCTCAGGCAGATCGTTTTAACGCAGCAATTGCGAAAAATGAATTGTTGGCACCTGCAAAAACCATGGCTGAAATGCATACGGTTGCATTGTCGAATCAAATCAATGCCGGTCTTTGTGCATTCTTTATGATCGTGGCATTTGTGATGTTATTTGCAGCGATTGGTGTGGTGCGTCGTGCCTTGGCAAATCCAAATCCATCGGTGAATGAAGCAGAAGCGATTTACCGTGACCCAGCTGAAATTAATCCGTCAAATTCAGCACATTAATAGGGGAATATGAATGAACCTGAAGTTTGCAAAAAGTGGAAAAACGGTGATTTATAAAATCATTAAAATGACCATTATGTCGCAGAAGGATTTAATTCTGAACCCGAAAAATTGGTCACGTATTGCGACACTGTGGCAACGTTTACAGCAAAGCTTCCGCCTGATGGTAGGTGTGCCAGATTACCAAAACTATTTGGAACATATGGCAAAACATCATCCTGATTTGGAAGCGATGGATGCAAAAACATTTTATCGCCACTGTGTGGATGCACGTTATCCATCAGCTGGTGGTGACATGAAGAAGTGTCCTTGCTAATGCTTTGACTCGAGCTAAAAATCTAAGAAAAAAGCGTTCTTCGGGACGCTTTTTTATTGCAAAATTTTGATCAGTCGAAGCGAAAACAACGTTTTTGTATACTCAATAAATATCAAGCGTATGTATTTAAAGTATTGAACTGGGTATGGCTTGGAGATAAACACTGTATTTTTAAATAAAACCCTGTATGTTAGTCATTCATTTAACTTTTTTATTGGGGAATAAAAGGTGTTTTGGGGATCAGAGAAAAGCCAACAAAATAATACATCAACGCTTTTAAGTGAGCAGAGCCTTGCGCCTTTTTACCCGAAAATAAATACATTCCTCGAACAAATTAACCAAATTATTTTGGATAAAAACCAGCAAACCAAATTGGCTTTAGCTTGTCTATTGGCTGGTGGGCATGTGCTATTTGAAGACTTACCTGGTTTAGGAAAAACGACATTATCTAGCGCCTTGTCACATTTAGCGGGATTAAAGTTTCAACGGATTCAATTTACCAATGACATGCTGGCCAGCGATGTGATTGGGGTAAATATGTTTAATCAAAAAGAACATCATTTTGAGTTTAAATCTGGGCCGATTTTTACCCAAATTTTATTGGCAGATGAAATCAACCGTTGTAGTCCAAAGACCCAAAGTGCTTTATTGGAAGCGATGGAAGAGGGGTATGTGACGGTTGATGGTGTGCGCTATGCTTTGCCTCAACCATTTTGGGTGATTGCGACACAAAACCCTTTATTTCAAAGTGGTACTTATGCCTTACCTGAGTCCCAGTTGGACCGGTTTTTAATGCGTTTGTCTTTAGGTTATCCATCGCGTCAGGCAGAGAAATTATTGCTCCAACAAACTTCACGCCATGATCTGATTGCGGCATTAGCACATATCTTTAATGAATCAGAAATTTTACAACTACAAGGCTTTGTCGAGCAGATACATCTGAGTGATCGTTTGATGGATTACATTTTGGATCTTGCTGCTGAAACACGTAAAGGGAGACATGGTCTTTCTACGCGTGGTGTTTTATCCTTAAAGAAAGCTGCGCAAGCCTATGCGCTGATTGAGCAGCGAAATTATGTGAATCCTGACGATGTACAAGCCGTTTTTACAGCTGTGGTATCTCATCGAATTGGGTTGTCAGATCTTGAAGCCTTTAAGCTTTTAGAACAAGTTTCGATTCAATAAAGGAGTTGAACCTTGGCTTCGATGTGGCAGCAATGGATTGAACGTCGATTTAAAATCGATCAGCACAAGCAGCTGACTCAAAAAGACGTCTTGATCTTTATCTATCAGCAAGGCTACTTGTATTTGGTGTTAATTTTCATCACCTTTATTGCAGGTGTGAATTATGCCAATAACTTGATTTTAGGATTTTGCTTTTTAATTAGCGCCGTATTGTGTATTAGTTTCTATATTACTTTTAAACAGCTTCATGCGTTGCAGATTCAAATAAATGTTGTTGATACCCCGCAAGTAGGTGAATTACTTTCGGTCGATATTTACTTTAAACAAGATGTAGAACAGGCGCGATATTTGTGGATTAAAACTGAAAATCAGCTACATAAATTATTGTTCAATACGCAACAGCAATGCTTTCAATTAAATTTTACAACCAGCCAACGCGGTTTTTTTCAGATTCCACCCATACAAATTTATAGTGTTTATCCCTTTGGTTTGGTTCGGGCCTGGACGTATTTGTACGTACAGCAACCAGCGTGGGTTGCACCTCAAGCCAGTTGGCATTCCGTTGAAAATAAGCAACAACAGCAAAATTTTGAACCTGATCTTGATGAATTTCGCGAATTACGGAGTTTTCAGACGGGGGATTCACTTCATGCGGTGTCTTGGAAACAAGCAGCACGAGGACAAGGCTTATATGTGAAAGTCTTTGAACAATATGAAGATCTAAAGAAATTGGAGATTCATTATCACTATATGCCAGCTCAAAGTCATGAAGAAAAACTTAGTCTTATGATGGGTTTGGTCGAGCAGGCTGAGCAAAATCACGATCAATATGCACTGTATTTACCTAATGCTGAGTTAGCATCAGGCACTGGAGCACTGCATTTTTCCGAAGCTAAACGGTTATTGGCGCAGGCTTGATTTATGATTGAAAATACCATACGCCGCTCCATACTACTCACTTTAGCTTTGGTGCTCATTGCACAAATGCTTTATATCCCTGTGGCGACATCATTAGTATTTTTAGTCATTTGGCTTATTTTATTACTCAATACCCGCGCCAGTAAAAAACCATTTTCTAAAATTTTAACTTATGTGCTGACATTGACAGCATTATTTAGCATTTATATAAGCCATAAAACCTTTATTGGTGTTGATGCAGGGGTTGCAGTACTCAGTACATTTTTATTTGCTAAATCTTTAGAAACAAAAACACGTCGTGATGTAATTATTTTATATAACTTTGCGATGTTTGTGATTGCCAGTAGTTTTTTGTTTAGCCAGTCTTTTGCCATGGCATTGGTTATTTTATTGGCGTTGTTGAGCTGTTTTATTGGGTTGTACCGTTTACAGACCGTTGGTTTTAGCCAAGACTCAAGCGGTGAAATACAGGCGATTAAACAAGATATTGGGCATGTGGGAAAATTTATTGGCTTAGCTGTTCCATTTTTTATTTTACTGTTTCTCTTTTTTCCACGCCTGCCACCGCTATGGCACATTCCTATTCCTGAAAATAAAGCCACAACAGGGATAAGTGATAGCATGTCTCCGGGCGATATTGCTGAGTTATCACAGTCGAGTAGTTTGGCTTTTCGTATAATTGGAGATATTCAAGCCTTGCCACCACGTACAGAGCTGTATTGGCGGGCGATGGCATTAGATGAATATGATGGTTCTAAATGGACCAGTCATTTTTTTAACCAGAACGTTATACAGCTGAATCCAGCCGAGTTAAAACCCAAGCGGACATTGAATTATCAATATTTGGCTGCCGACCCAAGTGTGATGTGGATTATGTCGTTGGAGCAATCCGTTCCCAATGAAGCACGTTTTGCATTAGGTCAAGATGGTCGAATTACACCCTACCGATTAACAGCACGCACGGAGCCGATTCAACTGAAATGGTTAGGACGTGCAGAGCCGCCACAAATAAAAAATGTAGCTTTACTTGAAAAATTAAACACTCGCTATGTTGAAAACTTGGATGTTCAATCACAACAATTGGCCCAAACATTATGGCAGCGAAGTCACCAAAATCCTGAGCGTTATATTGCAGAAGTTATGCAATGGTATAAACAAAATCGCTTTGCATATACCTTAAACCCAGGTGTATTGGGGCAAAATCGGATAGATGATTTTTTATTCGGATCAAGACAGGGCTTTTGCGAACATTTTGCTTCGAGCTTTGCAATGTTGATGCGCTATGTTGGTGTTCCATCGCGTATTGTCGTGGGATATCAAGGTGGTCAATTAGCACCAGATGGAAAAAGTTGGGAAGTTCGTCAACTTGATGCACATGCGTGGACAGAGGTTTATGTCAATCAACATTGGCGTCGAATTGATCCTACAGCCATGATCGCACCTCAGCGTATCGATGGTGGGATGCAGGATTATATGGAACAAGATCGGACAATTTTTGGGAGACAGCAGTCGACTTGGGCCTATCAACAATTTTCGATGTTGAAAAAAGTCCGTGTATGGAGTGATTATGCGAGTTACCAATGGCAGAGTAAAGTGGTGGGTTACAATGCAGAATCACAGCAACAATGGTTTAAAAAGCTCGGTACAAATTCTGCTTATGCAGGTGTTTTAATTCTTATTTT
Organism: Acinetobacter sp. YH12219; assembly: GCF_013417875.1. Lineage (NCBI taxonomy): Bacteria > Pseudomonadati > Pseudomonadota > Gammaproteobacteria > Moraxellales > Moraxellaceae > Acinetobacter > Acinetobacter sp. YH12219. The sequence continues at coordinate 122,446 of NZ_VPDC01000001.1, forward strand.
GAGTATTGGTGGCATTGTAGCATTATATTTTATATGGATTTTGCGGAAAAAAAGAAAAAGTTTAAGCCCGCTTGAAAGAGAAATTACCAATTTCGCAAAGAATTTACCCTTGAGCCAGCAAAAATTGACTTCTGAAAGTTTTCGGCATTGGTTACAACGTTTGGCAGAAAATGTACCTGAACATGAAAGGCGTTCATTTGAACAATCCATCAAGTTATTTGAGCAGGAAATTTACGTAGGTACTCCGCTAAGTTCTCAAGATATTCAATGTTTTAAGACTTTGCTTAAAACTTGTACGCAAAGTTTAAAAAACTCAGAAAAGGGCTTGTCATAAAAAATAAAAATGAATATGATGCTTGGACTTCAGGTGTATAGCTCAGTTGGTTAGAGCGCTACGTTGACATCGTAGAGGTCTCCAGTTCGAGTCTGGATATACCTACCAAATTCAAAAAGCAGAATCAAAATGATTCTGCTTTTTTTTATCTGAAATTATTAGGGTCTGTTGACATTTACTGTTCATAATTAACCCTATAAAGGTAGCCATAAAAATATACAGGCTAAAGCAACAGAACTTTGATAATTCCTTTTGAGCTTGTCATATCGAGTAGCTATTCCTCTAAATTCCTTTAATCTGCAAAACATATTTTCAACTAAATGCCTGATTTTATATAAATACCAGTCCATATGGTCATTGTTCGATTGGCTATTCGTTTTCCTTGGTATATTCGCTTTGGTCTTTGTTTTCCTGATCTGTTCACGCAGTGGTTCTGAATCATAGCCTTTATCTGCGCATACCACTTATGTCTCTTTTAAATCTAATGTTGATATTAAATCAGGTGCAACTTTAACATCATGTATGGTTCCATCGATAATCATGAAATCAATAGGATTGCCATGTGCATCAACAATCAAATGTATTTTTGAGGAGTTTCCTCCTACACTTTTAGAAATAGATTGATTCGCTATGCCGGCAGAATGTTGATGAGCACGTACATGAGAGCCATCAATAAAAATCCACTCCATATCGGGGCATGAGGCTAGTAATTTAAATAATCTAAGTAACTTACCGCTGCTTGACCAACGATTAAACCGTTTGAAAATAGAGTTTGAATGACTAAAACAAGAAGGAATATCTCGCCACGGACAGCCTGTTCTAATTCTATAGAGAATAGCTTCAATAAAATTGCGTAAATTTGAGTTGTGGTGAATGGATAAATTACGCAGAATAACTTTCAACTTTTGCCAGTGTTGATCTGTCAGCATGGTACGAGGCATAGCGAATAGTAAAATTGGGTTTGGCGATTTGATTTTACTACTTCGCTATTTTTTAAGCTAAAAGTGTCAACACACCCTAATTAAAGTGTTATTAAGACTATAGTTGAATCAAATCTACTTATATGTAAGGTGTTATTCGCAATCGTTTTCAATCGTATTTGGCTTGAATAGATTCATATGGATTGAGTCGTAAAATAATCATGAGATGGAATTGGGTGTAAATGCATCTATGTGCAAATACATCAATTTGGATATTGGTTGTTTAAGTGATTAAGCCAAACTTCTTTGGCTCAAATATCTGCATTTATGACTATATATAGTAGTGCTTGATACAATGTGTGCTTTAGCGGATTGTTTGAAACAAAAGAGCCGCATTCTATGCGGCTTTTAATTGAGCAAATATATTATGCCGCTTCAGCTTCTAAAATTTCAAAGTCATGGGTAATTTCTACACCACCGTCCATCAGCATTTTGCTCGCAGAACAGTATTTTTCAGCAGAAAGTTCAACCGCTTTTGCAACTTGCTTTTCCTTCACGCCATGACCAGTGATTACAAAGTGCAAATGAATTTTAGTGAATACAGCAGGAATAGTGTCGGCACGTTCTGCATTTAATTCACAACGAACATCGGTAATGTCTTGGCGTGCTTTCTTTAAAATCGTCACAATATCGAAAGATGCACAACCACCAAGTCCTGTTAAAATCAGTTCCATTGGGCGCGGACCACGGTTTTCACCGCCATATTCTTGTGATCCATCCATCATAACAGTGTGACCACTTTGAGTTTTTGCTTCAAAAGCAACATTCTCTAGCCAATGAACACTAGTTTGCATTGCAAGTCCCTAAAAAAAGCTATAAATTTACGCAGTACCTGTACACTAACATAAATTGAGTTGATAAGGAATTTCAACTCTTACGTGTGACAAGTTCACTTTAGGTCTTGTGCGATCTATAAATTATCCATATTCGGAAACTGTTAGCATGACTTCAAACTTTTCACAACTTAGCACAGATGCGCTATCTCCGGGGCAGTTACCTGAGTCGGTGAAGGCATTATTAAAACGTGCATATATCAATCGTTACCCAAAACGTACAACAATCGTTGATGCGGGCTCAGAATCTAAATCTTTGTATTTAATTCTTAAGGGTTCAGTATCTATCATTTTACGCGAAGATGATGAGCGTGAAATTGTGGTTGCGTACTTAAATGCGGGTGACTTTTTTGGGGAAATGGGTCTATTCGAAGCAAATGCACAGCGTACTGCAGAAGTGCGTACGCGTGATGTATGTGAAATTGCTGAGATTACCTATGAAAACTTTCATGAATTAAGCAAACAATACCCAGACTTAAGTTATGCGGTATTTGCACAGCTTGTACGTCGTCTTAAAAATACGACACGGAAAGTCACTGACCTTGCGTTTATTGACGTGTCAGGTCGTATTGCACGTTGCTTAATTGATTTATCTTCACAACCAGAAGCAATGATTTTGCCGAATGGTCGTCAGATTCGTATTACTCGTCAAGAGATTGGTCGTATTGTGGGTTGTTCCCGTGAAATGGTTGGTCGTGTTCTAAAAACACTTGAAGAGCAAGGCATGATTGAAACTGATGGTAAAGCGATTCTAATTTTTGATGCATCGCTTGAAGAGAAAAGCCAATTGGCTTCAGATGATTTCGACGACGAAGAATAATCAGTCTTCCGAATCTAAAAAAGCAAACTCAGGGGTTTGCTTTTTTTATGTCTATTCATTTCTCACTATTATAGCGGAAGCAACCTTTCGCACATTTTTTGACAAATAAACAGAAAATTATGATTTAAACAAAGCCGATATCTTAGGTAAGCTACTTCGTGACTTATATATTGATATTTAAAATAAAGAGGGAATTTGTGGCATGCAATTTAAACCATTGGCACATAGCGGAATTTTAGTTCCAGAAATTTGTTTAGGCACTATGACGTTTGGTGAACAAAACACCCAAGCAGAAGCTTTCGAGCAACTGGATTATGCTTTAGAGCGTGGTCTTAACTTTTGGGATACTGCAGAAATGTATCCTGTCCCACCGAAACCTGAAACCCAAGGTTCAACTGAAACTATTATTGGTAACTGGATTGCAGCTCGCGGTGGACGTGATAAATTAATCTTAGCTTCAAAAATTGCAGGGCCGTCACAAGGCGGTAGTCATATTCGTGACGGGCAAACTAAATTTATTGCTTCGGAAATTGAGTCTGCTCTAGATCAATCTCTTCAGCGCTTACAAACAGATTACCTTGACTTATACCAGCTGCATTGGCCGCAACGACCAACCAACTTTTTCGGTAAATTGGGTTTTGGCAATGCCGAAGCGAACAATACGCAAACCATTACCAATTTAGAAGAAACATTGGTTGCTTTAAGTTATGAGGTGAAAAAAGGCCGAATTCGTACTATTGGACTCTCCAATGAAACACCATGGGGAACTTTAAAATTCCTACAACTTGCAGAAAAGCATGGTTTAGAAAAAATTGTCAGTGTGCAAAATCCGTATAGTTTATTGAACCGTACTTATGAAATAGGTTTATCTGAAATTGCACACTACGAAGGCGTGGGCTTATTGGCATATTCTCCATTGGCATTTGGTTATCTAACAGGTAAATTCCGTCATGGTGCGCGTCCTGCCAATGCTCGAGTGACACTATTTTCACGCTTTAGCCGCTATTCAAATGCGGAGAGTGAATGGGCAACAGAACAATATGCACAATTGGCAGAACAGCATGGTTTAACGTTGACACAGTTAGCACTAGCATTTATTAAGCAGCAATTTTTTGTCACCAGTACAATTATTGGTGCGACAAATCTAGATCAGTTGAAAGAAAATATTGATGCTTTTGAGGTGAATTTATCAGAAGACATTTTAAAAGGGATTGAAGCTATTCATCGCCAACAGCCAAATCCTGCACCTTAAGCTGAACTTTTTAGTGGATTAAGCAAAAGCCTGCATGTAAATGTGGGCTTTTTTGACATTTGTATTATTTAAGCAAATGGAAAATCATTGAATTTTATTGTCAGAAAGTCAGTTGAGTTGACAAGAAAATTGCCTAAAAATACATATGTATTTAAACAATATAATAAAGTACTAAATTCTTCAATAAATGACTTGAAAAGTATTCTATTTATACCAATATTATAATTGAGATTTATCTTTATCTTAAAATTAACTCATTGAAAAATATTTAAAAAATGTATTTGAAATTTTAAATATGACTCCCATATATGCTTCAAGTACAGAATTTGTTGTGAGGAATAACAAGAATGCGATTCGAAAAATTTACAAACCGTTTGCAGCAAGCATTATCCGATGCCCAATCTTTAGCAATGGGGAAAGACCATACAGCCATTGAAGGAATCCATATTCTTTCGACATTGCTTGAAGAGCCGTCGAACCAAAGCTTGTTACAACAGGCAGGTGCTAATCTTCCTGAGTTAAAAACCAAGCTTCAGCAAGCCCTACAGGATACCGCCACCATTGCTACGCCGACAGGGGACATCAACCTAAATCCTGAAGCAGTCAAGGCGCTGAATTTAGCTGACAGTTTTGCTCAAAAAGCTGGAGATGAGTTTCTTTCTACAGATTGGGTGATTCTAGGTTTAGCTGAAACGGGTAAAACCAAAACCTTATTAAATAGTGTAGGCGTAACGACAGATAAATTACGCAATGCAATTGAACAAATACGAGGCGGTGAACAAGTCATGAGTAATAACCACGAAGATCAACGTGATTCACTCAACAAATATACCTTAGACCTCAATGCACGTGCATTAGAAGGTAAGCTAGATCCAGTTATTGGTCGTGACGAAGAGATTCGTCGTACCATTCAAGTTTTATCGCGTCGTAGTAAAAACAACCCCGTACTGATTGGTGAGCCGGGTGTGGGTAAAACGGCAATCGTTGAGGGCTTAGCACAGCGTATCGTCAATGGCGAAGTTCCTGAAAGTCTGAAAGGTAAACGTGTACTTTCACTCGACCTTGGTTCATTGCTTGCAGGTGCAAAATACCGTGGTGAATTCGAAGAGCGACTTAAAGCCGTTCTAAAAGATTTAGCCAAATATGATGGCGAGATTATTCTTTTCATTGACGAATTACATACACTTGTTGGCGCAGGTAAAGGCGATGGTGCAATGGATGCTGGTAACATGCTTAAACCTGCATTAGCGCGTGGTGAGCTACGCTGTGTAGGTGCGACGACACTTGATGAATATCGTCAATATATCGAAAAAGATGCGGCTCTAGAACGTCGTTTCCAAAAAGTGATCGTTGATGAACCGAGTGTGGAAGATACCATTGCGATTTTACGTGGTCTAAAAGACAAATATGCAACCCATCATGGTGTGCAAATTTTAGACTCAGCGATTATTGCTGCGGCAAAAATGTCGCACCGTTACATCACAGATCGTCAGTTACCAGACAAAGCCATTGATTTGATTGATGAAGCAGCATCACGAATTAAAATGGAAATTGACTCAAAACCTGAGCCATTAGACCGTTTAGATCGTCGCCTAATTCAATTGAAAATGCAGTTAGAAGCGGTGAAAAAAGATGCAGATTCAGTCTCAAAAGCTGAAGTTGAGCACCTAGAGAAACAAATTGCTGAAGTTCAAAAAGAATATAGTGATTTGGAAGAAGTGTGGATTGCGGAAAAACGTTTGGTTGACGGCACGAATCAAGCTCAAATTGAGCTAGATAAAGCACGTACTGCCTTTGAAAAAGCACAACGTGAAGGTGATTTAGCAGAAGCTAGCCGTTTGCAATATGGTGTTATTCCTGAGTTGCAAAAACGTTTGAATGAAGAAGAAGTTGCCGAGGTGAATGAAGAACCAAAACTGATTCGTACCAAAGTCACTGAAAATGAAATCGCTGAAGTGGTAAGTGCGGCTACAGGTATTCCTGTTGCGAAAATGCTGCAAGGTGAACGTGAAAAACTCTTACACATGGAGGAGTTCTTACATAACCGTGTAGTGGGTCAAGATGAAGCTGTCGTAGCAGTGTCGAATGCGGTGCGTCGTTCTCGTGCAGGATTATCCGATCCAAACCGCCCAAGTGGTTCATTCTTATTCCTTGGGCCTACAGGTGTAGGTAAAACTGAGTTAACCAAAGCTTTAGGTAATTTCTTATTTGACAGTGATGATGCGATTATTCGTATCGACATGTCAGAGTTTATGGAAAAGCATTCGGTGAGCCGTTTAGTAGGTGCGCCTCCGGGCTATGTGGGTTATGAAGAAGGTGGTGTGTTAACCGAGGCTGTTCGTCGTAAACCTTATAGTGTAGTGTTGTTTGATGAGGTTGAAAAAGCACATCCAGATGTCTTTAACATCTTACTTCAAGTGTTGGATGATGGTCGATTAACAGACTCACAAGGCCGTGTGATTGATTTCAAAAACACCGTGATCGTGATGACCTCGAACTTAGGTTCAACCGATGTTCGTGAATTAGGTGAAAACCCGTCGAAAGACGAAGTTCGCGCTGTGGTTATGGCTGCGGTATCTGAACATTTCCGACCTGAATTTGTGAACCGTATAGATGAGTTGGTGGTTTTCCACTCTTTACAAAAAGCGCAAATTCGTGGCATTGCGGATATTCAGTTGGATCGCTTACGTTCTCGTTTGGCTGATAAAGATATGAGTTTGGCGGTTGAAGATAGTGCCTTTGAATTACTTATCGATGCTGGTTTTGACCCTGTGTATGGCGCACGTCCTCTAAAACGTGCCATCCAACAACAAGTTGAAAATACACTGGCACAGAAAATCTTGTCAGGCGCGTTCCAACCGGGCGATACGATTGTTGTTCAAGCGGAAGGAGATCACCTAAGTTTTGACAAGATGAAACTCAATTAAAAGGTACAAATTAGCCACGTTCAGTTGTAAAAACAGAAACCCGGTTTAGGCCGGGTTTTTTAATTTTACGCTTGTCGTAATTTTCGTTTAAATACGTAAAGTTGATTGCATTTCATCATTTTCACCCACTAAGATGACGTCCGCACACATCCAACGAGATGACTGTGTTCTGTAAAACAAAAACAATATCGCTCGTTCATCATGAATGAATGGCAACAGGGAATTATGATTATGATGGAATTTAAACTGCTTAGGCAGATCAAAAAAGAACCTTATAGTTTATATAAACATACTGGTGACATCACTGTTCAAGAACTCAAACGCATGTATGGTATTTATCAAAAGTATTATGCCAATACCCGTTATGAAATTTTTGAACGCGACTTCTTAGAAAAAACCGGTGTTTTTTTTATTATTGAACCGAAAAATAATCAAATTGTCGGATTTTCGACGGTTATGGAACGTGACTTTGTTGTTGATGGTAAAGCCCGACATGCTTTTTTCAGTGGAGATACCATTATTGAGAAAGAGTATTGGGGAAATCGTGCATTAACTAGAGCAATGTTCCGTTATATTATTAGTTTTAAATTTCGTCATCCAAGAACACCTATATATTGGATTTTAATCTCTAAAGGCTTTAAAACTTATCTGCTCTTAGCCAATAACTACTACAGCTACTATCCACACTATGGTGAGAAAAATGCTCATCTCAAAGACTTTGTTGAATCGTACTGTAAAGAATACTTCTCAGAATATTATAACCACGAAACGGGTCTGCTGAATTTTGGCGAAGACTATCAACCACTCAAAGCAGATGTTGCGCCCATCACCCATGAAATGCGCGAAAATAATACCAAGATAGCTTTCTTTGAAGATAAGAACCCAACTTGGGTCGATGGAACAGAACTTCCGTGCATTGGTGAATTACGCTGGAGCGATTTATACCGTTATGTGAATCGATTCTTAACCAAGACCACCAGTGTGAGCAAACATGATAGCAAGTTACGTTATAAGTCACGTACATTACATATTGCGACAGGTTCTGACTCGAAGGTGGCCTAATGGGATTGCTTCTCACCACTGCACATCAAGTTTTGAATATTGCCTGCCGCAAAGCGTTTCAACGCTATACACAGCAGGCAAATCAGCTAGAAAATGTGCAACGTAAAAAATTAAGCCATTTTTTAAAGCAGCACATTTCGCAAAATTTAAGCTATGAGCAATTTGCCAAAAAGTATCCGCTTTCTCGTTATAGCAATTGGAAAAGCCAAATTGAACAATCCAGACAAAGTGGCAAAAATAGTTTGGGGCCTGAAAAAATTGTACGGTTTCAACCGACCAGTGGGTCGAGTGAAGCAATTAAATTCATTCCCTATACTCAGGCTTTTTTAGATGAACTGGATGAGGCTATTGGTTTATGGCTGACTAATTTATATCGGACACACCCACAACTTAAAAATTCAACGCATTATTGGTCGGTTTCATGGTTGCCTGAAAGCCAGCGAAAGCTTTTAGAAAATAGTAATTTAAATGATGACAGTGCGCTGCTTAATCTGTCGAAGCGAGTGTTGAGTAAAATTACTCAATCGGTACCGACTGAAATTGCGATGGCAAATTCAGCCGAAGATGCCATGTTTGCAACCGCGGTGTATCTCGTTGCAGATAAGCATTTAGGCATGATTTCGGTATGGAGCCCTACATTTGCATTGCAATTGCTGGATATTATTCAAGAACATCAAGCTGAAATTGTACAGGTCTTAAAAACTGGACAATGGCAACGTGATGGTTTGAGTTTTCTGCAAGTTCCTAAATCTTGTCAACAATGCTATCGCTTACAAGACTTGGATTTAACCCAAGCAACGGCGTGGAAAAAACTGTGGCCTAAACTCAGTCTGGTTTCGAGTTGGGATACAGCGAGCGCAGAGCAGTGGGCAGTACAGCTACAGCAACGAATTGCAGGGGTGGCATTTGAGGGTAAAGGTTTATGGGCAACTGAAGGCGTAGTGACGATTCCATTTGCAAACCGTTTTACCTTAAGTTATCAGTCACATTTTTATGAATTTATTTTGCAAGACAGCCAAAAAGTGGTGCCATCGTGGCAACTGAAAGTAGGTGATATTGTTAGTCCTGTGATCACGACAGGTTCAGGATTAATTCGTTATGTGATTGATGATGAATTAGAAGTCACCGACTTTTATCAGCAAGTGCCATGTTTCGAATTTTTAGGTCGTAAAATGACGGTAGATTTGGTCGGAGAAAAGCTCGACCACAATGCTGCAGTTAAAGTTCTTGCAGAGTTTAAACAAGCGGATTATTTGCCGATTAGTATCTTGGGTATCGAACAATGTTCGGTTAAAAAACCGCACTATATTTTACTCAGTGAAGGCAATGTAGATAAACAACCATCCGCTCAAGCACTAGACCGTTTGCTTAAACATAATTTTCATTATGAATTGGCACGCGATCTAGGGCAGTTGGATGAACCTGAAGTGGTTCATGTACAAGATGCATGGGACTACTACAAAACATTAGCCATGAACAATGGCATGATTGAAGGGAATATTAAGCCTGAGCCGCTTAAGAAAATGAAAACAAAAATAATTGAGTATTGAGATGGATATTGATGTGTTAGATGCACCGTTCGAAGAAACGGCGCTATATCATTCAAAGAATGAGACTAAGTTTGCGGTTCGAAATGCGACTGTCGAAGATGATGAGCAACTAATGAAAATTAGTGCTGAGACTGTGCCAAGTAATGGCATTACCTTATCTTATGAACGTCACCCGAGTTATTTGGCTGCTAGCCATGCACAGTATAATCGACCAGATTTAAAAGTGGTTGTCCCTGTGGATGATCCATCTATTGTGATTGCGATGATGAATTTGGGATGGCGTTATTGTTATATCAATGGTCAGCCTGACCTAATGCGTTATGTCGCCGATTTAAGAATGAATCCAGCGTATCGTGGTGCTAAAGTCATGCGCTTATTGATGGACTATCTCCATGATGAAATACCACAAGACACGATTTTTGAAAGTGTGGTTTTAAACGACAATATTGTCGCTGCCAGTATTTTACATCATGAAAGATCTGGATTTCCGCTGCCATATTTTTATGATGAAATTCGAACCTTTACCGTTTCACAGGCAGTGAAACCAAAAACTTTCAATCAATATCAATTTAAAACCCTGACTGCTGAACGTGTAGATGAAGCGAATGATTTCATTTTAAAAATGAAAGACCATTATAATTTTTTACCTAGCTATGATTTTAATGCTTTGGTAGATGGTCAAAATCCATTTTGGGCATGCTTAAATCTAGATGACTTCTATTTGATTTACGATCAGCACAATCAGTTGGTTGGACTTTATGGCTTATGGAATCAAAAAAGTTTTAAACAAACTCGAGTGATCGATTATTCAAGGTCATTAAAGTTGATGAAACCTTTTTATAATGCCTATGCCAGTGTGCGTGGTGTGTTATCACTGCCACAAATTCAGGGAACTTTCGATTATTTAATGCTGCACAGTCCACTATGTCATCCTGAACATCTAGATGTATTTGCAAGTTTGATTTTTCATGCCAAGCAACAGACCAAGCGACGTGGCAAAGAAACCTATTGCATCACTTTGGCAGAGAAGGACCCACGTATAGGATGGATGAAAAATACGACCTCACATGTGTTAAAAGCCAAGCACTATTTTCATAGTTTTAAAGCCAATCCATACGCTGCTTTTGATCGTAAACGTATTAGTTATTTTGAAGTTGGGCGTATATAGAGGAAGTGATAACGATCAAAAAATCAATTAAAACTGCCAAATCAATCATTTAAAATCATTCTAATTGTGTACTTATGTAACTGAGTTCTTCAGTATACTGCGCAAAGAATAATCAGAATGAGAAAGACATGTCGAAGTTGATGTGGGGAATTGGCAGTTTAGCGGTGCTTTCAGCAGCAGTGGTGGGAGGGAATTTATATGCAGATAAATCTCTTGCCCAATTTTATACACAGAATAATTGGTCCGCAGCTGTACAAGATGTTGATGTAAAGTACAGCAATTATCAAATGGGCTTGATGGGTGGAACAGTCGATTGGGTATTAACCCTGAAAACAGACCCGTGTAAACCGAAAGAAGTGATCGTGTTGAAGGGTACCGATCAGATTCAACGTGGGTTGAAAGGCTATAACATCAACTCGAATTTTAAGATTGTTCAACAACAAAGTACGTCTGAATATGCCAAGCTTTTTGGTTCAGATTTAACTGCAAAAACCTTGGTCAATTGGATTGGTCAAAGTAAAACAGATTTACAGATTCCTGCATTTAAAACGACTGCACAAGGTGCAACGGTACAAGCTGATGCCAGCCAATTGCAAATTCGAATCAATAGTTTACCAGGGCAAGTCACTAAGGTATCTGAGCTTTCAATCCATTTACCTGTGGTTCGCTTGAGTGAAGGTCCAATGCAAACCATGGTGCAAAATTTTTCGATGAAGACCAATCAAGGTCTAAATCAGAAAAATCTTGAAAATGGTTTTGTTGAAATTCAAGCGGGTTCTATCAAACGTTTAGATCAAAAGTTCTCAGGCGGCATGCGTGGTATGCAACTGCGTTGGGAGACCGAACTAAATAAACATGATGTGGACTTTGAAGGTTACTTAAAAGCTGATGAGATGGATTTCCCAGGTTCACCGGTCACCAAAGATTTCGCACTAAATTTGGCATTGCATAAAGTCAATCTGGATAAAGTCCGTGCATTTAGTGAACTTTTGCATCAGGTGGAAAACTCATGCGATGCAGTGAGTGAATCAAGTGAAGAAATGACTCAAGCTTTCTTAGCAATCGCAAGCCAAGGTTTTGATTTTGAGTCTAAAGATAACTCGATCAGTATTGGTGGAGGTAAAGCCTCTGCAAATGTCGTGGGGAAAGTCATGCCGGGACACCATGCTTCAATGGAGTCTTTTATTAAAATGGTACCGAGCTTACTGGATTTTCAAGCAGACTTAAGTTTTGATAAAAATATGATGACTGCAATCATGAATAACTTTTTACAATTACAGGGCAAAAGTTTGTCAGGACAGGAAGCTGAAGCCATGTTTGCAGGTTTTGAAACATCAGGGCAAGGCAAGCGCGATGGCAATAACATGGTCATGAATATGCAATATAAGTTCGGTCAAAAGCTTTTTGGTCAAGCCATACAAAAGAAATAAGCAACAAGTCGTTAGTCGTTAGTCGTTTAGTTTGAAAATATAAAACCGTCATTGATTGACGGTTTTTTATTTTGAGCTGCGGAATCATGATGTTCACTTTATCGGAACACAGCGGCCTAGCCATTGTTGAACAGTTGAAAAGTTGCTAGCGTCAATGGGCAACTAGCCAATCAAAACAACAATAGGAAAGACACCATGTCACACGATTATTTTTTTAGACGGAAACTTGTTCAATCATCCATGCCTAAATGTTCTTGGGTAAAACACAGTCTTATTAGTAGCATTTTTCTGATCGCTGTTCAGTCTACCGCTTTTGCGGGTACTTCAATTTCAGATCAGCGTTTGTCGAATGAAACGCAAGGTAAAAAACAGTTTAGTGAAGAAACCTTAGATATTATTGAGAGTGAAGCAGCTAAACCCAAAGAAGAGCAGCAGAAAAATTCAAATCATAAATCTAATCGTAATAATAAGATCATTCAAGAAACCCAGCTTGAAGGCTCAACCATGAGTGATTATTTGCTTCAAAAGAAAAGGGCAGCGGATCAGGTCGGGTTAATACAATCTCCAGAAGTCGCACCGATTAACCGTATTGTGCTGCAAGAGCGACATGAAAATATTCGAGTAACGTATCCAGATGGCGTCGTGGTTGAAATGAAGCACTGACGTGCTTCATTTCATAGATCAGGAATTGCTAAAGTTAAACATTAGATTTGTGGATGGGTGATTTTCCATGCACGATGAATTTTGCTGTTACGTTTAAAGTCTAGACCAATGGTTTCATTGCTGATTTCTTCAACGTCAAACATTGCCATGATTACATCGTCCATCTCAAAACCACGGTAGTTGTTTGAGAAGTAAAGCGTTCCGTCAGTGGTTAAACGGTTCATGGCACGTTTAAGCAAAGACATATGGTCGCGTTGGACATCAAACGTACCATAGAACTTTTTAGAGTTTGAAAAGGTTGGTGGGTCAATAAAGATCAGATCATATTGCTCGTGACCTTCTTTTAACCATTCAAAACAATCGCTAGAGAAGAACTGATGTTGTTCATCTGCATGATCTACAGTCAAACCATTTAGTACAAAGTTCTCTTTAGACCAGTTTAGGTATGTATTTGACAAATCGACACTGGTCGTACTTGCTGCACCGCCAAGCGCTGCATGTAAGCTGGCTGTAGAGGTATAGCTGTATAAGTTCAGGAAGTGTTTACCTTTGGCTTCTTTGGCAATCCGTAGACGCATTTGACGATGGTCAAGGAACAAACCTGTATCGAGGTAGTCTGTTAGGTTCACCAAAATCTTTGCTTTGCCTTCTTGAACGATAAAACGTTTAGACGCGGTACTTTGTTTGGTGTACTGATTTTTACCTTCTTGGCGGGCACGTGTTTTAATGAAAATCGCATCACGACCTAAGCCTGTCACTGCACGAATCGCTTGAAGTGCTAAGTTAAAGCGTTTTTTGGCTTTTTCAGGGTCAATTTTTTTCGGTGGTGCATATTCTTGTACGTGTAAACGATCACCATACAAATCTACAGCGACATTAAAGTCTGGCAAATCGGCATCATATAAACGTAGGCAGAAAATATTTTCTTTGACTGCCCATTTTTTAAGATTCTGCATGTTTTTTTGCAGACGGTTAGTAAAGTCTTCTGCACCTTCAATTTTTTCAAATTGTTGAGGTTCCCAATGCTCGAGGAAAGGCTTTTGAACTGCCGCAGGTTTGACTGTACCAAAACGGACGTAAATTGGGAGTTTACCATTCATCAAACGCAAAATTTGCGGATCATTAAAGGCAAGGACATCGGCCTGTTCAACTTGTGCTGCAATAATTGCAGCAGGCTGATTTGGGAAGTTCTTTTGTAATAATGCCGATAGACCTAAATATAGTGCGCGGTTAGAGGCTTTATCACCTAAACGCTCGCCGTATGGAGGATTAGTGACAACAAAGCATTTCTTACCTGTTGCTTGGAATTCTGGCCAGTCTGCAAGTGTACGTTCTTCAATTTTAATTTGATCAAGTACAGATTCGAAACCTGCAGCAATAATATTTTGTTTGGTCGCTTTTACCGCTTCCCAGTCTGCATCAAATGCATAGAATTGTGGGAGAGGATTTTCAAGTGCGGCTTTATGACGTTCAGCAGCTTCGCCTTTGATCGACATCCAAAGTTCATGGTCATGACCATTCCAACCATTAAAACCAAAACGACGAACAAGGCCTGGCGCGCGGTCAGTCAAAATCATTAAAGATTCAATGATAAAGGTCCCTGAACCACACATTGGGTCCAAGATAATATCAGGTTGATGTTGTTTAAGTTTTGCTTTCTGTAAGATAGCAGCCGCTAAGTTTTCTTTAATCGGTGCATCTGTCATGTAGCGACGGTAGCCGCGTTTATGCAGAGAATCACCTGATAAATCTAAGCAATAAGTATGTTCAGTTTTGCCAGCTAATACATACAACGTAATTTCAGGTTGCTTAATGTCAATGCTTGGACGTTTGCCCACAGCTTCCATAAAGGAATCGACCACACCATCTTTGACACGTAAAGTTGCGAACTGAGAATTGACTTTGATGTCACGTTCGATATGTAAACGAACGGCAAATGTACTTTGTGGTGCAAAAATGAGTGACCAGTCAAAGTTTATTGCACCTTCATAGAGCTCTTCCGCTACATCACGTGCATCATGCGTGAACTCTAATTCATGTGTATGAATCGGGGTGAGTACACGTGAAGCCAAACGTGACCACATGCAAATACGGTATGCATCTTCAAGTGTGCCTTTGAATACAAGACGACCCGGGAATTGTTCAATATTTTGAACACCTAAACCTTCAATTTCCTCGCGGAGTAAGGTTTCCAGTCCATCTGCACAGGTAACCCAATATGTAGAAAGACGCGGTTTCGAATTCATGTAAATTTCCAAAGGCAAAAAAGCAATCGCATATTTTAACGTATTTTCGTGGATTTGGGCGGACGATATTGCGCTGAAACGGGAGAAATATCGGTAGATTTGAATGACTTTATCAAATTTATTCTGTGTACATTGTGAGAAATATCACTTAATGGTACAAAAATTGCTATAACCCTGATCAAAATTCGATCTTTATAATATTGATATCATTAGGGGTATTTATGACAGGGCTGGCAATCAATAGTCAATCAAACGCATTTTCAATCGCCACTTTAATCTACGCGCGCTTACGTCGTGTGTCAGGACGGGTTATTGACGCATTATATGTGGTTGAAAATGTCGAATATGCACGCTTTGTTTCTAACTTGGCTTTGGCAACGGCTGATCCTGAATTATCTCGTTTGGTTGCGCGGCTTTACAGCGAGTTGAATTTGCATGAAGCTGCCGTTTCTGAAGCAGAGGAACTGACGGACAGTTCAGTACAGCCTGAAACGGCAGAAATTTTAATGAGCGAACCGACTGCGGAAGACATCTGTAAAGCACAGGTTGCACATCGTTATATCGGCGCATTGCGTTAATTCAATCCCGCTGTGAGCAGCGGCATATATTTCCTGCTGCGCACAGCCTGATGTATCAACCATCTTTCTATTTTTCAAGAGTTGTTGAACTGCGCAGAAGGCGGCTGTTTATGGCTAGAGTTTATCTGTTTGAAAGTATTCAATTCAATCAAAAATAAGAACGGATAGAAGTTCTGTTTGAAGGCTTTATGAAAGGGGAAAGGTGAAAGGGGAAGTTTAATTTAAAACGTTTAATTTATCTAATTGAAATGATAGATAGGAATTTGAAAATTGATTTTGAATAACATCATGCGTTTGCATTGAACGTTGAAAACTTCAACTGCCATTTGCCAAGATTCTCTGTATAATGCGTTAACTTAACGATAAGGAATCTCTCATGCACTTGGCGGCATTGCATACACCGAGCCAGATTCAACTCAACCAAGATGGTAACTTAAAACATTTCCTCACCATCGAAGGCCTTTCTAAAGAAACTCTCACAAAAATATTGGACACTGCACAGTCCTTTTTTAATGACCAAAATCAGCTGATTACCAACAACCTTTTAGAAGGTCGTACGGTGATGAACCTGTTTTTTGAAAATTCAACACGTACCCGTACCACTTTTGAAGCGGCAGCAAAACGCCTGTCTGCAAACGTATTGAACATTGATATTGCACGTTCAAGTACATCAAAAGGCGAGACACTGCGTGATACCTTGTGGAATTTAGAGGCGATGGCGACCGACATTTTTGTGGTTCGTCATTCATCGTCAGGCGCGCCGCATTTTATTGCCAAAGATGTTTGTCCGCATGTGGCAATCATCAATGCAGGCGATGGCCGTCATGCGCATCCAACGCAAGCCATGTTGGATATGTTGACGATTCGCCGTGAAACCAAAAAGAATTTTGAAGACATTTCCATTGCCATTATTGGCGATATTAAGCATTCGCGTGTTGCCCGTTCAGATGTCGCTGCATTGCAAACATTGGGCTGTAAAGATATTCGTGTCATTGCGCCAAATACTTTGCTGCCTTACGGTTTTGATGATTATGGCGAAGGCATTCGTTTGTTCAACAATATGGAAGACGGCATTCAAGACTGCGACGTGATTATTACTTTACGTATTCAAAATGAACGTATTGATTCTCCTGCGCTGTCATCTCAAGCTGAATTCTACAAAATGTACGGTTTGAATAAAGAACGCTTGGCTTTGGCAAAACCTGACTGCATCGTGATGCATCCGGGACCAATGAACCGCGGTGTTGAAATTGACTCGAGTATTGCCGATGGTGCTCAGTCCGTGATTTTACATCAGGTGACCAATGGTATTGCGGTGCGTATGGCGGTACTGGCTTTGGCAATGCAAGGTCAGTTGCAAGAAAAAGGTTTAATTGAAGCGATTGCGGTTTAAGGGATAGTCATGAGTATTGTTAAAGTTGAAAATGTACGTGTCTTAGATCCAATCAATCAAACTGACAGCGTACAGACGGTTTATATTGAAAATGGCCGATTGGTTGCCGAAAGCAATGCCGCTGAAACCATTGATGGACAAGGCAAATGGCTAATGCCAAGTATGGTTGACCTTTGCGCGCGTTTGCGTGAGCCGGGTCAGCAGCAGCATGGCACTTTAAAGTCAGAAGGTAAGGCTGCGCGTGCGAATGGTATTTTGCATGTGTTTACCCCGCCAGACTCTAAACCGATTGTGCAGGACAATGGCGCATTGATTCATGGCCTGGTGGAAAAAGCCATGCTGGACGGCGGCATTTATCTGCAGGTGATTGGTGCGCAAACTCAAGGTTTGTTAGGCAAGCAGCCGGCGAATATGGCAGGTTTGAAAAAAGGTGGCTGTACTGCGGTATCGAATGCCAATGCGCCATTTATGGACGATGATGTAGTGATTCGCACCTTGGAATATGCTGCGGGTCTGAACATGACCGTTGTGTTCTATGCCGAAGAGCCGCAGATTGCCAAAGATGGCTGTGTGCATGAAGGTTTTGTCGCATCTCGTCAAGGTTTACCGATGATCCCTGCATTAGCGGAAACCGTAGCCATTGCAAAATATTTACTGATGATTGAAGCCACTAAAGTGCGTGCGCACTTTGGTCTGTTGTCATCAGGTGCATCTGTTGAATTGATTAAACATGCCAAAGCGAAAGGCTTGCCGGTGACTTGCGATGTAGCCATGCACCAATTGCATTTAACGGATCAGTTGATTGATGGCTTTAATTCACTTGCGCATGTGCGTCCGCCACTGCGTTCAGAACAAGATAAAGACTTGCTCCGCCAAGCAGTGAAAGACGGTGTAATTGACGCGATTTGTACGCATCATGAGCCACTGAGCAGCTCTGCGAAAATGGCGCCTTTTGCTGAAACACAGCCCGGTTTTACCGCATTTGATACCTTTGTACCTTTTGGTATTCAACTGATTCAAGAAGGTCTATTAAGCCCACTGGAATGGGTTGAGAAAGTCACACTCGCACCTGCTAAAGTAGCCAATATGCAACAACGTTGGGCAGATGAAGCGGGTTGGGTGCTTGTTGATCCAGAGCTTGAATGGACCATCAATAAAGACACGATTGTGTCAAATGGTAAGAACACACCATTAATTCAGCACACCGTTAAAGGTAAAGTGCTTCAAGCTTTTTATGCTGTTTAAGCTAGAGCCCAGCATTAAAATCAGTTGAGTTCTAATATTTTAATCAGACATCAAAAAAGTCAGCTTCGGCTGGCTTTTTTTATAATAATTAAAGAGAATAGATTGCAAATAGAAGAAGAGTTGAAAATCTTGACAAGTCCGAACAAATTATTACATTTGATCAAAAAATAAGCATATAAACTAAAGTACACATGAAAATAATGACAACTGCATGGAGTACAAATATGAATATAGACTTATTAGCGCTGATTAAGCAGCACGTCTCCTCGATTGTGCTGGACGGTGATACACAACACTTAACTGAAAAAAATTCAGCCATTAGTCAATTTATTCCATTCCTGTTAAATATTTTTCGATCCAAACCTGAATTTATTGATGCCTTTCAAAAACAGTTAAACCCTCGTATTAGTGATATATTTTCGGCAAATCCCACATTAAAAGATCAATTTTTGCAACATCTCGGTGGCGGTACGGCCCCAACGTCAGAAATAGAGCAAACCTTAAACCACTCTATAGCTCCAACTTTAGGGGCACTTGAAAATGAAGCGGGTTCATCTGATCCCGTCGCAATCACGCATTTACTTGATAATCATGCAGATAGCATTTTGGCGGCACTACCACAATGGGCAGTGCCTTTACTCGCAGGTTTAGGGGTAAACACTGCAGCTGGCCGTACATTACACCAAGCGCCTGTTGTTGAACCAACACCTGTTATCGTTGAAGAAAAACGCTCGAATTGGTTATTGCCAATTATTGCGCTGCTTATATTATTGGGTCTGATCGCATTTTGGTTTAAGTCTTGTACTAATAAAGAAGAACCAACCACCTCTGCAACAACGGTTGCACAGCCTGCTGCATCTCAGCCAGCACATTTGCAATTTAGCACCGGTACAGATGGGCAGTTAACCAACTGTCAAATTCAAACTGGTGATTCAAATTATCTTGAAATTTTGCAGCAACAAGTCAAACAGATCTTTAACTTTAATACGGGTTGTGGTGCTTCATCTGATGCCAGTTACCATACGCAATTTATTGATCAAGATACCATTCCAACGGTTCTGCAAAAACTTAAAGGTGTGCCAAATACCACTTTAACCTGGACAGAAAATCAGTTATCGATTTTGTCGCAAAATCCTGCGGATGCTCAAAACCTTGCCAATCAAATTAAGCCTTTAGCAAAAAATATGACGGTATTGGTTCAAGAAGGCGTGAGCGAACAAACAGCAGTAGATAACAGTATTACTGATGCACAAAAAGCATTAGCGAGCATTAACCCTGAACAAGTTCGTGCGCTAGATGTTGCGACTGCGCTGAACTTACAAATTATTAATTTTGCGACAGGTTCATCTGATATTCCTGACGTGAATAAATCGATTTTAGATCAGGCGGCAGCATTGCTGCAGCGCGCTACAGAAGTACATCTGACTGTACAAGGTCATACCGACGCTGTGGGTAATGCGGAAGCGAATAAAGCTTTATCGCAAGAGCGTGCACAAGCTGTGGTGGATTATTTGGTGTCGAAAGGCGTAGATCCTGCACAGCTTCAAGCGGTGGGCTATGGTCAAGAAAAACCTGTGGCGGATAACAGCACCAAAGAAGGTCAATTCAAAAACCGTCGTATTGAGTTTGAAGTTTTAAATACCGAGAATGGCAAAGTACGAGATGTTACCAGTGAAGGCGTGACTGAAAAGACCAATTAAAACCGTACTAAATTAGATGATATATAAAAATCCCTGCACATGCGGGGATTTTTCTCGTCAAAGCGCTGTAATTTTGAGTAAAATACGCCCGAAGAATAAAATCATAATGGTAATTATACAATGAAAAAAATAGTCATCACGAGCCTCATGTTGTCTGCGGCATTGATATCCGGCTGTGATAATTTTAAAAATAAAAAAGATACTGAAGCCAAAACGGAAGTGCCTGCTTTGGAAGATTGGAGTTGTACTGCACAAACCAATATTGACCAATTGCAAGATCATTTAAAAAACGAATATTTCAAAGAATTAAACAAAGAAATACGTCAGTCCGATTATGAAGCCGATCAGCAACTTATGGATCTGATTGTAAAAAATCTAAAATTTAACATTCAAAATGTCACGACTTTAACTGAAGACCCTAATAAAGCCAAAACATTGGAATGTAGTAGTCAATTGTTGGTGGTTTTCCCGAAAGGATTACAAAAGCGTGCTGAAAACGCCTTTGCTGAACGACCATGTGACGAAGGCTGTGAAGAACGTGGTAATTATACTTTGAATGATTCACTCGAAGATGGTGAGTCAGGCTTAAGCATGGACAATGATCAGCTTAAAGGGAACTTTAGCTATAGCATCACTAAAACGGACAAAGATGGTTTAAGTTTAAGTGTCCCAAGTCAAAATGACGTAATTGATAGCGTTGTAACAGTGACACGTCATGCGGTGCTATATGCGGCATATAGTGCTCAAAATAAGCGAAATGAAGAATCCTATCAGCAAGGGATGGAGAGTCAATCTCAACAAATGAGCCTTGCACAAAAGGCAATGGATATTCGAAAAAAAGAGCTAGATCAGGATAATGCCAAAGTGGTGGATCGTCTCAATCAGACTTGGGATCGTTTTAGTGATGAACAAAAGGCGCAGTTACAGCAAGATCAAGCAGACTGGTTTGAAAAGCGTGATATCGACTGTAAAGTGCTTGCACAAAAAAGTGTTTATTCATTAAATGAAAGTGAAAAAGAGACTTATCAAAAGCATTCGCAATACTGGGATGATGCGATGAATACGCAAAATCAAGAGTTGCAATATACCAAATGTTTTAATCAGAAAACTACAGAACGAATTGTGTATTTAAATAACGTGTTTAATTGATCTAAAAGAAGAAAAGCCCTCAATGAAGGGCTTTTTTTTGAATCTTAGTTTACTGCTTGATGATCAAAACAGGAATTGGGCACTGCGTTAAAATATTTTGTGCTACGCTGCCCAGCATGGCTTTTTTCAAACCTGTGCGTCCATGCGAACCCATGATGATTAAATCTGCAGAGATTTCATCAGCCACTTGTAAAATCCCTTCAGTTGGCGATACACCATGAATCAAACGAGTTTTAACTTCGATACCATCACGTACAAAGGTTTGTTTGATATCTTCTAAA
The DNA here is from genome assembly GCF_013417875.1 of Acinetobacter sp. YH12219. Classification (NCBI taxonomy): domain Bacteria; kingdom Pseudomonadati; phylum Pseudomonadota; class Gammaproteobacteria; order Moraxellales; family Moraxellaceae; genus Acinetobacter; species Acinetobacter sp. YH12219. Next base: position 144,057 of record NZ_VPDC01000001.1, read on the forward strand.
CGCAGCTGAGCACTTTTTTCAGCCTGCATAAAATATTCAGTGATTGCAGGTGCAACAGCATAGAAATCGACACCAACGAATGGATCAACAGCAACAACACTGACAATGGTCACTTGTGCATTTTGACTTTTAGCCAAGCTGAGGGCATGTTCAACAGCAGAATATGAAATTGGAGATTCATCCACAGGGACTAAAATTTGTTGATATTGACTCATATCTGCTTCCTTAATATTTTAAATGTTATCAATATAATCTTGCTCTATTCACGAAATTGTATGAATTAGACAAAAGGGTAAGCCTATGGGTGAAGGGTGTGCTGAATAGAAAAAAGCCCACATGATGTGGGCTTAGTCATCTTAAGCTTTTACAACCAACACAGGTAATTCAGTATTACTGAGTACATCTTGTGCGAAGCTGCCGAGTAGCATTTTCTTAAAGCCTTTACGACCATGTGAACCCATCACAATCAAATCGGCTTTGACTTCATTGGCTGCTTCTACCACACCTTCAGCAGAAACTTGGCCTTTAATGATTTTACTTTGTGCTTCTACACCCACTTCAGTTGTAATTTGCACAGCTTCTTTCAACGCGGATTCTGCATTTGCATAAGCTTGTACGAAATATTCTTTCATGATTGATGAAGAATAATAGAAGTCTGCATCGGTAAATGGGTCTTCAGCAACAAGGCTGATTAAAGTGAGTTGGCTGTTAAACGCCTTGGCAATAATTGCAGCTTTTTTAACTGCAGAAAACGAGATTTCTGAACCATCGACAGGTACTAAAATGTTTTGATATGACATGGAACAATCTCCTGTAATTTTGCTTTTAAACCCTATAGATTATTGATAACACATTGTCGTGCATGGTTCAATTTATTAATCTAAAAAATATTGTAAATTCATAAAATTACATAAATTAATGTCGATAAATCGTCAAATAAATCTGAGCAAAAAACTCGGACTTTGCTCAAAAATATTAAAATAAAATCGACCAATTTTCTCGGATTTTGAGCTTAAAAGATCAATTTGAACTTTATGAAAATAAGCCTAAACTATATACAGTTTTAAATCTAAGATTTATAACAGAATTGATGCGATTGGATAGTTTGATATGTCATACAAAGCAGGGTTGGTTGTACTTAGAATGTGTTCAGTGTTGCATTTGTCTGGTTGTCAAAACACGCAAAGTAGTACCAAAGTGATTGCAGGTGTTTTTAATTTATCGACACAAGTTCAAAAGACCTTCATCAACCTACATGCTCCTGACAATGTTATTGTGCAGTCAAATATTCAATATCTACAAAATCCAAATTTAAACTTGGATATCTATCAACCTGAAACAAGTATGGCGATTGCACCAAGACCAACGATTGTTTGGATCCACGGTGGCGGTTGGGTCTCAGGCTCAAAAGAGCATGCAGGTGGATATTTTAAACGGCTCGCAGCCCAAGGCTATAATGTGGTTTCGGTTCAATATCAGTTTGCACCTGAAGCCATTTATCCCACACAGCTCAACCAAATTGATGCAGCATTGAGGTTTTTAAATCTACATGCGGCACAATATGGCATTGATTCGCAAAATATGTATTTGGCAGGGGATTCTGCAGGTGCAAATATGGCTAGTCATTATGCCGCCTTGGTTACGAATCCAGATTTTGCGAAAGCGTCAAAGATTCAACCTGTTTTTAAAGCCTTCACAGCTTAAAGGGCTGATTTTACATTGTGGTATTTATGATTTAAACAGCTTTGTAAATACTGCACCCAACGAGATTGGACTGATCGAGTGGGGCGTCTATAACTTGGTTCAGGCGTATACCGGAGACAAAAAAGATGATGCCGAGTTTTTAACGCGTATTTCAACAGCCTCAAATATTAATGCAAATTATCCGCCTGTATTTATCAGCGGTGGCAATAAAGATTTTTTAACCAAAACGCAATCTGAGCCTTTTGTAGAAAAATTGCTGGCAAATAATGTACCTGTGACGGCGGTATTTTATCCAGATTCGAAAGAATATTTGGTACATGAATATCAATTTATGATGAGTAAAAAGGCCAGTCAGCAGACCTTTTATCGCACTTTAGAATTTTTGAAACAACACGTACAGTCCGTTAAAAATTAAAAATAGGCTTAAAATGCTTGCAGAATAATCTCTAACTTAATAACATACCTACCAGTTGGTATGTTTATTTTGGAATGATTAATGAATTCGGTAACATTGGCCTATGGCTTACTGTCATTGGCGATTATCTCAGAAGTAATTGGTTCGACATTTTTGGTGAAGTCAGAAGGGTTTACCAAACTTGCGCCTTCATTGGCTGTCGCAGTTTTATTCTGTTTGGCATTTTATTTATTGTCTCAGGTGATTAAAGTCATACCACTTGGTATTGCTTATGCCATTTGGGCAGGTGTTGGTATTGTTTTAACCGCACTAATTGGCTACTTTATCTTTCGTCAAAATTTAGACCTCCCAGCCATGTTAGGGATAGGCCTGATTGTTTCAGGTGTGGTCGTAATTAACCTGTTTTCAACTTCAGCTGGACATTAATATGGATAATCCGCATCAGCGCAAGAAAGAGCCTCAACTGATACGCCAAAGTATTTTGCAGCATGCAATCCGTCTTGCTGCTGATAAAGGTGTTAATGGGGTGTCGATTCAAGCCGTTGCGGATTTAGTTGGGGTTACAAAAGGTGGTGTATTTCATCATTTTTCAAATAAGCAAAAGCTCTTAGAGTCCATGATTGTGATGCTTTTGGCTCAATTAGACGAGGTCGTTGACCGATTAATTGACGAAGACCCTGAGCCATACGGTCGTTTTACCAGAGCCTATATTGAAATTACTTTAGAAAAACAAATCATGGGTTTGCAACAGTCTTGGTCCGCGATTTCGATGACCATGCTGACCGATAAAACATTTAATGAATATTGGATCGAATGGATGAACTCACGTTTAGAGCGTCATCATCAGACCGATTCGGATATAGAACTGAAAATTGTTCGTTATGCAGCCGATGGTATTTGGCTCACCGCTTTTACAGAAGTGGAAGATGAGAGCGAAACCCAATTATTAAAACAAGAACTGATCGCCAGAACGTATCGAGCGAAATAGACTAAAGAACGCTGTTTGTAAATGTGCGCTTAATTTCTTTTATATTTGAAAATAGCATGCACGACTAAACCAAAGACCAAACCCCAAAACGCGGAACCAATACCAAAAAATTGTACGCCCGATGCACTAAATAAGAAGGTGAGTAGAGCAGCGTCACGTTCACTCGCTTCTTGGAAAGCAATGACGATGTTGTGTCCAATGGTGCCTAGTAGGGCAATTCCTGCTAAAGCGGTAATAAATACCAATGGAAAAGCAGTTAAGAAACTCACCAAAGTGGCTGCAAACAGGCCCATCAAAATATAAAAGAAGCCACAAGTCATACCTGCGATATAGCGCTTTTTCTCATCGAGGTGGGCTTGGTCATCTAGACTGATGGCCGCACTAATCGCAGCAATATTGACACTAAAACATCCAAATGGCGCGAGTAGCGTTTGGGCTGTACCAGTCCAACCAATCAGTTGATTGACGTGGGGTTGATAACCATAACTTTTAATCATGGCTAAACCCGGTAAATACTGAGAGGCCATATTGATTACAAAGAGTGGTAACGCCAAACCCAGTATTGCTGAGATCGAAAATTCAGGTGTGACCCAAACCGGCTGTGCGAGTTCTAAATTAAGCGCAGGTAATTGAAAACCAAGTAAAAATGGACAAAGCATGATGCCAATGATCACCGTAATGACAATGCTATAACGTGGTAACAGCCGTTTACTGAGGACATAGGCAGCCAGTAAACCAAGAACGAATGCCCATTCATTTTGTAAATTGACAAATAGCTCAATACCAAATTTAAGGAGTACACCCGCCAACATTGCACTAGTTAGACATTGCGGGATATAGCGCAGTATTTTTTCAAAAATGCCTAAAAATCCAAATATTGCTGTCAATAAGCCACAGACCAAGAAAGCACCTAGGGCGGCATTCATGCTGTAACCATTTGCAGTCGCTAAAATCAGTGCCAGTCCTGCAGTGGACCATGAAGTCGCAACGGGATATTTAAATTTCCAAGACAGAATCAGCCCGCTTAAGCCGATACCCAAACCTAGAGCCCAAAACCAAGAGGTTATTTCTGCAGTGTTGGCACCGAGCATTTGTGCAGATTGGATCACCAAAACAGCCGAGACACTGATCCCGACTAAGAACGTAATAAAACCTGCAAAAGCAGCTGGAATGGAAAAGTCTTGGAGTAGTTTTTGCATAATGATCGAGCTATAACTATTGTTGGCGCAGGTTTAAGATGACATTTTTCAGGATGATACGCTCAAGTCCTGTACAGTAAAAGTGCTCATCGAGATATTATGGAAATACTTTATTTATTCACAAACGACACTTTAACAAACAGCACTTTAATAGTACGAATCGACAACCACACATTGTGGATGTTTCAATCATTCAAAAGTTTAAAGGCATGTAGATTTTTAAGTAAAAAAAACAGAACTATTTTGCCCATGTCGTTTACATGGTAGAAGTCGCAAGCTTTAGCCCAAATCCACAAAATAGAAGACCAACTGCAGCCACACAGCATGCCGTAAATTTATAACGATGGCTAAAATAGGTGGCCAGTTTTGCACCGGAAAAGATCAAAATCGTTAAATAGCTCATACTGATAATTTGCAGCACGATCGCGAGTACGGTAAATGTAATCGCAGGATATGGATATGCAGGATCGACGAATTGCACAAAGAACGATAAGTAAAAAAGAATGGCTTTAGGGTTTAAAATACTGATGGTTAATGCAGTCTTAAACGGTTTCAGTTCGCTCAAACTCAGTTGTTTAGTGTCGAGTTGTTCTGGCGTTTGAACGGCATTCCATGTTTGGTAGGCAGCCTTGAAAAGTTTGATACCTAGATAACTTAAATACAGCGCACCGACAATTTTTAATAATAAGAATAACCAAGGGAAGGCGTGAAGTAAGGATGCAGCACCGAGAGCAGTGAGTAAGATTAAGATCAAATCGCCAGTATAAACGCCAAAAGCGCCTAAATAGCCGACCTTAATGCCATAGCGAGAAGCAACAGACATGACATAAAGTGAATTTGGCCCGGGTAAAATCACAATTAATATCGTACCAATAATAAAGGTCGTTAAGTCTGTGATTCCAAACACTGAAGACACTCAAATAAAAAACCGAAGCTGTAGTATACAACTTCGGTTCTAGATGAAACTGAAAATTTCTAATTTATGCTTTTATTTCAGCATCTAAGCCAAAAGTTTGACGCAGTAAGCGACTTAATTGCTCACGGGCTTTAATAAAACCATCAATACCGCCTTGTAATAGTTGGAAAGACATTAAGTCTTTTTCAACTTCAGCTTTGAAAGTTTGCTTGTCGAGCACTTGTACATCGTGTTGACAGTGTGCATGCGCATGATGATTAGACAATTGCACTTCCACGGTACGCTGATCTTTTTCCAGTTCTGCCAATAAATTCGGTGAAACTGTCAATAAATCACAACCTGCTAAGCCGAGCACTTGATCAATACTACGGAAGCTAGCACCCATAATTTCAGTTTTGATGTCATGTTGTTTATAATAGTGGTAAATCTGCTTAACTGATAACACGCCTGGATCTTTCTCAATCGGGTAGCTATCCACATTTTCAGCTTTTTTGTACCAATCTAAAATACGGCCGACAAATGGCGAAATCAGCGTGACTTGAGCATCTGCACAGGCTTGAGCTTGATGTAAGCCAAACAATAAAGTCAGATTACAATGAATGCCTTCGGCTTCAAGGGCTTTAGCGGCTTGAATGCCTTCCCATGTTGAGGCAATTTTAATTAAGATACGGTTTTGATCGATACCATACTGTGCATATAAAGCCAATAACTCTTTAGCTTTTGCAATGGTGGCATCAGTATCATAAGACAAGGCTGCATCGACTTCTGTAGATACACGTCCTTCGATCAATTTTAAGATTTCTACACCAAATTTGACCGTAAGAATATCGATGGTGCGCTCAACCAGCTCATCATTTTGATAACCTTCTTTACGCGCTTGTTCAAAAGCACTTTCAATCAGTTCTTTATTTTCAGGTTGATTTGCCGCTGCTGTAATTAAAGATGGATTTGTGGTCGCATCCAATGGACGGAATGTATTAATCGCAGCTAAATCACTGCTGTCAGCAACAATCGTTGTTAGGCTTTTTAATTGGTTTAACGCATTTTGAGTCATTTGAAATCTAGTTCTTAATGTTCTTGGTGTACATACTTTTATAACACAATCTGTTTAGAACCCAACCAAAAAACGCCCAATTAGACAGTCTAAATCGTAGTTTTTCGTGAATTTCGGATGTGATTAATCAAAAAATGAGCAGCCGAGCCGAGAGGTTTTTCACGGTTCCAGACCAAGTCGACGAAATATTCAAATTTGGCTGTGAAATCTTGAAAGCTTAAGATTTTGAGTTGATCTTTGAGCGTCGGATTTTCATTAAACATCTCTAATGGAAGCACACCCCAGCCCAAACCTTGAATAATCATCGAACAAGCAGAGTGGTGGTTATCTGTACGCCAATTGTGTTTGGAAAATAACAACTCTGGTTTGATGCTTTTATCACGACTTGCAACCACGATTTGCCGGATTTGCAAAATTTGCTCAAAACTGACTTGCTTAAATTTCGACAGGGCATGTTTTGTCGCCGCAACTGGAACCAATGCTTCACGCTTCAATTCGACAAATTGTTCATAACTCTCAAGCTGTTCACGTTCAAACATTAGAGCAAGCTGTGCTTGACCTAGTAATAACATCTTTTGGGCATCTTCTTGAGGCGCAGAAAAAATATTGATTTGCAAAGATGGAAAATGAGTTTCTAGCAAAGAGATATAGTCGGTCCACTGCGTATGAAGCAGTTCTGATACCACCACGATATTCAGTGAAGACTCTAAACCATGACTCAGCGCAATCGCATGCTGTTTCCACTGATTGATTTCTATCAATAATTGTTCAGTTTTTTCATACAGGTTTAGCGCTTGAGCTGTGGGCACAGGCTCACGACCAACGCGCTCAAACAGTTTAAGGTTGAGATCAATTTCGAAATTCGCAATGGACATGCTGACTGCTGATGGCACTTTGCCGAGTTGTCTGGCGGCTGCGGAAAATGATCCTGTTTCCATGACTGTTTTAAAAATCATCAGTTGTTCTTGATTAATATTCATGTGCATACAGAAAAAATAAAGGAATACAACCTTTCAATAATATTGAAAGAACCTGACTCGATTAATCAATAATATAAAAATAAAATAAGTTTTTTACAAATGATAGAGTGTTTCAAAATGACGATTTCCAAGAGAAGGATTATTCATGCGCTAAGCTATGAGATCATCCTATTGGTGATCATTGCTATTGCGTTAAGTTTTATTTTTAAAGTTCCGATGGAGGTGACAGGTACGCTAGGTATTGCGATGGCGATCACTTCTGTGATTTGGAACATGATTTTTAATCATTATTTTGAAAAATTTGAAGCAAAAAGAAAGTTAAAAAGAACCTTTGGTGTACGTGTTTTACATGCGATTGGATTTGAGGGCGGTTTAATGCTTGCAACCATCCCAATGGTGGCTTATGCCATGCATATGACCTTATGGCAGGCGATTTTGCTCGATTTTAGTATGACCATGTGTATTTTAGTCTACACATTTATTTTCCAGTGGTGCTATGACCAGATCGAGGCGCACTTAGGTTACCAACCACAATATCGTTAAATTTCAACAAGAAAATCACATTGGCCTGTATTGATAAGTACAGGCCTTTTTTGCTTTAAAACAGGGCAAAAGTTAACAAATAACAATATATAAAAACATAATATAACTATAAAAAATTATACTAATTACATAACTTTTAAATATAAGAACAAAGAATGTTTTTATAAGTTGATTAAAAAAATATGCAAGACAAGGAGTTAGCATATGAAATTGATAAAAATTGTCACACCTGTTGTTTTACTTGGGCTTACACAATTTACATTTGCAGATGGTAACTTTAAACGTTTTTCTGTATCTGCGGGTTGGATGCATGTGATGCCGCAAGGAAAGGCAAATCCATTTAATATTAATACTGCGGTAGCAAATGGCACACAGGCTGAAGTAGGCACAATTAGTACTGAAGGTTTTCTAAAAGCGATTGATCCGAATGCAATTTATAATGAAGGGAGTAATTCTGCGAATCTTAAGGACACTTTAACCGACCTTGTGAATGGCCCTTTGGGAGGATTAATTAAAGATAAAGATGGCAATATCAAGTCAGAGATTGCAGGGATCGCAACGATCAATGGACTAGATAATTGGTCAGCTGAAGGTACGGGGCTTGAAGCAGAAGATGTTGATACATTAGGTTTAACATTTAACTACCATATTAATGATAATGTTTCTTTGCAAGTGATTGGCGGCATCCCACCTGAGGTAGATATTAAAGGTAAGGGTATGATTACCGCGCCATTATCTGGTCTAGCAGAGCCAGGTGGTCTAGGCGGTTTATTATTCCCTGATGGTTTGCCACTAGATTACGCAGTACCCATTACGGATTTATCATCTTATGGTAAAGCGGCGAGTGCAAGAGCTTGGACGCCGGTATTTCAGGCACAGTACCAATTTGGTCAGTCGGGTGTAAATAAGTTTAGACCTTATGTGGGCGCAGGGATCATGTATGCTTATTTTAATGATATTGAACTCAATAAAGGCATTGAATCTGACTTAATTGCTGCAGGGCATATGATTCAAAACATTAAAGATAATAATGCAGGTGCAGCACTCGATGGTAAAGAATCATCTGGAAAAATGGTGGTCGATGTCGATGCGGATGATGCAATTGCTCCAATTGTCACACTCGGATTTACCTATGACTTCACCCCAAATTGGTTTACAGCAGCTTCGGTGTCTTATGCAAAGTTAAATAATAAAACCAAGATCGATGTGATTAACCAAACGACCGGTGAACAGTTAATTCATGCAACGACCAAGATTGATATTGATCCCATCATTACTTATTTAGGTGTTGGTTATCGTTTCTAAAATTTACGGAATCAAAGAATAAAAAAACCGCTCTCAAGAGCGGTTTTTTGCTTTAAAGCATAAAGGATTATTTTTCAATAATTGCTGTTACGCCTTGACCACCCGCAGCACAGATCGATACAAGTACACGGCCTGAACCTTTTTGGTTCAATAGTTTTGCAGCAGTTGCGATAATACGACCGCCAGTTGCAGCAAATGGGTGACCTGCAGCAAGAGATGAACCTTTCACGTTCAATTTAGAACGATCAATTGAACCCAATGGGGCATCTAAGCCTAAACGTTCTTTACAGAATTTAGGATCTTCCCATGCTTTTAGTGTAGATAATACTTGAGATGCAAACGCTTCATGAATTTCATAGTAATCGAAATCTTGTAGCGTAATACCTGCACGTTCAAGCATACGAGGCACTGCATACGCAGGGGCCATCAATAAGCCTTCTTTTTTCTCTACAAAGTCAACTGCCGCAGTTTCTTGGAAAGTTAAATAAGCAAGAACTTCGTGACCGTTTGCTTTGGCCCATTCTTCTGATGCAAGAAGGACACATGACGCACCATCAGTTAGTGGAGTCGAGTTACCCGCAGTCATCGTACGCGCATCGCCTTTACCAAACGCTGGTTTTAACTTCGCAAGTTTTTCTACAGAAGAGTCTGCACGGAGGTTGTTGTCACGTTCTAAACCTAGGAATGGCGTAATAAGGTCATCGAAGAAACCTTCTTCATATGCAGCTGCCATTTTTTGATGTGAAGATGCCGCAAGTTCATCTTGCGCTTCACGAGAGATACCCCATTCAAGTGTCGTAATCGCTTGATGGTCACCCATAGAAAGACCTGTACGTGGTTCACCGTTCTTCGGTGCATCCATCAAATCTTTAACATTAATTTTAGTTAATGCTTTTAGGCGGTCTTTACCTGTTTTAGCAATATTCAATTCAAGTAAAGCTTTACGTAAGCCATCACCAAAAGCGATCGGTGCATCAGAGGTTGTATCTACACCACCAGCAACACCCACTTCGATTTGACCCAATGCGATTTTGTTAGCAACCAAGAAAGCTGCTTGTAAACCAGTACCACATGCTTGTTGAATATCGTAAGCAGGTGTTTCAGGAGCAAGTTCGGTATTGAGTACACACTCACGGGTCATGTTAAAGTCACGACTATGTTTTAACACGGCACCAGCAACAACTTCACCAAGGCGTTGACCTTGAAGGTTGAAACGTTCAACAAGACCATTTAATGCAGCTGTGAACATATCGCTGTTCGATGCAGTGAAGTAAGCGCCGTTAGAACGAGCGAAAGGAATACGATTACCACCGATAATAGCAACGCGGCGAACTGTGTTTTGACTCATGGTATTATCCTGTTGAACAGACGTTTGAGTTGTTGATTTTAAAGCTGTTTTAGGGTTTGAAGCGGGTGTCTTAGTGCGCGTAGATGCACGACGAGGACGGCTCGTTTTAGCGGCATCACTTGTAGACTTGGTTGCTGTGCCCGTACTTTTAGCGCTACGTGGCGTACTCTTTGATGTATTTGACACAGTTTCCGTAGTCGGACTTTCGACTGCTGGATTTTCTTGAGTTGTTTTGCTCATAAGGCTTTTCCAAGCATGTTGATGATCTTCTTGACGGCTACATTAGCATATTCACCAAAGGGGTAAATTGACTAAAATGACATTCGCTAAAGCATTCAGGTCAAGCCATCTGCGGTTTAACTCAAGTATGATTCCATGGAAACTGATGGAACTATTGAAATATAAGTATCTGACATCATCTTGAAGTTAAAGGGATATCTTCAGATCCATCAAAAATTAATCTGTATGAGAGATAATAAACATGACTGATCAATACCAAACATTTGCAAAATCTCCTATTGGTAAATTTGTCATCAAAAATTTAGGTTTACCATCACCGACTTTTTTAGAGCGTTTTGAGTCTGCAACACCTGTAGTTAAAGGTGCGGTTTTATTCGGTGCAGCGCCTGCTTCAACATTGTCTGGTGCAATTGCACAAGTCTTGGCAAATATTCATGCCAATAGCTATGCAGGTAATAATGCTGAATTACAACAAGCTGCGGCAAAATCAGGTCTGAACTTAAGCGCATTTAACGAAGGCGATAAAGAGTCTAAGTTTAAAGTTGTGGTATTTGATGCTTCAGGTATTCAAAACTCAGAACAACTGCATGTCTTATATGCATTTTTTAACCCAATCGCGCGTCAAATTCAGGCGTCTGGTCGCGTTGTCGTTGTTGGTACAACACCAGAAACTGCGAAAACTGTGAAACAAGCCATTGCACAACGTGCATTAGAAGGTTTTGTAAAATCAGTCGGTAAAGAGTTTAAGAAAGGGATTGCTGCACAGTTAGTCTATGTGGACGAAGGTGCTGAAGCAAACTTAGAATCTGCATTACGTTTTGTAATTTCACCACGTTCAGCTTATGTATCGGGTCAGGTGATTCGTGTATCTAAAGCAGATGTTGTGGATGTTGATTGGAATAAGCCGCTTGCAGGCAAAACAGCTGTTGTAACAGGTGCAAGCCGTGGTATTGGTGAAGCAATCGCACATGTATTGTCACGTGATGGCGCGCATGTGATTTGTTTAGACGTTCCACAGCAGCAAGCAGACCTTGACCGTGTTGCAGGTGAAATTGGCGGTTCTACGCTCGCGATTGATATTACTGCAAACGATGCCGGTGAAAAAATCAAAGCGGCTGCAGCTGCTCAAGGTGGTTTGGATATCATCGTGCACAATGCAGGGATTACCCGTGACAAAACTTTGGCCAATATGAAACCTGAGCTTTGGGACTTGGTGATTAACATTAACTTGTCTGCGATTGAGCGTGTAAATGATTACCTTCTTGAAAATGATGGCTTCAATGCAAATGGTCGTATTGTGTGCGTATCTTCTATTTCAGGTATCGCAGGTAACTTAGGTCAAACCAATTATGCTGCTTCTAAAGCAGGTGTTGTTGGTGTGGTTAAATTTACTGCTCCATTATTGAAAAATGGCGTAACCATTAATGCTGTTGCTCCAGGCTTCATTGAAACGCAAATGACTGCTGCGATTCCATTTGCAATCCGTGAAGCAGGTCGTCGTATGAACTCGATGAGTCAAGGTGGTTTACCTGTAGACGTTGCTGAAACGATTGCGATGTTTGCTTCAACGGCATCGACAGGCTTGAACGGTAACGTGGTACGTGTGTGTGGTCAAAGCTTGTTAGGGGCTTAATACATTCCTCTTAAAACTCCCTCTCTTTAAAGGAGAGGGCTAGGGAGAGGTAAAAATTTGCTATAAATGGAATGGGGCTAACCCTCATTCCAGCTTTCTCCTCGAGCCATATATGGTGCAAGAGAAGAGGCTTTTAAAACATTGAAATAAAAACTTCCAAAGGTTTAGTATGAATACTCGCCATTTTAGTCAACTTCCAAAACCTTATTTAGCCTATCCAAAAGTGATTCAAGGCTTGATTTTTAAAAAGCCTAAAGCTGAAAAAGTGCTGCCGCAAGTTGAATATGTGGTGGATTCATTTAAGGTCGATCAAAAGCATTTAAAAGCCTATAACGAAGTGTGTGGCTTTAAAAACAATGGTTATATCCCAGCGATTTATTTGGCTGTGCTTTCTCAAAGTTTGCAAATGCATATGATGACCACGGAAGCTTTTCCTTTTGCGATCTTAGGTTTGGTACATATTCGTAACCAAGTGAAGCAATATCGCAAAGTCGGTGTGAATGAAACACTGTCATTGTCATGCAAATTTGGTGAATTACAGCCACATGATAAAGGCGTGCAATTTGACTTTATTACCACTGCAAAAGTGGGCGATGAAGTGGTTGTAGAATCATTAACCACGTATTTAGCACGTCAAAAAACAGAGAACAAAGCTGCGGCAAAATCTACCGAAACAAAGCCAGCAGAGTTGCAAGTTCAAGCTGAATGGAATGTTTCTGAAAATACCGGTCGCCGTTATGCGTTGACTTCTGGTGACTTTAACTTAATTCATATTCATGCTGTAACAGCAAAAGCGTTTGGTTTTAAACAAGCCATTGCACATGGTATGTGGAGTAAAGCCAAAGCTTTGTCGAGCTTAACTTTGCCAGATGCCTATGAAGCAGATGTATGGTTTAAATTACCAATGTATTTGCCTTCTCAAGTTGAGTTCCTTACTGCACAAACGGGTAAAGATACAGAGTTTGCCATTCGAAATAGTAAGAACAAAAAACCGCATGTCGCGGGAAATGTGAAGGCACTTTAAGACTTAAGCCTAAATCGATATCGGTTTAGGCTTTTTTGTTTTAATCTCAAGCGATTCATATTCAAAGGAATGATGATGCAGGCGCTCAAAGAATATCTATTTGCACAGAAGAATAATTATCAAGGTACAGTCGACGAGGCGTTTCAAGATTTGGCGGCGCAATTTAGCCGGATGCAGGATGCTCGAAGCCACTTAGGCGGAGCAGCCTTAGTGGTATATTTTAAAGGTCAAAAAGTCGTAGATATTTGGACTGGTAAAAAGTCAGCCGAAGAAGCTTGGCAGGCCAATACACCCTCGGTCTGTTATTCCACGGGTAAAGGTGTACTTGCAACGCTTGCACATATTTTAGTGAGCGAAGGCTTTCTTGATTACGATACTCCCGTTGCAGCATATTGGCCGGAGTTTGCTCAAAATGGCAAGTCGGATATCACATTAAGGCACATGCTGAGTCACCAAAGTGGTTTATACGATATCCGTAATATCATTGAAACGGCATCTGAAATGGCAGATTGGCCACATATGCTTAATGTCATCGAACAAGCTAAGCCACGTTTTGAGCCGACGACTGATGCGGCATATCAACCTTTAACCTTCGGTTGGCAAGTGGGTGGTATACTTGAAAAGGCCACAGGTCGACCGCTTGCTGAATTGATGCAACACTATTTGGTTGAGCCTTTGGCATTGGATCATGCATTTTTTGGCGTACCAGAGCATCAACTTAGTGAGGTTGCTCGCTTGATTCCGAAAAAGAAACAAGTAGAACGTGCTGTAGATACATCTGCACAAGAAAATACCCAAGCGCAGACAACGAAAAAAAAGACAGAGACACGAAAACCGTCAATCTTTGATCAGCTTCTGCAACTTTCTGGACAAAATTTGCAAGACTTTCAAGATGGTATGATTCCTAAAGGAATGCGCAAGTTTTCATTTTTTAGTGATGATGGTTTACAAGCCATTATACCTGCGGCTACTGGTGTATTTAGTGCCAATAGTTTAGCGAAAATCTATGCAATGCTGGCTAACCAAGGGCAGTGGCAGGGACAGACCTTAATCACGCCACAAGTTTTTGAATCTTTAAGTAAAATTCAATATAAAAAACGTGATCGTATTATGCCTTTACCGATGAATTGGCGTTTGGGATATCATCGAATTTTAACTTTAGGCAAATCTAGTCAAGGTTTTGGACATATTGGTTTTAATGGTTCTGGGGCCTGGTGCGATCCGCAGCGTTATTTAAGTTTTGCATATACACATAACTTTGCGACGGGTTCAATCACCGGCGATTATCGCTTATGGGGCTTAACTCAAGAAACGCTTCGCTGTGCAGACAAAGCACTTAAAGGACGTAAGGGCTGGCTTTAAGATACTTCGGGATAGAACAGAAATTGGGGAAATGTGAAAAATATGCTATTTTCCCACGCAGTTTTAGATTGCTGTGATATCCCTATGAAAAAAGTTGTTTTGATTCCCTTAGTAGCAACGTCGGCAATGTTGGGTTGTCAGGATTCAACTCAAACGAAAGCAAAAGAGATAGAAGCGATTACTGCCGAAAAACAGCAAGCTGCATGGGTCGGTGATTTTAAAGGTACCACGCCGTGTATGGGCTGTCTTTCTCGTTGTGAAGATTGTCCTGGCATGGCTGTGGCTATAGAGCTACATGAAGACCAAACCTATACACTCACTCGTGAAAGTCTAAGTGGTCATAACGAAGTAGAAGTGCTAAAAGGTGTAATTCGTTTTAAAGATGAATCAAAGCAGCAGCTAGAACTTATGAATGTGCAAACGCGTAATCTTTTGTATGTTGATTTGGATCAGCAATTACTTGAAATTCGGGAAGACCAGACGGCGAAACGCTATCAAATGCAGAGTGATTTTTTGCTTAAGCGGGCAGAGACTTAATTATAATTAAATCGTTCTTTCTTTACGTAGTTTGTCAGTCATGATAAAAAACCACTTTATAGTCTAATTTTTATAAATAATGATAAAAAAAGAATTATCAATTACGGAGTTATTTGGAATTTTATCCATAGCAGCCCTCACAATTTCTGTTATTTCGAATGCATTTTTCTATTACTCTTTAGATGCTATATGGATAATGTCTGTTTTATCTCCATCATTTTATATTTTTGAAATTATTAAGGTATTAGTCTTAAGTTGTTCAGTCATAGCCGTAGTTGGTGTTCTATTAGATTTCTATAAATTTTTATTTAAACAATATTGCAAAAGTAAGCCTAAAAAGAAAATTTTAGTTTCTAATCATATTACGGAAGCAGAGCTGAAAGAAAAAATCGAACAGTTTTTAAAAAAGCATAAGCTGCTACAAGCTATATTTGTCATTATTGTATGTGTTAGTGGGCTAATTACGCTCTATGTAAATAACTTTATTGGTCAAACTTCAATGCTATGGGGTGCTGTTCTAATTGGTATAACTCTCAATATTTTTACCGATGATGAAGTGCGCAGAGATAAACCACTTAAATTTTTGGTGTTAACCATTCTTGCCATATTTGCTACCTGTTTTTCTGCACAGTTAAAATTAAATGATATAAAGAAGTCGCCTGTAGCTACATTGAAAATCAAAGACGTAAATAAATGGTATGTTCTGGACAGTTTTCAAGGTAATGTAATCTTGTTTAATGATTCAGAAAATAAATCAAATATTAAAGTCGTTAAATTCGAAGATATTGATCGAATTAGTTCCACTGACTAAGAACTTCATTCACTCTTAGACAAAAAAACAGTATGCTTACACCTGTAAAAAGGAGCATACATGTATCAAGTACTTGCACGAAAATACCGTCCACGAAATTTCATTGAACTCGTGGGGCAAAACCATGTGTCACGCGCACTTACCAGTGCCTTAGAACGTGGTCGGTTACATCATGCGTATTTATTTACAGGTACTCGTGGCGTGGGTAAAACCACCATTGCCCGTATTTTGGCAAAATGTCTGAACTGTGAAACAGGTGTAACCTCAACGCCTTGTGAAGTCTGCCCAACGTGTAAAGCAGTAAATGAAGGTCGTTTTATTGATTTAATTGAAATCGATGCGGCATCACGGACCAAAGTTGAAGATACCCGAGAACTTCTCGACAACGTTCCTTATGCACCAACCCAAGGTCGCTTCAAGGTTTATCTGATCGATGAAGTGCATATGCTCTCTACGCATTCATTTAACGCGTTATTAAAGACTCTAGAAGAACCGCCAGAGCATGTGAAATTCTTATTTGCAACTACAGATCCACAAAAATTACCGATTACTGTAATTTCACGTTGCTTGCAATTTACTTTGCGTCCTTTAGCGGTGGATGAAATCACATCGCATTTGACAGATATCTTACAAAAAGAACAAATTCAAGCGGAGCAAGATGCGATTTGGCAAATTGCTGAATCGGCTCAAGGTTCACTGCGTGATGCGCTGTCACTAACTGATCAAGCGATTGCCTATGGTCAGGGTTCAATTCAGCACCAAGATGTTAAAGACATGTTGGGCCTAATTGACCGTACGATCATTTATGATTTGATTTTAGCCATTCATCAAAATCAGCGTGAACGCGTGAGTGCTTTACTCATGCAATTCCGTCAACAAGCGCTGGATGTTTCGCTGGTATTGGATCAGTTGATTTCAACGTTACATGAACTGGCATTATTACAATACTTGCCAGACTTAGCGTTGAAATATAGCGCTGAGATCAATCAAAAAATTATGCAATTGTCGCAGTTGATTTCAGCTCAAGATTTGCAGTTGTATTATCAAGTCGCATGCAAAGGTCGGGCAGACTTGCAGTTGGCAGTCACGCAAGAGCAAGGTTTTGAGATGTGTGTGCTGCGTCTATTAGCATTCCGACCATTACAGCCAAACGAAATGTTGGTCTCTGCCGTACAGCAAGAGTCAGCCGCACAGCCACAGCTTGCTCAAAATCAGGCCGAAACAGTTCAGCCGACTCAAACACAGTCTTTGCAGCAACCCAATACCGTTGTTGAGTCTGCTGCGCAGGTTGCCACTGTTGAGCAGCCTGAAGCTGTACCCGCTGTAGACACATCGCCAGCTTTCGATGATTTTGATGATTCACATTATGATGACGATGATGGCTATGTTTCTGCACCTGCAGTCGATGAACCTTCATCTGATGATTTTTTAGATGATCCTGAAGAAGACGCAATAAGCCAAACTTCTACAGCATCTACAGCAAATGGCACTCTAGATACGCAAGAGGTTGCACCGGTTGAGTCTGTATCGACACAGCAAAATGACACACTTGTTATGGATGCCGTGGCAGAAGATACATTATTTGATTTAGATCCGACGCCGAGTACTGAAACTGAAGAAGTTGATGTGAGCGCTATAAATTTTGAAGATATTGCACCTTTAGAACCAACAGCTTTAGAGTCAAAAAGTGTAGAGCCTGAAACAGCTCAGCCACATTTGATCAATGCCATTGAACCACAACATGTGGTGAATGAATCAGTTTCGGGTGCTCAAGGCGACAATGGTTTTGATCTAGCATCACCACAAGTTACGCAAAGTTCCGTTTCTTCGGATGCTGTTCAAACGGGTTCATCTTCTACCTTGATGCCACAAGATATTTTGACTTTACAGCCTCAAACCCTTGAAGGTGAGTGGACGGTCGAAAAGTGGGAGTATTGGTTCCGAAATAGTCAACTTTCACCTGCGGTACAAGAGTTGGCTCAGCATGGCATTATGCGAGGTACGATTGACGGTGAATCGACTTTCCATATTCCAAAGCGATACGAAGCTTTAGTGACTCAATTACAGCATGTATTGGAACAAGCCATTCATGCACAATGGTCAAAATGTCGTTTCCATATCAGCTTTGAAGATGTCGAAGAAACCACACCGTATGCTTTACAACATGTCCGCAAAGAAAAAGCGTTTGCACGTGCAAATGAGTTATTACATGCAGAGCCTGTTGTGAAAGATTTGCTCAAAAGCTTTGATGGTGAGTTGCAAAATATCCAGCTCAAATAAGTTCTAAGCTGGATTCTAAAAATTAAAGTAAAAACTGAGTTAAAGCATCTCGCATTTCATCGGGTATCGAGGTGCTTTTTCGTGTTTGGCGGTCGACAAACACATGTACGAAATGTCCTTGGGCTGCAGCCTCATTTTGTCCTTGTTTAAAAATAGCCAAGTCATAGCGCAGTGAAGAATTACCAATTTTTTCAATCGCAACCCCAACTTCAATGATTTCTGGATAGGACAGCTCTTGTAAAAAGCTGCAGGCTGAATCGACCACTAAACCAATGATCGGGGTTTTTCGCAAATCAAAACCGGCATGTTGAATCAAGAGTGCATTTGCAGCAGTATCAAAATAGCTGTAATAGGTGACATTATTGACATGACCATACATATCGTTGTCTGCCCAACGCGTTTGGATTGGAAATAAAAATCGATAGTTTTGGCGGCGTTTAGTTTTAGGTTTCATCGTTGGTATTTTCTTTATTTCAAAATGAGTAAACTTTAGGCATAGATCGATTGATAAATCTGGCGAGCATCTTCAAACTGCAGTTCTCGCGGATTATTTTGTAATAGTCGCGTTTGTAATAACGCGTCTTCTGCTAAACGATCAAGCATATTTTCAGGCACATTGAGTTGACTGAGTTTAAGCACTAAACCGCTCTGATCTAAATGATTTTGCATATGATCAATAAATAAATCACATAAACCATCGGTACAGCCCGTACTGTATGGGTCTAGCCAACTCATGAGTTCTGCATAATGCTGTTTGGCCTGAGGTGTATTAAACTTCAACACTTCAGCGAGAACCAGTGCATTGGTATGACCATGCGAGAGATGAAAGTGTCCACCGAGTGGATAGGCGAGTGCATGCACCGCTGCAACTGGCGCATTAGCAAAGGCCTGACCTGCAAGCATTGAACCGACCAGCATGTGCTGACGCGCTTCGAGGTTATGTCCGTCGTGTAAAACCAGCGCTAAATTTTTATTTAATAAACGCAAAGCTTGTTTAGCAAGCATATCCGCATACGAATTTTTTTTAATTTTTGATGTATAGGCTTCAATGGCATGCACCATGGCATCGATACCGGTTGCTGCGGTAATGTGTGCGGGAAGATTTAATGTAAAGTTCGCATCGAGGATACAGACATCGGCATACAGTACAGGGGAGACGATACCTGTTTTGGTGGTTTCACCTGTGGTGACGATAGAGATTGGTGTGACTTCAGAGCCGGTCCCTGCCGTTGTCGGGATCAAAATGAGCGGTAAGCGTGGTCGTTTTGCATTAGCAACACCATATAAATCACTGATCTGTTGTGTTTGCTTAGGATGAGCCAAGATCGCAATAATTTTAGCCACATCCATTGAACTGCCACCGCCAAAACCAATAATCAAATCCACTTTTTCATTCTTGGCAAATTGAACTGCATCCAAAACTATATGTTCTGCAGGGTCAGCTTGAATACTGGAATAAATCACATAATCTTGATGGATACTTTTTAAAATATCCAAAATGGGTAAATGTAATTGTTGTTGCAACATACCGGGGTCGGTCACAAGCATGACACGTTTGGCTTGAAAGTCGTCTAGGACCTCTCTCAGTTGGGAAATAGAGCCTAAGCCTGAAATAATATTGCTGACGGTTTGAAACTGAAATTGACTCATTGGCTTATCCCTAATTTTTTATATCCAAATAAACATTATTCTTGAGTGTTGATATAGGATTCATCCTGTAAATAACTTAACATAAGACGCTTGAAATAAAAGTAGTCTTGAGGTTGTTATGTCATCCAGCACGCCATATAAGGTGTTGTGTGTTTGTTTAGGAAATATTTGCCGTTCACCTACGGCTGAAGTGGTTTTTAGACATTTTTGTGATGAAGCGCAACTCAATATTCACGTCGACTCTGCGGGTACGAGCAATTATCATCCGGGCAAAGCGCCTGATCTTCGTAGCCAACAGCATGCAAAATTACGAGGCTATAACTTATCCGCATTACGCGCACGTCAGTTAACGGTTCATGATTTTATTGAATTTGATTTGATTTTGGCCATGGACTACGAAAATTTAGACAATATTCAAAACCTCATGCAAAAGGCGCAGCAACAATTCGGTCAACTACGTGCCCAAGTGTCTTTGATGAGTCAACATGATCACCAATATCCGCAACAAGAAGTACCAGATCCGTACTATGGTGGTGATGCAGGGTTTGAACATGTATTAGATCAATGCGAATCTAGCAGTCAGGCTTGGGTCAATTATTTAAAAACTCAGTTACAAGCACAGCAAAAAAATTAAGGTTTAGAATGCAAATTCAAACACAGGTTCAGCTTAAGCCATTTAATACATTAAGCCTCGATGCTGTTGCATCGCATTATGTACGCGTTCAATCGGTAGAAGATATTCAAGCAGCGCTCGACTTTGCCAAAGCTGAGCAATTAAATGTATTGGTACTTTCAGGAGGCAGTAATATGCTGTTGCCTGAGCAAATACATGCTTTAGTGATGCATATGGATATTCAAGGTATTGAATATGTACAAGACGATGCCGCAACCCAAACTTTAAAAGTGGGCGCAGGGCAAGTGTGGCATGACTTTGTGCTTTGGACGACGGCACACCAGTTTTATGGCTTACAAAATTTGGCACTGATACCTGGTTTAGTCGGTGCTTCACCTGTGCAAAATATTGGAGCTTATGGTGTTGAGGCGGGTGAATTTATTGAATCTGTGCAGGTCTATGACCGAGTAACAGAACAGCAAAGTAGTATTAGCGCTGCCGATTGCCATTTTTCATATCGTCATAGTATTTTTAAAGATGAGCCAGAGCGTTTTATTATTACGCATGTCACGTTTAAACTTTTAAAACATGCCGATTTAAAATTAAATTATGGTGATTTAAAGCAGGCAGTAGGTGAAGACTTAAGTGCAGAAAACCTACAACAACAAGTCATTCATATCCGTCAAACCAAACTTCCAGATCCAAAAGAATTTCCAAATGTCGGAAGTTTCTTTAAAAATCCTGTGATTAGCCAGCAAGCCTTTGACCAAATTGCGCTGCAATTTCCAAATTTACCCCATTACCCACAACCAAATAATGCGGTAAAACTGGCAGCGGGCTGGTTGATTGACCAAGCAGGTTGGAAAGGGAAATCTGTGGGTTCAGTGGGTATGTTCCATAAGCAAGCTTTGGTTTTGGTCAATTACCAGGACGCCACGCTGCAAGATGTGCGTACAACTTACAAAGCTGTACAACATGATGTTTTTGAAAAATTTAATATTGAACTACATCCTGAGCCTGTATTATTTGATACAAATGGCTTGATTCGATCTCACGCAGATCAATAAAAACACATAGGTTTTAGATTTATGCATAAAACACATTGGATGGTTCGCTTAGTACAAATTGCCGCAGTGCTATTTGTACTTTTGGGCTGTCTAATGATTTTTATCTATACGCCGTTTTATTCTAAATTGATCGTTAAAAGTTTAAATTATTTCGTTCCTGTAGAAGTCAATCAGCTCGCAGCGCAAAGTCAAAAACTCGGCGCCTTGAGTGATGATGATAACTATGAGCCGGGTTCTGACTTATGGATAGCGCGCCAAGCGTATTTAAAACTCATGGAGCAAGCCATACAGTCTGATGAGCCTCAAGATTTAACCCTTATACAAGCACGTTATAAGGCGTTACAGCAGCTCATTGAAGAAGAACATGAAAAAGAAAAGAATGATAGTCAAAAGGACATACCGAAAGTACCTCTGCTGAATCCTTCTGCGTCCGAGGCGGCTTCTTCTGAAGCATTGGCGGAAAATCCTGCTCAAAAAATGAAAGAGCTGCTTGAGCTCAATAGTGCGGAAAATAAAGGACTAATGACTCAATATACCGAGTTCTTAAAAACCCATGAAATTGAGCAAGCGGCTTCAGAAGCGGAACCGATCGATGATGAAACATATCTTGATCTTGCCAAAATGAAAGATAAAACCCTGAAGCAGCCAACCGCAGAGCCGTATGCGATCGTGGTGTTAGGTGGTGGTTTAACCTTAGATAAAAATGATAAAGATATCGTAGTGAATGACTACACACGACTTCGACTGGAAAAAACACTCGATGTTGAACGAGCCAATAAGTTACCGATTGTACTGAGTGGTGTTGAAGCACCGTATATGCAAGCATGGTTGAAGCAATATGATGTTGATGCGAAATTGCTTGAAGACCGCAGTATGAATACTTGCGAAAATTCGCGTTTTAGTTCGTTGCTTTTACAGAAAAAAGGTGGGGCACCGACGGTTATTTTAATCACTGACCAATATCATATGCCTCGAACACGTCGTTTATTTGCATTAAATGGTATCGAAACCATTCCTGTTGTTGCACCCATGCCAACAACATTAACTACATGGCGACCAAGTGAAAAAAATTATGACCATAGTCGTCGTGCTAATTATGAATTATTAGCCACCTTACGTGATGTTTGGTTTGGCTCAAGTGACTGTCGGGAGGTCCCATAATGTCAGATATCCCATTTCTTAATCCTTCAATCCTTAAACAATTAGATCTTCCAGTTCCAAGTCGAGAATTAACCCCACAATTATTAGAACCTCTAAATTTAAATCGACCTTTTGAGCCTAGTGTTGAAATACAGTCTTATAGACGACTTTATGGTTTAGATGCCTTGAACTGTGAACATTGGCAAGGCTATGTAGAAATGCCTTTGTTCAAATTACATGTACAAGTATTTCAACCGAAACTGAAGACTGAAACGGATGTCATTAATGGCACAGTATTTTTATTGCATGGTTATTTAGAGCATAGTGGAATATATCAGCCGATTATTCGTGAACTCTTAGATCAAGGTTTTAGTGTTTTAACCTATGATTTACCGGGGCATGGTCTAAGTAATGGCTCGCCAGCCAGTATTCAAAACTTTGACCATTACCAACAAGTTTTGGAAGCGGTATATCGTTATGTTAAACATGCGGCTCAATTACCGACGCCATGGTTAGGGATTGGACAGAGCACGGGTGGTGCGATTTGGCTGCATCATCTGTTAGATTTTGCTGAACATCGCAAAAACCCATATGTCGAACGGGTTTTATTATTATCTCCGCTGATTCGTCCTGCAAAAACGGCATGGTGGCATAACTCGGTTGGATTAGGCATTATTCGTCGTATTAAACGTGAAGTGCCACGTCATTTTAGACGGAATAATCATAACCCTGAGTTTTTACGTTTTGTCCGCTTAAAAGATCCACTACAACCTCGAATGATGGGGATGGATTGGATTTTGGCCATGTCAAAATGGATGCAGGAGATGGAAGAACGCCCAGCGTGCCGTATTCCAGTGTGGTTAGCGCAAGGCGCACAGGATCAGACGGTAGATTGGCGTTATAACATTGAGTTTATACGTCGTAAATTTCGTTTACAGACGCTTCTCATGCTTGAAGAAGGTTCGCATCAGCTGATTAATGAACGTGCCGATATTCGTGCTGCATTAACAGGTTTGATCCCGGCATTCTTGCATGCTCAATCCAACAGTAAGTCTTATTACTAACTGATGTTACGCACTAACATCAGGAGCGTAATTTGATTCAAATAAAAGTACGATACGCGGGAAGGTCATCCGCAAGTATTTGAGACTGGACTACTCCTAATCAAAAATGTTTTTGCAATACTTTGAATAATTTGACGCTAGTGAACGAGTTTTGTTGGTGAGGTGCATTGCACCGCAAGATGGTTTCCTTGCGAAGCACGCTTCTCATTTTACCAAATGAGAAACAACGTTTCGTAAGAGTACCTCCAGCCGAAGGCTAATCCCGTTATTTAAGCCCTAGATGTAAGACTCCGTCGAATAGGCTTAAAAATTATTTTAAAAATGCGTAATTACTTTTACGCGCGTAACATCAGTTACTAATTGACGATTGAGCACAGCCTACCTTAATCGGTGTGATGGATCTAGACGAAAAAAAGAGGCGTAGTCGCCTCTTTTTTTATGGGGTAGGAATCAGAACTTTTCTAGATGTGCCATATTCCACATACGGAAATAGAAGTTTTCTTCATCTTTATTTTCACAGCTGAGTAACTCCCCATCTTTTAACCAAAAATGTAGCTGTGCATAGTTTTTAATTTCACGGTTGTTAATACGCTGTGCTAGATGGTGTGCACGGATATCCGACGGGTGTTGTAAACCCGCAGAGGCAATAAGTTCAGATAAACCATGCAAGGTATTTTTGTGGAAATTAAAAACACGCTCTGCTTTAGTTGGGACATGAATGGCTTTTTGACGGTCTTTGTCCTGCGTTGCAACGCCAACAGGACATTGGTTGGTGTGACAGCTTTGAGCCTGAATACACCCGACTGCAAACATAAAGCCACGAGCCGAATTGACCCAATCTGCGCCAATTGCCATGGTACTGGCAATATCAAAAGCACTAATAATTTTACCACTGGCACCCACTTTAATTTTTGAACGTAAGCCTGCACCAATCAGGGTGTTATTGACAAAGAGTAGGCCTTCCCGCAGTGGCGTACCCATATTATCGATCAATTCAATTGGCGCTGCGCCAGTCCCACCTTCAGAACCATCTACCACGATAAAATCGGGTGTAATCCCTGTATGTAACATGGCTTTTACAATACTCATAAATTGCCATGGTTGTCCGATACACAGTTTAAAACCCACAGGTTTGCCTTCTGACAGTTCGCGCAATTGCTGAATAAATTGCATCATTTCAATAGGGGTGCTAAAGGCAGGATGGCTAGATGGAGAGATACAGTCATGTTCACGGCTTACACCACGGATTTGAGCAATCTCTTCGGAAATTTTGTCTTTAGGTAAAATGCCACCATGGCCTGGTTTTGCACCTTGAGATAATTTGATCTCAATCATTTTGACTTGAGGGTGCTTGGCTTGTTCAGCAAAACGTACAGGGTCGAATTGACCATCAATCGTACGGCAGCCAAAGTAACCACTACCGAGTTCCCAAACAATGTCGCCACCATTTTCCAAGTGATACGGACTAATACTGCCTTCACCGGTGTCATGGTAGAAATTACCCATTTTTGCACCTAAATTTAAGGCACGAATGGCATTGGCACTTAAGCTACCAAAGCTCATCGCAGAGATGTTTAATATCGATGCGCTATACGGTTGCTTACATTGCTCATTGCCGATATTGATGCGGAAAGTTTCAGGAATGGCAGGAATACAAGGTGACAAAGAGTGATTAATAAAGCGATAATCATTTTGGTAAACATCAACAATTGAACCAAATGGTTTATCTGCATTTTGATTTTTTGCACGTTGATAGACCAAGCTGCGTTGCATACGAGAAAAGGGCAATGCATCTTGATCAGATTCAATAAAATATTGGCGAATTTCAGGTCGAAATTCTTCAAATAGAAAACGAAAGTGCCCCATGATAGGGTAATTTTTTAAGATCGAATGTTTATTTTGTATGACGTCATATAAGCCCAATAAGCTCAAAAGCCCAGTAATGACCCAGATGCTATTCAATAAGGTTTGTGGAATAAAATATTGAATATAGCGAGGGGAATAACCTAAATGAAAACTCGAAATGAGTAGGAAGATAAAAATACAAGCAAACCAAATGGAATGTCGAGAGAAAAAAGTATTTAAAAGTTTATGTCTGATAGTTTGTGCTGGACTTGGCATGTTTTAAAAAATCTTATGAGCTCAGTTTCTATTAATTTGCCGAGTTTATGTACAATGCTCAAGCGTTAATTTGTTGATTCAGTGTAGCTTTATAAAAATAGTACATAAGAATTTTTAAATTTTCATTTAAAGCCAAATCAGATAAGAAAAGCAGAAATGTTCTTTAAGAAAATTTGTGAAAAGTAGCGCGGTTCTTGTTATTTCACAGTGCGCAAAATGGAGGTTAAAGTGATTTTACTTTCTAAACACGAGGTGCTGAATATGACTATGAAATCTATTCGTTATAATAATGCCGACCTAGCCTGCCTATGTCAGTAATTGATTATAGCCATGAGAAATTAGCGCTACGGCATAAGGTATTCAGCAGGTACTTATGCTGTAGTTCCTTTGACCTAAACGACTAAAATTACAAAAATATTCTAAGAAATTATCCAGTCCCAGCGTTGGGACTTTTTTATGTGTTGATATTTTAAGGGAAAATCTAAGCATAAATAATGTACTAGATATTCATTATGCGTTAGAAGTTGTCACCTCAAATAAAAGAATGATACGCGGTAAGGTCATCCGCAAGTGTTTGAGACAGGACTACATTTATTTAAAAATGTTTTTGCGATACTTTGAATAAGTAGACGTTAGTGAACGAGTTTTGCGGATGACAATGGTTTTGGGTGCTTTTGCCGAAACAAAAGTACCTCCAGCCGAAGGCTAATTCATTTATTTAAACCCTAGATGTAAGACTCCGTCGAATAGACTTAAAAATCATTTTTAAAATGCGAAATTACTTTTATGTGCGTAACATTAGTTAGTATTTCAGGTAGCAGAAAACCTTAGATCGGTTTAGTCATTGCGTTGTTGTACAACGACAGCGACTTCTTCAGGTTCAATTTTCTGAATCTTTTTACCAAAACTACGTAGCCACCAAGTTAACTGAGAGGTAAATGGTACTGTTGCGCTAACTTCAACCCAGCCATCTTCGGTTTTTTGAATCACTTGATCTTTACTTAGCTGACTTTCTTCAAAATAAACTGCTTCTGATTCCGACATGGTTAATTTGAGCTGAATCATTTCAGTCGGCTTATTGAAGTCCACACGGAAGCCAAGCGCTCCAGAGTCAATATAGGCATCAATATCAAAATCGACAGGGTGTAATGCACGTGAATTTAAGACCGTAGCAGATTTAAAACGATGTAAAGCAAAGGTTTGGATGTCTGTTTTGTCATGACGTGTGCACACCAAATAAATAATTGCACCTTTTTGGACCAAAGCCAGTGGATTTAAAATATAGGTCTTTTCTTCGCTTTGCTGTCCACGACCTTGATATAGACATTCAAGTTGTTTGTCTTGTAGTAAACCTTCATAAATCGATTGCTGTGCGGCCTTTTCAACCACTGGTGGAATCAATGGCTGAGTTGCTGGCACGATACGCACGCGGTTAATCCACTGACGAACATTATTTTGCGACGACAGGCTCCGACGTGCGAGGTCAAACCAAGGATTCATTTCTTCAATTAAGCTTGGTGGAAGCAAATGTTTTAGGTGTTCCTCAACCATCATAAAGGTGACCGCTTGTGAGCTAGTCATATGTGGCAAGCTTTGAATCGGTGCATCAGAACGCCAACGCCAGCCTTGTGGAGTTGTTTTACTACTCTCAATTGGGAAACGCAGAGAAATTTGATTTAAGTCACGCTGAATGGTGCGTAGGCTGATATCAATGCCTTCACGGTTCAGTATTTCTTGTAATTCACGCGTACCCATCCACTTACCTGTGGACAGTCGTGAAAGAATTTGCCACTGACGATAGAGGCTGTTCGACGTTTCTTTTTCTTGTGAAGACATAATCTAGTGCTTGAACTTGGACTTAAATGAATAAAATGATGCTGTGGGACACAATAAGAAATCTTCCTGCGTTAAGCAAGTCTTCATCTGAAAAAACTAAGATGATTTTAATAACGCAATTTGACACAACTTGAGCAGTTACATGCTGTACCACTTTGCAAAAATGATGCATAAATAATCAAAGAGAAGCAGCATATGTATTGATGGCATATATATTGCTTTATCTGATTTACAAAACATGACAAAAACATGGAGTTGCTATGCTGAAAGAAAATCGTAATACAACTTCAAATGGAATTGAGGGTTATGAGGCAAAGTTAGTCAATACTTCTGTCTCTACATTAAAAAATTTACCTCTTGCTCGAGGACATGCGCTGTTTAATCAATTTTATTCGGATTTTTTTAATGAAATGCGCGATAGCAAAACGGTAGCTAAAGAATCATGCCAACGGATAGAGCAGTGGTTATCACAGCATACGCTTGATGAATTGAAGCAGCTGAATCAGGTTGCAAAACAACATTTTCTCTATGAAGGCATTACCTTTACAGTGTATGGCGAAGATGAGGGCATTGAACGCACCATACCTTATGATCTTATTCCTCGTGTGATTGCACGAAAGGAATGGAATAATTTATCTCTAGGCTGTGCACAGCGCGTGAAAGCACTCAATCTGTTTTTACATGATGTCTATCATCAACAAGATATTTTAAAAGCAGGAATTATTCCTGAACTGCAAGTCTTAACCCATGAAGCCTATTTGCCACAAATGTATATGCATGGGCTAAAAGGTAAAATTTATAGCCAAATCAGTGGCATTGATATCATCCGAGATCAATCAGGCGAATTTTACGTCCTTGAGGATAATCTTAGAACACCGTCTGGTGTGTCGTATATGCTAGAAAGCCGTAAGATCAGTCAAAAACTGATGCCTGAACTTTGCCAGCAAAGCAACATCATGGGGATTGAGCAGTATCCGCAGCTTTTACGTGAAATTCTTGCAGAAAATGCCTACGTCGATAACCCGTTTATCGTGGTTTTAACCCCAGGGCGTTTTAACAGTGCTTATT
Source organism: Acinetobacter sp. YH12219 (assembly GCF_013417875.1). Taxonomy (NCBI): domain Bacteria; kingdom Pseudomonadati; phylum Pseudomonadota; class Gammaproteobacteria; order Moraxellales; family Moraxellaceae; genus Acinetobacter; species Acinetobacter sp. YH12219. Next base: position 172,955 of record NZ_VPDC01000001.1, read on the forward strand.
ATGAACATGCTTTTTTGGCAAGGGAGATGGATGTACCCTTAGTGACATCGCGTGACCTTTATGTAGAAAACGATAAGGTTTATGTGAAAACCATTAAAGGCCAACAACAGGTTGATGTAATTTATCGTCGTGTGGATGATGCTTTTCTCGATCCATTATGTTTCAAACCTGACAGTACTTTGGGCGTAGCAGGGCTCATGTCAGCGTATATGCAACATAATGTGGTCATTGCAAATGCACCGGGAACAGGCGTAGCAGATGATAAATCGATTTATCCATATGTGGATAAAATGATTCATTTCTATTTAGGCGAACAAGCGATCCTGAAAAATGTGCCGACCTATCAATGTCGTGAGCAGAACGAATTGGATTATGTGCTCTCGAATATCGAAAAATTGGTGGTCAAAGAAGCGCAGGGTTCAGGTGGTTACGGCATGCTGATCGGTCCGCAAGCCTCTTTACAAGAATTAAATAGCTTTAAAGATAAAGTGGCCGCAGCACCACATTTATATATTGCACAGCCGACTTTAAATTTATCTGTCAGCCCAACCCTAAGTGAGGCGGGTGTTTCGGAACGCCATATCGATTTACGCCCATTTGTACTGAGTTCACCATATCGAACTGAAATTGTACCGGGTGGCTTAACTCGTGTCGCGATGCAAGCAGGTTCATTGGTAGTGAATTCTTCTCAAGGCGGCGGCATTAAAGATACGTGGGTAGTAGACGATTTACGCTCATAGCACTCCAGTGAAGGAGCAAAACATGATTTTATTAAACAGTAATGCAGAACATATTTTTTGGTTGGGGCGTTATTTAGCACGTACTCAATATTTATGCAGTATTTTCCCTTTTCAAGATGTTGATACGGCATTGAACTATGCACATGCTTTTTGTTTGCCAGCATTTGATGCCGATTCAATGAATGAGTTAGTTTTAAATGCGGAGCAGCCGGCGTCATTTTCCAGCCAATTTCAATATGCGCAAAGTAATATTCAGGACTTAAGGGGTGTACTTTCAGCAAAAAGTTATGCAGAACTCAGCCGTTTAATTCGTAATGCGAGTGATAACCCTGGTTATATCTGTGACGTGGTAACAGATTGCCAAGATGTTTTAGAGTCCGAATCTGAAGATGTATTTTTATTTTTTAGTTTAGGACAAGCCATAGAGCAGCTTGATCGCCAGTTACGCATGCAGCAGGACATTCAACACACCCTAGCGAAGATTGAACATATTGTCATGGCTTTGGTTCAGTTTGGATGGGAAAGCGTGCAAGAGGCATGGTTGGCACTTAAACAGCAGCCGAATAGCCAAAACTTCTACCATTTCAGTGATCATATCCAAAATATGTTTGAGGTGGCTGTATGAGGCTCATGATCAACCATCAGACCCATTATGTTTACACTGATGTGGTAAACAGAAGCATTCAATATATCAAAATGACCCCGTCCACCAATGCACACCAACAGGTGCAAAATTGGGATGTGAGTGTGCCGGGGCAGCGTGATATGCAATTGGATACTTTTGGTAATGTGTGGTTGACCACAACGCAGCGCGAACCTTATCTGCAAATGACCATTATGGCGCAGGGCATCGTAGAGATGAATTTGAGTTCAAATGATTCAAATGCGGATGATTTAAACCCGAAATTGTTTTTACAGCCAACGCCGAGTACGCAGTACGATATTCACATGAAAAGTTTTGCCGATTGCTATGTCCCTCGTATCAATCGTGCCAATCTGATTCGTTTGGCTGAAGCGATCTTGGCGCATATTCCCTATGTATCGAATCAAACATCGGTACATACTTCAGCGATTGATGCTTTTCATCATAAGCAAGGGGTATGTCAGGATCATAGCCATGTCATGATCGCAATGTGTCGCTATTTGGGTATTCCTGCACGTTATATTTCTGGGTATTTATTTGTGCCGAATAGTAGCCACCTTGCCAGTCACGCTTGGGTAGAAGTCTATATCGAAAATAAATGGTATTGTTTTGATGTCAGTAATCAGCTATTTACACCACAATCACATATTTATGTTGCGATTGGGCGGGACTACTGGGATGTAGCTCCAGTTCGAGGCGTTCGTGATAAAGGTGGTATTGAGTCTATGAGCTCAATTGTACAAGTGCTGAGTTGTTAATCATTTGAGGGATAAAAATGACCTATTGTTGTGCATTACGGTTAAAAGATGGCATGGTATTTATCAGTGATACACGGACAAATGCAGGTGTTGACCATATTTCAGTTTTTCGCAAACTTTATTCCTTTGGTATTGTGGGTGAGCGATTTATTACCATCCAAACCTCTGGAAATTTAGCCACAACACAAGCGGTCATTGGGCATTTACAAAATCAGCTAGAGGTCAAACAAGAGCCGAATTTATATAGTGTAAATACGATGTTCGAAGTGGCTGAATTGGTCGGGCATACCTTAAAAAAAGTCATCTCAGATGTCACCTCAGATATTTTAGAACAAAGTAATTATTACTGTAGTTTATTGGTAGGCGGTCAAATTGGCAGTGCGGATATGCAGCTATATAATATCTATCCGCAAGGTAATTTTATTTGTGCGACACCGGATACCCCATATTTTCAAATTGGAGAAAGTAAATATGGTAAGCCGATACTTGACCGAACTTTGCGTTACGATATGCCACTCGATGAAGCAATGCGTTGTAGCTTAATTTCTTTTGATTCAACGATACGTTCGAATGTGTCTGTAGGTATGCCTTTAGATGCTTTGGTTTATAAAAAGGACAGTTTAGAAATACCAAATGGTAAGCGCATTTATGAAGAAGACCCATACTTCACCATGATCAGTAAAGGCTGGTCAGAAGCATTGCGTCAGGGCTTAATAGAATTGGCAAAACCAACAGCTGACTATTTTCAATAACGATTTGATTTACGAATAGATCAATAAAAAAAGTCAAGAAAAAAAGCCAATAAAAAAGCCCAGATTTGATCTGGGCTTTTTTATTTGGCTAATTAAGCTAATTTACGTACAGGGCGCGCGCTCATACGGCATAATAATTCATAGCCAATGGTTCCGTTCGCTTCTGCAACGTCATCAACCAGACGATCTTTACCCCAAAGCTCGACTTCTGTGCCTATGGGTGCATTCATACCAGTGATATCAATCGCAATCATATCCATGGCAACACGACCAATCACACGTGTTTTCTGTCCTTGAATAGATACATAGTTTTGTTTAGGGAAGGCACGTGGATAACCGTCACCATAACCAATCGACACAATCGCAAGATCCATTTCTTGTTCTGCAACGAAAGTCGATCCATAACCCACAGATTCACCAGCTTGAATGGTATTTAAAGCAATCACTTCAGCGGTAAAGGTCATCACCGGTTTAAGATCTAAGGCTTCTACAGAACGATCTGCGAAAGGTGTCGCGCCATAAAGCATGATGCCTGGGCGAACAAAATCAAAATTCAGTTCTGGCCATTTGAAAATCGCTGCTGAGTTACAGCACGAACCCATGATTGGCGCACAGGCTTCTTTTACGTGTAAAAATTGTTCACGTTGTTGGTCATTTAGTGGATGATTTTCTGCGTCAGCATTGGCAAAATGCATCGCCAGTACGCAAGTAAAACCTTCCGCCTTTAATGCATTGATAACATCAATAATTTCAGGCACTTTAAAACCTAAACGGTTCATACCGCTGTTGAGTTTAACCCAAACTTTCAGACCTTGAGCGATATAGGCATCTTTATGCTCACGTAACCAATCTAGTTGTTGCTGATGATGTACCACACATTCAATTTTTTTATCGATGATAATTTGCATTTCATCATCTGAGAAAATGCCTTCAATCAATGTAATAGGCTGTTCATAACCCAACTCTCGAATTTCTAAAGCTTCTTCTAGGCAGGCAACACCGAAGGCATCACTGTCTTTTAAGGCTGCTAAGCAGTCTTTAACTCCATGTCCATAAGCATTGGCTTTTACCATGCTTACAATTTTAGCGGTTGGGGCAAGTTGTTTGACACGGTTTAAATTATATTGAAGTGCTTGTTGATCAATATAAACTGTAGCTTGGCGCACCCTAAATACTCCTACAGGGTCGATGAATTAATGGATGATAGAGAGTCTTTACTCTTCATCATCATACTGAGCATAAAACTCAGGAGAGAGGTTACTAAATTTGGTGTATTGACCTTCAAAGGCAAGACGCACAGTACCAATTGGACCGTTACGCTGTTTACCAATAATAATTTCTGCAGTACCCGCTTCTTTAGATTCTTTGTTATAAACCTCGTCGCGGTAAATAAACATGATCAAATCGGCATCCTGCTCGATTGCACCTGATTCACGTAAGTCGGACATCACTGGGCGTTTATTAGGACGGTTTTCCAGTGATCGGTTCAACTGTGACAGTGCAATTACTGGGCAGTGCATTTCTTTAGCCAGTGCTTTTAAGCTTCGGGAAATTTCTGAGATCTCGCCAACACGGTTATCGCCCATACCGGGTACTTTCATAAGCTGCAAGTAATCGACCATGATGCAGCCAAGTTTACCGCCGTGCATTTTGGCAATTCGGCGCGCGCGGGCACGTACTTCCGTTGGAGGTAGTGCAGACGAGTCATCGATATACAAATTCTTTTCTTGGAGATGCACAATGGTACTGGTTACTTTCGACCATTCATCTGCATCCATTTTACCTGCACGTAAATGCCCTTGGTGTACACGACCGAACGAGGATATCAAACGCATTGCAATCGAGTCCGCGGGCATCTCCATAGAGTAAACTAGAGCGGGCAGGTTGTTATTAAACAGCACACTTTCAACCAAGTTCATGGCAAAAGTAGTTTTACCCATCGATGGACGGGCCGCCACAATAATCAAATCGCCTGCTTGCATACCTGAGGTTTTATTATCAAGTTCTACAAATCCAGTGGTTAAACCCGTGATACTGCCTTCAGTTTGAGAAAGTTCATTCAACTTATCAAATACACTAGCAACGACAGAGTTAATGGCTTTAGGGCCTTGAGCTTTGGCGTTGTTGTTGTGTTGCTCGGCAATAGAGAAAATATTAGTTTCTGCTAGATCTAAAATTTCACTGACCGTACGACCTTTGGTGTCATAGGCATTTTGTAAAATCTCCGAGCTGACTTTAATCATGCTGCGTAAAGTGGAAAACTCTTTAATTTTTGCAGCATACGTTTCAAGGTTATAGAAACTTGAAGGTGAATCTGACATGAGTTGCATCAGATATTCTTCGCCACCTGCAGCATCGAGCAAGTTTTGTTTAATCAGCCAGTCATTGACTAAGACCGCATCATAAGGTGAGCTATCTTTTGATAACTGGTCGATGGCACGGAAAATATATTTATGACGAGTCGCATAAAAATCAGCTTCAGTCAGTACATCACCCACTTGCTCAAAAGATTCTGCAACGGTCATCAGTGCAGCAAGCACAGCTTGTTCAATCGCTAGGTTATGGGGTGGGGTACGAAACTCTTTCAACGAACTTTGTTCTGTGGTTTTTGCTGTTGGCGTAGAGTTTGGCTTGCTGGCATTCGCCTGTGACATAAAAATCCCTGATGCTGAAACCATTTAATGTGATGGAAATGGGTGCTAATTACAGTTTTTTCAACTCTTCATTGAACTGAAATGATAGGCGTTTTCTACAGAAATGCGAACAAGTATTTCCGATTAATTCGTCATACATTGAATTGAATGAAGAGTTAAAAATATAAAAAAGTTGGAGCACTATTTTTTACAGATAAAAAAAGAGCATGCGTAAGCATGCTCTTTTCTTTGCAAGAAATTACTCAGCTACGATAGTAACTAGAACTTCTGCAACAACATCATGATGCAATTGGATTGCGATGTTGAATTCACCAGTGTTGCGAAGCGCACCATTTGGTAAACGAACTTCTGCGCGGTCTACAACAAGACCAGCATTAGTTAACGCGTCAGCGATGTCACGAGTACCGATAGAACCGAATAGTTTACCTTCGTCACCAGCTTTAGCAGTGATCACGATGTTAACTTCGTTCAATTGGTCAGCACGTGCTTGAGCAGCAGCTAATACCTCAGCTTCTTGTTTCTCAAGTTCAGCACGACGAGCTTCAAATGCAGCAGTGTTAGCTTCAGTAGCAGCAACTGCTTTACCTTGAGGGATAAGGAAGTTACGGCCGTAACCAGCTTTAACTGAAACTTTATCGCCTAATTTACCAAGGTTTTTAATGCGTTGTAATAAGATAATATCCACAGCTCAACCTCACTTATGATTGTCAGTGTAAGGGATCAAAGACAAGTAGCGAGCTTGTTTGATAGCAAGCGCTAATTGACGTTGGTAACGAGCTTTAGTACCTGTAATACGGCTAGGAACAATCTTGCCGTTTTCAGTGATGTACTGTTTTAAAGTGTCGATATCTTTGTAGTCGATGTACGTAACGTTCTCAGCTGTAAAGCGGCAGAACTTGCGACGACGGTAAAAACGTGCCATGTTATGTTCTCCTTATGCTTCAGCAGAGTCTTGAGCTTGTTGTGCTTCTTCACGTTGAGCTTTACGCGCACGTTTTTCTTCAGCACTCTTAGCCAATAGTGACTCTTCAGTGATAGCGTTTTCACGACGGATGATAAGGCTACGAATGATTGCGTCGTTGTAACGGAACAATTCTTCTAGCTCATCAAGAGTAGTTTGACCACACTCAACATTCATAAGAATGTAGTGAGCTTTGTGGATCTTGTTGATTGGGTAAGCCAATTGACGACGACCCCAGTCTTCAAGACGGTGGATTTGACCTTCAGCTTCTTTGATGTGAGTTAGGTAACGTTCTACCATACCCACAACTTGATCGCTTTGGTCTGGATGTACCAATAGTACGATTTCGTAGTGACGCATTGTCAGCTCCTTACGGTTTAGGCAGCCCCAATCATTAATTGATTGAAGCAAGGAGTCACAACCAAAGTTGTGTCGCAATAATTGCGAAGCGTGAATTTTAGAGCGTTTAGGTTTGAAATACAAGGCATGGATTTAAAATGCTTGAATTATTTATGGTTTAAGGCCGATTAGCGGTACGTAATAAAAACACCACATAACCTTTAAAATAAGGATCATTAATTAAATGTTGAGGTGCGTGCCAACGGCCATGTTGTACGAGGCCTATTTTATAGGGTAGTTTCAATTTTGAGACTTTATTCAGATAACTCGTGTAATTCTCGATCGTGGCACTACCACGATAAGTTTGAATGGCGATCTCATCAATATTGCGGCGCAATATACTGAGCGTTTGCTGATCTTGAACATTGGTCCAATCCATTAAACCAGTAATGCTTAAACGATATTTTTGAGGTAGTTGCTTTCGTATATTTTCAAGGAATAAGGCATATTGATGAATGTTTTTAGTTTTGGCGTCAAAATCGATTTGTAAGCCTTGGATCTGATTGCCGTTATTTTCCCAATGTTTAAGCCGCTGCAAAATTTGCTGAATATTGTTATTTGACCATTGTAAATGATGGCTACGGATTACAATCCAAATTTTCTGCTGTGGTTTATGGAGGACTTGAATACCTTGTGGGATAAACTCGGATTGCTTTAAAGGTTTATTCCAATTCATTTCACCTTGTAAAATATAAAGCTCTGAGGCTTGCTGTAAGTAGGGGCTACTAGAAATATTGCCCCAAATCCAAAAACTTGAATAATGTGCTGCATCAACACATTGCTGTAATTCGGTTTGAGCTTGTTGTGTATTTCCAGATTGGGCCGGTGTGCAAGCTGTACACAGAGCTATACTCAAGATAAGCAAAAGTCGAAATGTTCTTGACCACTTGATCACCTGCAAAATCATCATCAATTACCAATAATATTTTAGAGATTTAGCCCAGCTGGTTTCAGGATAGTCGCGTTTGATTTGATCAAACCATTGTTTTCGAACCGACTTATTTACATCTTTGTCTTGGCATTCATTATTGCCACTTGGCGCATAACATTGAATGGCACGGTACAGCGCATAAGCCGTTAATTCAGATTTTGTCCCTGTTTTAATAATGTTTTTATATACATCGCCACGGGCAAAATAAGTACCCTTGAAACTTTGCAGTGAATGATCAGGCAGGTAGTTGAGATTTAGTATGTTATAGGCTTGTGAACTACGCACATATTCACCTAAGCATAAATTAAGGCTCAGGTCTTTTGGGTTGACTTGCAATTGTTGGGTCAAAGTTGCCAAGTCAGGACATTTAATCGAATTGCTCACGCTTGCACCTTTCCATAAGAAATTTGCAAATGGTGGCTGATTGCGAAACTTCTCCGCAGTGTTTTGTTCAGTATTAAATTGAGCCGCGTTGCTTGGTAATTCACGGTACGCTTGGTTAAATAAATCAAAGTTTTGATAAGCCAATGACTTATTTAGTAGGGTATAAAGCGCAACATTTTTTTGATCTTGTGTGGCCACGTTATTTTTGACTACAGACATTAAACTTTGTTCATTCGCTGCATCGACTAAATATTGTTGCTGTAGATAAGCTTGCTTGATTTTGGCTGAAGAACCAATAAATTGTGCAGTATTTTGCTGTTGAGCATAGTAGCGATAGAGCATAAGTTCAGCCAATCCACGTTGTTCGGCGGTTTTGCTGATGGAAAGTAGGTTTTCCCAATATTTTTGAGTGGCCTGATTTCGCCCACTAGCTTCCAGAATACGGCCTTTAAGTAGTAACTGACTCAACTGTAGATAACTGTTGATGCTGCTCGGTACTTGTTGTGGCAGATATTTGAGTGCTTCTTGTGCTTTGTTTTGCACATTAAATAAGTGATTTGCCTGCAAATACTGAAACAGTTCTGGTGAATCTTTAAAATATTTTTTCTGTGCGTTTAACTCAGCCCATGAAATGACCACATCATCGGCCATTTCTTTTTTGCGCATATGCATAAGGTCATAAATGCTAAGAAAAAATGGATCTTTCAAATTTTTGACATTGAGTCTATTACTTTGAAAAACATGTCGATCTAATTCATAAGGTAGATTTGGCAATTCTAAATTATAGACGCTGGATGTTGGATGATTGATTTGCCAAACATATTCATTGATCAGTAAATCGTGTTTACCGCTGAGCCAAAAACCACGTCTTAATAAACCGCGTGCGCTTGCAGCATATTGACCCTGCGGATAGAGCTTAAAGTACTGAGTAATGTTATTAAAAAAAGTGGTTAATAAGTTTTGATTGAGTTTGTCATGTACTAAATCACCATATTCACCAACACCACTTTGATAGGCTTCATTTAAGGTGCTACGAATAAGCATATATTGAGAAGTTTCTTTTAACCACGTTTGATCAACATTGGTTAGTACTGAATAAATCTTAGTCGCTGTGGAAAAGTTAGCATTATAAAAAGAGATCGTTGCATTTAAATAGGATACATATTGACGTGCAGCGGCAGACCAATTGGGATTCACGCTCAGTAAAGCTAATGTGTTTTCACAGTTATTAATTTTTTCACGCTCGTGGATCAACATGTCTTTTTCACTGCTTGAAAGCTTAGTGTCGGTTTTGACTTGTTGAATAAACGCGTGCGCACCATTTTGCAGGCTATTGCAATGCTCGTTATAGCTTAAATCTGGTGCTTTTAGAGGTTTGCGTGCATTTGGCAATTTATTGTGGCTATTCACTAAAAGACTGGAAACTTCAAAAGGGACTTTGCTATAGCTAGTTGTCCATAAAGTGGATTTTTCTTCTTGAATATTAAATTTGGCAATGCCTAAATCGCTAAGCAACAGCAGCATATTGGTTTGATTGTCATTTGCCGGCGTGAGCGCAGGCAATTCATTGCATGCAGTATAGGCATTGGTCTGAATTTCTGTCGAAGGTTCACAATAGACATCCATACCTGCATGACTGTGTGCACTAAAGAAAATGCCAAAAGGAATAAATGATGTGAAAAGAGCAGAGCGAAGAATTTTTTGTTGAGAAGACATAAGGCACAGTTATTTATAATTGTAGGTGCAATGATATCAAGTGGGGAAAGTTGATTGAAGATGCCTAGAAATAAAAAAGATAGAGTAAAACTCTATCTTTTTTAAAAAAATACAATTGGCTTTAGAGGGGCAGTGGAAGTAAAACTAAAAATTAAACTAATCACTGTGATCAATTTGACTGAAAACATGAAATATTGTTTTGCCCAAACTTGATCATCTTCAGCTTTGAATCCTTGAATGGTTAAATAAATCCAATACAGACTTAAGGCATTCAGGATAATCATATAAATCCAATTTGCATAACCAAAAAAGAATAAACCATTCATGGTCATGCAGAACAAAAACACATAAACCAAAGACTCAACTTTGGTACGGTGAATTGAACGAGCTACAGGTAAAATTGGAATACCTGCATTTTTGTAATCATCAAATCGGTAAACAGCAATTCCCCAAGAATGAGGCATTTGCCAAAATGCATAACCAATAAAAATCAGTAATGCACCTAAATCAAACTGGTTTGCAACAGCCGTATACCCGATTACAGGTGGTGCTGCGCCAGAAAGACTGCCGATAATGGTTTGATGAATTGTTGTTCGTTTTGTCCATAAGCTGTAAAAACCAACGTATACGACAAAACCAATAACAGCAAAAAGAAAAGCGTAAGCATTTACCCAGAACCATAAAATGCTAAAACCAATTACACCTAAAACTAAAGCAAAAACTAAAGCAACAGGAATCGAGATTGATTTTTTAACCATCGCACGATTTTGTGTGCGTTGCATTTTTGAGTCGATGTCTTGGTCAATAACGTTATTGACAACACATCCAGAAGCGACCACAAAGAGGGTGCCTAAGAGGGTAAGAAGCAACAGAAGGAAATCTACAGAACTTTGGGCAGCTACAAAGTAGCCACCCAAAGCGGTAACAAAGTTACCAAAGAGAATTCCTGGTTTAGTCAGGAATAAATACTTTTTCAGCATGACGACCAGTTTAGATCATCATGTTGAAGTGAAGGTAGTTCATAATCCACACAGAACCTACTAAAAGGATAGCAATTGTGAGGATTGTATAAACAAATGCAATCACGTTCCAGCGTTGCTCTGAAGAAGAGTTCATATGCAGGAAGTAAACTAACTGAATAAGAACCTGAGCAACCGCAGTAATCGCGATTACGGCAACCAATAGACCACGGCTAAAACCACCCGCCATTACCATACCGAATGGAATTACGGTAAGTAGAACAGAAAGGATAAAACCGATTGTATATTGTTTAACGTTACCGTGAGCTGCACCAGCAGAGTTATGATCGTGACTCATTAGATAACTCCCATCAAGTAAACAACGCTGAATACGCAGATCCAAACGATGTCAAGGAAGTGCCAGAACAAGCTTAGGCAAGCAAGACGACGAGTGTTTGGAAGTGTCAAACCATATTTCTTGATTTGGAACATCAACACAAGCATCCATACCAAACCAGAAGTTACGTGAATACCGTGCGTACCAACTAAAGTAAAGAACGCAGATAAGAACGCACTTGTGCTTGGGCCATGACCAGCATGAACTAAATGATTGAACTCATAAAGTTCCATGCCAATGAAGGCTGCACCAAATACCCAAGTAACTGCTAACCAAGTTAAAACTTGACCAACATTTTTCTTGTATGCTGCAAGAACAGCAAAACCAAAAGTTACAGAAGAGATAAGAAGGGCGAAAGTTTCAGTTAAAACGAAACCTAAAGATTCACCAAACAGCTCTTGTGCACTTGGCGTACCCACTGGAACGTGGCTACTTAATACCGCGAACGCGATGAAGAGTGTCCCGAAAAGAACCAAGTCACTCATCAAGTAAGTCCAGAAACCAAAGACAGTGATGTCAGTATCATCGTGATGATGATGTTCGTCATGTCCGTGGTTGTCGTGATGAAGTACTTCAGCCATTGTCTTAGTCCTTCTTCAAATGTTTTTCAAGAAGCGCATAGCGTTCGTTTTCGATACGTTCAACTTCTGCAGCAGGAACATAGTAGTCCACTTTCTTAGTGAAAGAAGAAACGATGAAGCTGATGATTGAAGCAACGAAAGTAACAACTACTAACCACCAAATATGCCAGATTAATGCGAAGCCCATAACTGTAATAAACATTGCAATTACGAAACCAGCCGCACGGTTTGTTGGCATGTGGATGTCTTCATAGGTAGTTGGTTTAGCGTATGCAACACCATTTTCTTTGTCAGTCCAGAAAGTATCAATACCATTGATCTTTGGAAGATAAGCAAAGTTATAGAATGGTGAAGGAGATGAAGTAGCCCACTCAAGAGTACGACCATCCCAGATATCGCCAGTAACGTCCATGTTGTCTTTGCGTTGAAGGAAACCAACAACAATTTGCATAACAAAACAGAAGATACCGATAGCAACCAATACAGAACCAAATAAAGCGATCGCTAAGTACGGATCCCATTCAGGGTTGTCATATGTATTCAAACGACGAGTCATACCCATGAAACCAAGGATATAAAGTGGCATGAATGCAAAGTAGAAACCGAAGAACCAGAACCAGAACGCTGCTTTACCCCAAGTTTCATTCAGTTTCCAACCAAACATTTTTGGCCAGTAGAAAATGATACCCGCGAACATCGCGAACACAACACCACCAATAATTACGTTATGGAAGTGAGCGATAAGGAATAAAGAGTTGTGTACTAAGAAGTCCGCTGGTGGAACTGCCATTAATACGCCTGTTAAACCACCAATACCGAAAGTCACAAGGAAGCCAAGTGTCCAAAGCATTGGAGTTGTATAGGTGATGCGGCCCTTGTACATGGTGAATAACCAAGAGAAGATTTTCACACCAGTTGGGATCGCAATGATCATGGTCATGATACCGAAGAACGCGTTAACGTTGGCACCAGCACCCATTGTAAAGAAGTGGTGAACCCAAACAACCAGTGAAAGAACACCAATTGCTACAGTTGCGTACACCATAGATTTGTAGCCGAACAACGCTTTGCGTGAGAACACAGCAGTAACTTCTGAGTAAATACCAAAAGCAGGTAATACCAAGATGTAAACTTCCGGGTGACCCCAAGTCCAAATCAAGTTTACATACAACATTGGGCTACCACCCATGTCATTTGTAAAGAAGTGGAAGCCGAAGTAACGGTCAAGTGAAAGCATTGCAATAGTCGCAGTCAAAACTGGGAAAGTTGCAACGATAAGCACTACAGTAACTAATGCAGTCCAAGTGAAAATAGGCATGTCCATAAGTTTCATGCCAGGCGCACGCATTTTGATGATGGTAACGAAGAAGTTAACACCAGTAAGAAGCGTACCTAGACCAGAAACCTGAAGTGCCCAGATATAGTAGTCTACACCTACACCTGGAGAGTATTCGATGCCAGAAAGTGGAGGGTAAGCCATCCAACCTGTTGCAGCGAATTCACCAATTGCAAGAGAAGCCATCATTAAGCCCGCAGCGCCGGCAAATAACCAGAAGCTTAGAGAGTTTAATAATGGGAATGCTACGTCACGCGCACCAATTTGAAGTGGTACAGCAACGTTCATTAAACCAACAACTAGACCCATTGCTACGAAGAAGATCATGATTACGCCGTGGGCAGTAAAGATCTGGTCATAGTGTTCTGGGTGTAAGTAACCTTCACCGCCACCTTTTGCAAGGAACAGTTGAAGACGCATCATAATCGCATCGGCAAAACCACGCACAAGCATGACAATTGACACGAGGATATACATGATACCAATTTTTTTATGGTCTACAGATGTGAACCATTCGTTCCACAAGTAGCCCCATTTTTTAAAGTAGGTGATACCAGCAACAACTGCGATACCGCCAAGGATCATCATTGCAACAGTAACCAACACGATTGGATCGTGTGGAATAGCATCTGGTCCTAACTTACCTAATAAGCTCATGTCTTATTCCCCTGCAACAGTCGCATGTTCAACGTCTGCATGAGCTTCAGAAGCAGCAGCTTCATGTCCAACAGTAGCTGTATGATCAGCACCGTGGTAGTTGCTCATGTATTTGTTAATCACTGATTCGAACAATTTAGGTTCAACTGAAGAATAGTAAGTCACTGGGTGTGGCTTAGTAGGGTAAGGCTTCATTGCTTCAGCTAGAGCCTTCTCTTCAGGAGTAGTTGCTTTGGCAACTAAAACTTCGATCTGGTGTTTAGAACGGTTGCCGTCACGTAAGGTTGCAAATTCAGCTTGGTCTAAAACAGTTTTTTGAACTGCTTGTGGATTCACTGAAGTACCATTACCAGCTTTAACAGCAGAAACCCATTCAGCAAACTGAGCATCAGTCACAGCATGTGCACGGAAGCGCATTTGTGAGAAGCCATAACCTGAATAGTTAGAAGAGAAACCACGGAAGCCTTCAGCAGGACTAGTTTCATCAGCTAATAAGTTCAAGTGAGTTTGCATACCTGCCATAGCATAAATCTGACCACCTAACGCCGGAATGAAAAATGAGTTCATTGTGAAGTTAGATGTTAAACGAAGGCTTACAGGAGTTTTCTCAGGGAAGCGGATCTCGTTTACAGTCGCGATGCCTTGTTCCGGGTAGATAAAGATCCATTTAAATTGTTCAGCAATAACTTGAACAGTTAAAGGAGCTTTATCTGACTCGAGTGGACGGTAAGGGTCATACTTGTGGGAACCCCACCAAGTTAACCAAGCTAAAATAGCGATAATAATTACGGGAATACCCCAAACTACAACTTCAATTGCAGTCGAGTGTGCCCAAGTAGGTGCATAGTCTGCATCTTTATTTGACGCGCGATATTTCCAACCAAACCAAAGAGCCATAAGTGCTGATGGAATAACGACCAACAACATTAGGTAGATCGCAGTAAGCATGAGGTTTGACTGACCTTCAGCAACTGGACCTTTTGAGTTTAGAAGTACCATATCACCACCACACCCAGTTAAGAGTGCAGCGATCGCAGATAAAGACAATACAGCTAAAATTGTTTGTCTCATTTTACAACCTCGGTGAAGAGTCCCATTCCCTAAATTTAAAATTTGGGATAGCGAATAAAGTGTCGCATGATTGTGATTTTTTCAGACATGAAAAAACAGTCACAATGATGCGACACCGCTACGTTGTAGGGCATTATGCCTGATATCGGCAAACTAAGCTATACATAAAGATGCTTTAAATGACTGTATTAAAACCCTATTTTGTTGGTCGGGATTGTATTTTTTTTATCTAAATTTTATTTTAATTTCAATATAATGCACAAAAAAGGGATGAAAAAATCATCCCTGAATAAAAGTGAAAATTATTGGTTTATTACCTTGGTTTTTGCCAATTTGTCATGCAAGGTTTGACGCTTCTTGCCGAAAATGAAAACGGAATCGATGATTACGCTTAATGGCATTGATAAAAAGTTCAGGAAAATAAATAAAACACTGCGTAAAGTGAAGCCACGCATGAGGTTTACAGGTTGACTGGTTTCGGCATCTACAATTTTAATCTTGGTGATTTTTTTACCAATGCTTTGACCAGATTTAGCAATCAAATACGCTTGAATGAAAAGCATAATGAAGAGGTAAGCAAACATTGCAATCCAAGCTTGGTTGGGAAACATCTCAACCATTTGTGTTTGTAGTGCTTGTAAAACATTAGGGTCAGCATTTGGGGTCATCACAGCTTGCATAAACTGTTCATTTAGATTGGCAAATTGTGTCTTTTCACTTGGATTAAAAAATGCCGTTAAGATAAAAGTTGCCGGTATCCAAAGGAGTAAATCGACGATTTTAGCCAGGACACGTTTAGGAATACTTGCTAGGCTAGTTTGCTCTTGTACCGCTTGAGACTGTGCGTAGGTATTTGATGGTGTAGTTGCAGTTTGATTTGATTCGAATGCTGTTGGTGCAGTATATCCTGCAGGCATATAAACCAACTGACCTTGAGTGAGTTCACCCAAAGCTTTCCATTCGGTCATACCTTGGTGCCAAACCAAGTCCGTGAGTAACACTTGTTGGCTCGCGAGCATTTGGTTAAGTTGTTCTAAGGTGTAGGGACCAGCTTGTTGGTTATTTCGTGCCAAGTAAATCTGCATAAAACTAAAATCTCAAAAAACGTCTGTAAAAGTATAAATAAAAAAAAAGACCCACATGTGGGTCTTTTTTTAACACAGTTTATTAAGCTTGTTGAGCTTTTTCTTCAGAAAGGAAGAACCAAGTGTCTAATACTGAGTCTGGGTTAAGCGAAACAGACTCAATGCCTTGTTCCATTAACCATTTAGCTAGGTCAGGGTGATCTGAAGGGCCTTGACCACAAATACCTACGTATTTGCCAGCTTTACGACAAGCATGGATTGCCATAGAAAGAAGTGCTTTAACGGCTGGATCACGTTCATCAAATAGGTGAGAAACGATACCAGAGTCACGGTCTAGACCGAGTGTTAACTGAGTTAAGTCGTTAGAACCGATAGAGAAACCGTCGAAGTGTTCAAGGAACTGTTCAGCCAACAAAGCGTTAGTTGGAAGTTCACACATCATGATCACTTTAAGACCATTTTCACCACGTTTAAGACCGTTAAGCGCTAACAATTCAATAACACGTTTCGCTTCAGCAACAGTACGTACGAAAGGAATCATGATTTGAATGTTGGTTAAGCCCATTTCGTCACGTGCTTTTTTCAGTGCGCGGCATTCAAGTTCGAAGCAGTCACGGAAGTTGTCAGACACATAACGGCTTGCACCACGGAAGCCAAGCATTGGGTTTTCTTCTTCAGGTTCGTATAACTTACCACCGATTAAGTTTGCATATTCGTTTGACTTAAAGTCAGACATACGAACAATCACTGGTTTGTCAGCAAACGCTGCAGCAAGTGTAGAAATGCCTTCAACTAGTTTTTCAACATAGAATTCGATAGGAGATGCATAACCCGCAGTACGTGACATTACAGCAGCACGAGTTTCACGTGGTAGGCTGTCAATGTTAAGCAATGCTTTAGGATGTACACCGATCATACGGTTGATAATGAACTCAAGACGAGCAAGACCAACACCTTCGTTAGGAATTTGAGCAAAGTCAAATGCACGGTCAGGGTTACCTACGTTCATCATGATTTTGAACGGAAGTTTAGGCATAGATTCGATAGAGTTGCGTTGGATTTCAAAGTCCAAAGAACCTTCGTAAATAAAGCCTGTGTCACCTTCAGCGCAAGACACAGTCACTTCTTGACCGTCAGTCAATACTTCAGTTGCATTACCACAACCTACGATTGCAGGAACACCAAGTTCACGTGCAATAATCGCAGCGTGACAAGTACGACCACCACGGTTAGTGACAATCGCAGCAGCACGTTTCATTACTGGTTCCCAATCTGGGTCAGTCATGTCAGATACAAGTACGTCGCCGTCTTGAACTTTGTCCATTTCTTTGATTGAAGTCACGATACGCACGCGACCAGAACCAATACGTTGACCGATTGAACGACCTTCACAAATCACATTACCTTTTTGTTTAAGAAGGTAGCGTTCCATTGTGCCTACATTTTGACGGCTCTTCACAGTTTCAGGACGTGCTTGAACGATATAGATTTGGCCATCATCGCCATCTTTCGCCCATTCGATGTCCATTGCTGAACCGTAATGGTTTTCAATGATCAATGCTTGTTTAGCAAGTTCTTGAAGTTCGTGGTCATTTAAAGCGAATTGTTGACGATCTGCTTTTTCAACGTCTACAACAACCACTGATTTACCCGCAGCACCTTCTTCACCATAAATCATTTTTTGGTGTTTAGAACCAAGGTTACGACGTAATACAGCGTGTTTTCCTGCATTTAGAAGTGGTTTAGATACATAGAATTCGTCAGGGTTAACTGCACCTTGTACAACCATTTCACCCAAGCCATAAGATGCTGTGATGAAAACTGCGTCACGGAAACCAGATTCTGTATCAAGTGTAAACATTACACCAGCAGCACCTGTTTCAGAGCGAACCATGCGTTGAACACCAGCAGATAACGCAACGACGTCATGTGCGAAGTTTTGGTGTACACGGTAAGAAATTGCGCGGTCGTTATAAAGTGAAGCAAATACTTCTTTAATCGCAACAAGGATGTTATCGATACCACGGATGTTCAAGAAAGTTTCTTGTTGGCCTGCAAATGAAGCGTCTGGTAAGTCTTCTGCAGTTGCAGATGAACGAACGGCAACCGCGATTTCAGGGTTGCCGTTTGAAAGAGCTGTGAAAGCTTCACGAATTTCTTTTTCAAGTTCAGCAGTCAGCGGAGTGTCTACAATCCATTGACGGATTTTCGCACCAGTTTCAGCAAGTGCATTTACATCGTCAACATTGAGTGCAGCAAGTTCAGCGTTAATTTTAGCGTTCAGGCCACTTTGCTCGAGGAATTCACGATATGCTTGAGCTGTAGTAGCAAAACCACCAGGAACAGATACACCAGCATTTGCGAGATGGCTGATCATTTCACCTAATGATGAGTTTTTACCGCCCACGAGTTCTACGTCGTGTTTCCCTAATTTTTCTAGACCAATTACGCGCGCTTCCAAAGTTGTTACTCCACTTTTGCAGTATTAATCACTATCTTGGCATGAAATTATAACAAATTACTTAGCATTCTAAATTTACTAAGTGACAGTCATGTAAGATGGTTT
Source organism: Acinetobacter sp. YH12219 (assembly GCF_013417875.1). Classification (NCBI taxonomy): domain Bacteria; kingdom Pseudomonadati; phylum Pseudomonadota; class Gammaproteobacteria; order Moraxellales; family Moraxellaceae; genus Acinetobacter; species Acinetobacter sp. YH12219. The sequence goes on from NZ_VPDC01000001.1 coordinate 191,545, forward strand.
ACTATAATGATTATATAGCACTAAGACAAATTTTGGAGGAGAATTTTAATGTCAGAAGGTAAACAGATTCAGCGTAGTGTTTTCTTTGTTTCGGATGGTACCGCGATTACCGCAGAAACGCTTGGTCATTCACTGTTAGCCCAGTTCCCTCATGTAGATTTTGACATTCATATTATTCCTTATATTACCTCTGAAGAAGCAGCTACAAATGTGGTTGCAGAGATCAATCTTAGAGCGCAGCAAGACGGTCAAAAGCCTTTGGTGTTTGACACCCTTGTTGACCCGTATGTACGTGACATTATTAATACGGCAGATGCAGTAAATCTTGATGTTTTTGAAGGGCTTATTAGTAAATTATCTGACGAGTTAGGCACAGCTCCTACAACTTTAGTCGGTCAAACCCATGCAGTAACAGATTCTGAGTCTTATAAAGCACGTATTGATGCGGTGCATTTTGCTTTAGATAACGATGATGGGGCACGTACTCGTCATTATGACAAAGCCGACTTAATTTTAATTGGCGTGTCACGTTCGGGTAAAACACCAACTTCCATCTACCTTTCTTTGCAATTTGGTATTCGTGTAGCGAACTATCCTTTGACAGAAGAAGACTTGGATGACAACCGTTTACCTGCAGTTTTACGTGAACATAAGCATAAGTTATTTGGCTTGATGATTGATGCAGAGCGCCTTGTAGCAATTCGTTCAGAACGTAAGGCCAATAGTCGTTATGCTAGTTTTAGTCAGTGCCAGATGGAATTACGTGCGATTGAAGGTATTTATATTTCAGAAGGAATCAAATACTTAAACGTGTCGGAAATGTCGATTGAAGAAATTTCAACTCGTGTTTTACAAATGACTGGACTGAAACGTCGTATTGGTTAAGTGTAAATTGAGCCACTTCGGTGGCTCTTTTGATGATAATGAATTTCTGTATAAATTATATAAAAATAGTATTAATTTCTGGCTTGTCATACTTTTAATGAATGATAAATATTTAAAATATTGATGAAAATTTTCCTCAATATTTAGACTTAAAATTTAAGCAATTTCTGCATTCAAATGTGTACCAATTTGATGAATTTTTTTGCCTGAAAATTTATAAAATATGGCCTAATTGACAGCTTGAATCTTTTAAAATAATCCGTGCTGTGCTGTATTTTTAGCTATGAATTAAGCCTGAATAATCTACTTGATCTGAGTGGTGTATATACCTGATTTAGCACATACAGTTTAATATTTGATCAAGTTTTCAAAAATAGCTTGTTTAAATGCAAAAAAAATAGGCAAAAAATAGAATAAAAAATAATCAAACAGTTGCTTTTAGGTGTTAAATCTCAAGAAATAGCATCATTTATTTAATTGATGTGAGTGAAAAGTGCTCGAATTGAGACTATTTAGGCTTTAAAAGCTGATATGAAGTGATATTAAAATTGGATTTTTAGCAGTTATTTCCCTATTGAATATAGATTAGAACATAAGTAAATGTCGGCTGAATATGAGCATCGGTATAAATTTTCCAACTTATAGTTAGGGATTAAAAGAGTGGTGTAAGACCAGATTAAGCGACTGAAAAATTATTAGTTTGAAATAAATTTTTTATGAAGAATTGATCATAACTATTCAAAATTGCACGTCTATAAACTCGCTGTAGCTGATGGTGTAGGTCGGAGGCATGATTTAAGTCTGAGAGATGAAAAAGCATGTAGCACGATTAAAGCTATTTTCATTTATGGATTTTTAAGAATCCTTAGCCTTATCGAATGAAAGTATTCAATAACGTAGGGGATTTACTAAAAGCCACCAGAGATGGCTATTGGTATTGTGATTTTTTGATCAATCACAAAAATTTAATAGATGTCATTTGAAAATAATTGCAATGTCATTACTTTTCTTTGGATTGGTTAGATTCGCTGCGCACAATGACATCACACTCAAACGTATGTTCATCTAAAGCCGTGATTGAATTACTTTGAATTTTTGCAATTGGCCAAGTATTTAAGATGCAGTTGGGCTGCTGTAATGCTGCATAATAATGATCAGATTTTAGGAAGGTTTTGTTCTGAATTGCGGTATTTGGACTGAGTAAATGTCTTAACCAATGGTTCGGCACTTGATCTTCTAAAAAGCGAATCGCCAAAATACTCTTAATACGATTGCTAAATAAACGTCGATTTTTTGCAATCAGTGGGTGCTGGATTAATTTATTCAGTAGACGTTCGGTGCGTGGTAAGACAAATTGCGGTTTGATTTGATAGACCATGATGTTATCTGCAACCTGACATAGATGATGTAGTTCAGAGACCACATGCTGATCTATCCCAATAATTGCGATTTTTTGATTCTTAAAATCATAATCTTTGATCTGTTCTGAACTGATGATCGTTCCACGAAAGTGTTCAAAATCTTCTAGATGATTATTAAAAATATGGTGGGTTGCATCCTGCTTGTTGGCCATATTTATTCCTTATCTTTTCTTTTTTTAGTTGAGTCTTAGATAGGAATATATTCTGTGATGGGCCAGTTGGGGTAAAGCGTTTTTTCAGTCTGATGAGTCATGCAATTTGTCTAGAATTGATTTGCTTGGCCCTTGTCATTTATAGATTTCTAGGAGTGAACTGATTTTTTTATGCGTTGAAGTTCATCTTTCGCTCAAGCAGGTCGAAATAATGAGCGACCTGCATGAACGGCTTTTAAGATCTATAAATTTTGTGAGTTTTAAAGTGGTTCATCATCTTGTGAGCTATAGTCAAGCTGACTCGGGGTTGAATGCTTAAGTTCGGGTTGGTCGGTATGGGTACGTAAATAGTCCATATCACGAATATTCTTTTGTACTGCAACTGCGCCAAACAAACTCATTAAGTAAGCCATCATGTAAAAACCTTTTTCACTTAATGCTAGTTCAGCATTCCATAGGCCAATGGCAAGAAGTACGAGGCAAATAATGACGGATGCCCAGCACAGTCCAAAGTAAATTGCAGTGACATGCATTCCTTCTAAACGGTCACGAATGATTTTTTGTAATGAAACCGATGAAAATAATCCATAGAGCAATAAAATGAGATAAAAGCCTTTTTCATTCAACATCATATTTGCATTGAATAAACCTATGCAAAACACTACAGCGCCTAAAATGAGGGCACACCAACTTGCTGCGATAAATGCGGGTGTGGGTTTATTAATATATTGGCTCATCTGCTTATTTTTCTCATTGTTTTGCTTATGTTTAATATTTATACAGCAATAAAAATGAGTAAAGCAATTATTTCGTTGAGGCAATGATGGTTTTTAAGTACAGGTTTGGTCGTTGTTAGCCGAAACCATATTATCTGTTGACTGCTATCCGTCTAAAGAGCCACAAAAAATGTAGTCACAATTCTACCTTTAGACGGATTAAACGCTTGGATTAGATCATTAAGCTTAGAGTCTTAAGCGAGATCATTTTTGATTTGCATTAAACGTTCGAAATTTTCAATGCGCTTATCGGTATCGTAAATGTCGCAGGTGAAAATAAACTCATCAACGTCATATTTGGTGAGTAGGTTTTCTAAACCTGCTCGAACGGTTGCATTTGAACCGACTTGTCCCATAGCGTAGAAATTATCAACAGACAGCTTTTCTGCAGCAGACCATAAGCCTTGCATACTGTCGACCGGAGCTTTGAGTTTTAAACTTTGACCACGCATTAAACCTAAAACCCGTTGGTAAGCACTCGTTGCTAGATATTCTGCTTCTTCATCTGTTTCAGCAACAACCGTTGGTACGCCCATAGACACATAAGGTTGATCTAAATATTTGGATGCTTGGAAATTTTCACGATAGAGCTGAATTGCTTGTCCAAGCATGCGTGGTGCGAAATGTGAAGCAAATGAATAGGGTAGACCTAAACGTGCAGCGAGTTGTGCACTGAACAGACTTGAACCTAAAAGCCATACAGGAACATGTGTATTTTGTCCCGGTGTAGCAATGATGCGCTGCTGTGGCTCAGGTGCTTTAAAGTATTGCAATATCTCAAGGACATCTTGTGGAAATTGATCTTCGGTTTCCTGACGGCCACGGCGTAAAGCGCGCATGGTGGTTTGGTCAGTACCCGGCGCACGACCTAAGCCGAGTTCAATACGGCCGGGATATAGCGTTTCAAGCGTGCCAAATTGTTCAGCGACAACCAAAGGTGCATGGTTGGGCAACATAATCCCGCCTGAACCGAGCTTGATGGATTGTGTATTTGCTAAGAGATAACCGAGTAAAACCGCAGTTGCAGAACTTGCGATGCCATCCATATTGTGGTGTTCGGCTAACCAGAGACGCTCATAGCCAAGTTGTTCTGCTTTCTGTGTTAACTGGAGTGCATGTTTGAGTGAAAATTCGATGGTTTTATCATCTCGAACAGGTGCGAGTTCAAGTATTGAAAATTTTGTATCGGCTAGAGTACGCATGTTTTCTCTCAGAGATCTTTATATCGAAATAATACGATATAAAACGCCTAATGTATATCGAATAAATTCGATATATTGATTGGGCTGTGTAAAAAGACAACTTTAGATATATCTAAACTTTTTTTATATACAAAAAAAGCACCCGAAGGTGCTGATTTTTTTCCATTGAAATATATCGATTACCGTTTACCGTTTTTGTACCAACCTAAGTGACGACCATTGTCTCCACGGTAGCCTCGGTCGTTATAGCTATAATTATTGGTACGATAGCCACGGTTGTTATAACGACGGTCATAGCGATCATCATAACGACCATTATAGCGGTCATCATAGCGACGGTCTTCAGACACTTTTTTACCTAGTGCAGAACCACCAGCTGAACCAAGTGCAGCACCGATATAACCACCGTTTGTGCCGCCCATGTTTTTACCTACGGTATAACCACCTGCGCCACCAAGTGCACCACCGATGATGGCACCATTACGGTCACGTTTGTTTGCCGATGCTGCTGCACCTGCACCGCCACCAATTGCTGAACCAATCATTGCGCCAGTTTGGCCGCCAACTTGGTTACCGATTGCTGCACCAACAACACCACCTAAAGCAGATGTTAATGCAGTATTGGTGCTATTACCTGCATGTGTTGCAGTCATAGTAAGTGCTGAAGCGGCAATTGCTGCACTGAATAGAATTTTATTAATTTTCATTTTTAAACTCCTTACGAAGCATGATGTTTATCTGTTGATATCAATATATGAAAACACATAGCGAATATTTGGAGCGTGATGTGAAATAAAATACGTGTTCCGTTGCTGCAATGTAAATTTTGCACTTTATTTCTACATGATTGATGACTTGGTTGGAGGGAAGGCAAATCTAAATATTTATCAGGAGCAATAAATAAAGTTGTATTTATCATTTGAAAAAAGGCGATACATAAAAAAGCACCCGAAGGTGCTATTTTCACTATTCAATAAGGACTCACTAATTTTGAATTAGTGACGACGACGGTAACGTTTTTTGTATTTACGTTCTTGGTGTTTGTCGTAAGCTTTATCTTTAGAGATTTTATTACCTAGAGCAGCACCACCAGCAGCACCTAGTGCAGAACCAATGTAACCACCGTTTGTACCGCCCATGCTTTTACCAACGGTATAACCTGTACCGCCACCTAAAGCACCACCGATTGCAGATTCTGTACGGTTACGTTTATTACTTGCTACCGCAGCACCACCAGCACCACCAAGAGCAGCACCAATTGTAGCGCCGGTATTACCGCCCATGTTTTTACCAATTGCAGTACCTGCAACACTACCTAATGCACTAGCTGCAGCAACGCGTGTTGTACTATCTGCATTTGCAGACACAGTGAACATAGAAGCAGTTGCTAGAGTGGCTGTCATTAAAAGAGTATTCAGTTTCATAGTTCACTCCATGTCCTTCATAAACGCGAGGACTTTTTGATAATCATTTCGATGGCAGTAAATGTAACAAAACTATTCGCTATAAATATGGAGAGCTTTCACTTTATTTAGTGATTTGAGTGTCTAGTTTGTATAAGTTTTATTAATATTGTGAAAAAAAAGGTCGAATGCTGAAAATCTGTACGACTTTATGGAGAAAGGTAGGAGTGATGAAGTTCACACTTTGATATTTAGGGTCATTGATAGGCCAAAAAACAATATATATGTCATTTCAGACCCATTATCGGTACACTAGCCCCATTATTTTGAATTTTGGCATATCCGTGAAAGTTTAGCGGTAGAGCCTGTGTATTGAGATTTTTTGAAAAATGAAAGAATCGTTACGTTTACGATTAGATCAGCTCTCTGACCGTCACGAAGAATTAAATGCATTACTCGCAGATGTAGAAGTCATTTCAGACAATAAACGTTTCCGTCAGTTGTCTCGTGAGCATAGTGATTTATCTGAAATCACTGAAGTTTGGAAAAAATACCGTCAAGCAGAAGAAGATATTGAAACTGCTGAAGTGATGATGACGGATCCAGATTTCAAAGAAATGGCCGTTGAAGAAATTAAAGAAAATAAAGCTTTGATTGGTCAGCTTGAAGCAGACTTAAACATTCTGATGATTCCAAAAGATCCGAATGATGCGAACTCTGCTTATTTAGAAATCCGTGCCGGAACAGGTGGTGACGAAGCTGCAATTTTCTCGGGTGACTTGTATCGCATGTACAGTAAATATGCTGAATCACAAGGTTGGCGTATTGAAGTGTTGTCTGAAAATGACGGCGAACACGGCGGTTATAAAGAAGTGATTTGCCTCATCAATGGTGAAGGTGTATATGGTCGCTTAAAATTTGAAAGTGGCGCGCATCGTGTACAGCGTGTGCCTGCAACTGAGTCACAAGGTCGTGTTCATACTTCGGCATGTACTGTTGCGATTTTGCCGGAAGTTGATGTAGACACTAGTGTTGAAATTAATCCTTCAGAATTACGTATTGATACCTATCGTGCCTCTGGTGCAGGTGGTCAACACATTAACAAAACTGACTCTGCTGTGCGTATTACCCATATTCCAACGGGTACAGTTGTAGAATGTCAGGATGAACGTTCACAGCATAAAAACAAAGCCAAAGCGATGGCGCTGTTGGTTTCTCGTTTAGAAAATGCCAAACGCGCAGCGGCAGATGCAGCGACATCTGAAATGCGTCGTGACTTAGTAGGTTCTGGTGACCGTTCTGAGCGTATTCGTACCTATAACTATCCACAAGGCCGTATGACTGATCATCGTATTAATTTAACTTTGTATAAGTTAGATGCTGTGATGGAAGGTGATTTGACTGAATTGCTAGATAGTTTGCATCGTGAATATCAAGCCGATCAGTTGGCGTTATTAGCACAGCAGAATGGTGGCTAATGAATATTGCAGAGGCTTTGGCCTATCGTGGGGAACCTGAAAGTTATGAACGTCAGGAAAATGCGTGGTTGTTAGAACATATCACCAAGATTGATTCTTTTGATTTAATCATGAAAAAGGATCAAGAATTAACAGCTGAGCAAGAACAACAATATGTCGCATCACTTGCACGTATTGCAGCAGGTGAGCCTTTGGCTTATGTCACAGGTTCTCAGCCATTTTGGACGCTAGACTTAAAAGTGACTAAAGACACTTTGGTGCCACGTCCTGATACGGAAGTACTCGTTGAAACTGTACTGCGTTTAGAACTTCCTGAAGATGCTCGTGTGGTGGATTTAGGAACAGGAACTGGTGCTGTAGCGTTATCATTAGCCAGTGAACGTCCAGATTGGTCAATTGTGGCTTCGGATATTTACGAACCTACATTGGAAGTCGCTGAGTTTAATGCCAAAAAGCATGATCTTGAACATGTGCAGTTTGTCTTAGGTTCTTGGTTGAAACCCTTTGGTCGTGCTTTCTTTGATGTAATTGTGTCAAATCCGCCGTATATCGATGCTGATGATGTACACATGAAGGATTTGGCAACAGAGCCTGAACGTGCTTTGGTTGCAGATAATCATGGGCTTGCAGATCTTGAACAAATCATTCTTCAAGCCAAAAAACATTTAACCGTGAATGGTTGGGTGGTGCTCGAACATGGTTATGACCAAGGTGAAGCGGTCAGACATTTGTTCTTACAAGCTGGGTATCGAAATGTTCGGACTGTAAAAGATTATGGTGGCAATGACCGTGTCAGTTTAGGCCAGTGGCAACACTGATTTGGTGTTAGAGAAATAGTCAAAAATAAAGCGCATTGAATGCGCTTTATTTTTATATTCGATCAATGCTTACATTGGGTAGTCTTGTAAGCTATCGAAAACTTCAACTTGTTCTAAAGCTGCTGTTTCTACTGCAAGACAGTAAGCAATAATTTTTGCAGTTGCATTCACTAAATTTTCATCTTTTAGATTTGCACCTGCTTGAATTGCTTCAATGTCATCTGCTTGGATATCCAGTGCATGAGCAACTTCAACTGCATTTTCAGTGCTAAAAAATTGTGAGATCAAATTTTGCAAATCGATATCTGCGACAGTTTTAAGCTGTTCATGAAACAGTTCATCAATTGCGTCAATCTGAGTGAAAAGAGAATCTGAAAAGTTTTGAACAAGTTGTTGTTCAAGAACATCAATCATCTTAAGCATAGGAAAGCCTTTCAAGGAGATGCAGGAGAATTGGAATATAAATAAGCAAAGTGCTTTAAATTGAGTGAAAAATAACCTAATTAGACTAAAGTAGCAATCGTTCAAGGATGAATGGTCAGTCTATTTATTGAATATTTTTAAGTTATTGATTTTCTATTAATTAGATGAATATTCAATTTATAAATAGCGAATATCAAATTTTAGGCCTTGAATTCAGGCGCATTATTTTGTCGATACGCACCGGGACTGACACCTGTCCATTTTTTAAAAGCCCGATGAAAAGCACTCGGATCATGAAAATTTAGTTCTTCACTGATATCTTGTAAGCTTTTATCGGTATGGGTTAAAAAATCGATGGCAGTATCACGTCGGATATCATTTTTGAGTTGTTGATAACTCACACCTTCACTTTTAAGACGGCGATGCATCGTGGCTTCCGACATATTCATTTTGACTGCCAACTCATAAAACTCTAACCATTCGGCAGGAGAAACGTCTAAGAGTTGTTTGCGAATTTGGCTGCTAAGTGCATACGGGTTTTTAAAACGAACCAAGAGGTTTTCAGGCGTTTGTTGTAGGAATTGATACCAGGAACGTGTGTCTTGTTTGATGGGAAGGCTTAAATAACTGGCATCGAGCTGTATATAGTTTTGACTGGCTTGGTAATGAATATTTTCGCAGAAGCGAACTTTATAGTCGTGATCATCAAGCGGTGCATCACATTTAAATTGGATTTGGTTTAATAAAATCCGTTGACCACTTAGCCAGCACAGTAGCGTGTGGATGAGCATTAAATATGTGGCATAGCTGAACATGCGTTTAGGCGCATGTTGGTCATAGATCACGATATAAGCAAAGTGATCTTCAATGGTTAAATCGCTATGTAAGTCATCTAAAACCAGATTTAAAAATTGTAGGATTTGCTTGAGTGCATCACCCAATGTGCTGTTATGCATGACCATTTTCGACAGTAGCTTAAAACTACCACGTCGCATAGCATGCCGATCCATGCCAAAAAATTCATCATCCATCACATCTGCAAGATGAGTCCATAAAGCCGCATATTGTGAAACGGAAACTCTGGTTTTACTCGATAGCAGTAACTCTGAGGGTATACCAGACTTTTGTAAAATAGCAGAAATATCAAAGTGCTTTTTTTGCGCATCGTGTAATGCTTCATGCACCAAGTCGATAGAAATCGTCCCTTTGCTGTATTCGAGTCCATGCTTCGGCATATGTGCGGATAGGTCCTTGTTCAGAATTGTCCAAATACATCAGAAAAGATGCAACATTTGGAAATTGTACTGAATAAATTCTCTGTTTACTCTGCATCTTAAGTCGAATTTAAAACAAGACATCGTAAATAGGGAAATGCTATGGACATTAAAGGAAAAGTTTTTGTTGTGACAGGTGGTGCATCAGGACTAGGCGCTGCGACAGCAACACATCTGATTGGCTTGGGTGCCAAAGTGATTATTGTGGATATGAATCATGAGCATGGCGAAGCGATGCAACGTCAACTAGGTGATCATGCCAAATTTGTTCAATTGGATGTCACTGATGAACAAGCGGTCGGCGCTTTCTTTGCACAAGTTGAAGCTGAATTTGGTCAACTCAATGGCTTAGTGAACTGTGCAGGTATCGCACCCTCTGCAAAAGTTTTAGGGCGTGACGGATTACATGATTTGGCGATGTTCCAAAAAGTATTAAATATTAATGTTTCAGGTACATTCAACATGCTGCGCTATGCGGCACAACTGATTGCTAAATATGAATTAAAAGCAGGTGAAGAAGAGCGTGGCGTGATTGTGAATACGGCGTCGGTTGCAGCTTTTGATGGTCAAATTGGTCAGTCGGCTTATGCAGCATCTAAAGGGGCAGTGGTTGCAATGACATTACCTCTTGCACGTGAGCTTGCACGTGAGTCGATTCGTGTGATGACCATTGCTCCGGGCATTATGGAAACGCCGATGCTCAAAGGCTTGGCACAAAATGTACAAGATGCTTTGGGGCAAATGGTGCCTTTCCCACCACGCTTAGCAAAACCACAAGAGTTTGCAAAATTAGTGACGCATATTTTTGAAAACGCTTATCTCAATGGCGAAGTGATACGTCTTGATGGCGCGATTCGTATGCAGCCTAAATAGTTATTTATTAAAACTGCTTATTCAGGCTTCTACGACGGAGTCTTATCGAGAATAACTTCGTTGACAGTAGCTCATCTCATTACTTTTGTTTCGGCAAAAGTAACCAAAACCATTGTCATTTGCAAAACTCGTCATCAAGTATTTATTGATTTATAGGTCGCAGAAACATTTGAGATTAATGGCGTCCTGCCTCAGACAGTTGCAAATGACGTCGTCGTGTATCCAACTTTGCTTTATACAGCCAAAGTATTTTTAATTCCGCAGTTATCCAAAAATTAAAGCTATACACGCTATAAAAGATTTAGAAAAGGAAGTCTCATGATTTTAAATGATGAACAAAAAATGGTTCAGGACATGATGCGAAGTTATTCGCAAGAAAAACTGAAACCGACGGCAGCAGAGCGTGACAAAACGGCATCATTTCCTGCACAAGAGCTAAAGGAACTTGGTGAGCTGGGTGCTTTAGGCATGACGGTTTCGGACGAATGGGGTGGTGCAGGTTTAGACTATGTGTCTTTGGTTGTTGCCTTAGAGGAAATTGCTGCAGGTGATGGTGCGATTTCGACAATTGTCAGCGTACAAAACTCACTGCCATGTGGCATTACGCAGCGTTATGGTACAGAAGCACAAAAAGAAAAATACTTAAAAAAATTAGCCACTGGCGAATGGTTAGGTTGTTTTTGCCTAACAGAACCACAAGTGGGTTCAGATGCGAGCGCACTGGAATGCAAAGCGGAGCGTGATGGTGACGAGTGGGTATTAAATGGCACCAAGCAATTTATTACCACAGGAAAACATGCCCAAGTAGCCTTGGTTTTTGCGGTAACGGACAAGTCTGCAGGTAAAAAAGGGATTTCGTGCTTTTTAGTGCCGACGGATGCACCAGGTTATATCGTATCGCGATTAGAAGAAAAAATGGGTCAGCATTGTTCCGATACAGCAACTATTGTTTTAGATCACTGTCGTATTCCTGCAGACAGTCTCTTAGGCCAAGAGGGTGAAGGTTATAAAATTGCCTTATCAAACCTAGAGTCAGGTCGAATTGGTATTGCAGCGCAGTCTGTGGGTATGGCACGAGCAGCATTAGATGCTGCCGTTGAATATGCCAATGAACGCAAGGCATTTGGGGTGGAGATTGTACAGCATCAGGCCGTGGCATTTCGCCTAGCAGATATGGCCACCCAAATTGAGGCAGCACGCCAATTGATCTTCCATGCAGCGACGTTAAAAGATGCCGGTTTTCCATGTTTAAAAGAAGCCTCAATGGCGAAACTTTTTGCATCGACGATGGCTGAACGTGTGTGTTCAGATGCCATTCAAATCCATGGGGGCTACGGTTATGTATCTGATTTTCCAGTAGAACGAATATATCGTGATGTGCGTGTCAGTCAAATTTATGAAGGTGCATCGGACATTCAGCGGCTGGTGATAGCACGTGAAGTAACCAAAGGTAGCTGATTAAAAAATAGACTTTAGTCGATGTTCAAACCCTGCAATGGCGTTGATGGTTATGGAAATTGCAGGGGATATCCAAACATGGTTATCTAGGTATAGACAGTCTAAGAATAGGTAATTTACGAATAGATAGTTTAACAAAGTATAAGTTACAAAACTAAAAACCGACATTGCAATCGGTGTATGGAATAGCAGTAAAAGCGAACGTGGCAAAGGAATCGTCACGGATACGCAGCGGTATAACAACAAGATCAATAAACCTCAAAGTATTGCACTTTGAATCATAGAGAACAGGATAGGAATTGTCGTCATGAAGACACTAGAACAAGCATATCGTGATTTTAATTTTGAAAAGATTGTTACAGAACAATTGGTCGGTACGCCAAGTTCAATCAATGCTTATGATGAATGTTGTGGGCGCTATGTTGGGCAAAATAGAACTGCGCTGATCTGGGAAAGTAAAAATGGTGAATCTGAGCAATGGACTTTTGAGCAATTAGATTTAGCTTCTGCACAATTGGCGAATTATTATCAGCGCATTGGACTGAAAGCAGGTGATTGCATTGCAGGTCTATTACCACGCACAGCAGAGTTGTTGATTACTATTTTGGCAACATGGCGTATAGGGGCAATTTATCAGCCGTTGTTTACGGCATTTGAGTCTAAAGCGATTGAACATCGGGTGCAAACTGCGGGAACAAAGCTGATTGTAACCAACACTGAGCAACGCTCAAAACTCAATCATATTGATTTACCACATATTTTAACCGTGCATGCCGATCAAGCAATTCAGACAGATCCTGACTTTTGGTCAGAGCTGCAACTGCATGACACCACATTTAACTCAGTACCGCGTTCATTTGATGATGAATTTTTAATGATGTTTACCTCAGGAACGACCGGTTTAGCCAAGTCTGTCCCTGTGCCGCACAAAGCGTTGTTGGCATTTAAAGGGTATATGACACATGCGGTTGATTTGCGTGATGAAGATTCATTTTGGAATTTGGCAGATCCGGGCTGGGCTTATGGTTTGTACTATGGAATTGCAGGGCCTTTAAGTTTAGGGCACAGCATTATTATGGATGAACGGGCTTTTAGTGTTGATCATGCACTTCAAGTCATTAAAAAATATAAAGTCAGTAATTTGACCGGTTCACCAACGGCATTTCGTATGTTCTTTGGGTTTAAAGAAAAATTTGATGAACCCATAAAATCACATTTACGGGTTGTGAGTAGCGCAGGAGAGCCACTAACGCCCGAAGTGATTCAATGGTTTAATCACGACTTAAACGTCAATATTTATGACCAATATGGACAAACGGAACTCGGTATGGTGATTGCAAATCATCATGCTTTAGAACACTACAAAAAAGTGGGTTCAGCCGGTTTTGCTATACCGGGACATCGTTTCGCGGTGCTTGATAAAGACCATCAAGAAATTGAACGTGGTGGGATTGGAACATTGGCATTAGACTGGTCGCAATCTCCACTCATGTGGTTCACGGGCTATGGCGGCAATAACCGTAAAGCCTTTGTCGGGAACTACTATTTAACTGGTGATACTGTTCGTTTAAACGAAGAAGGCGGCATTGATTTTGTAGGACGTGCTGACGATGTCATTACAACATCAGGCTATCGTGTAGGACCTTTCGATGTGGAAAGTACATTATTAGAGTGCGAAGAGGTTTTAGAATCGGCAGTTGTCGGTAAGCCTGATCCTGAGCGTACAGAATTGGTCAAAGCTTTTGTGGTATTGAAACCACAATATCAAGCAAGTTCAGAACTCATGGACAAGCTACAAGCTTATGTACGATCTCGTTTATCCAAGCATGCTTATCCAAAAGAAATTGAATTTGTAGATGGGTTGCCTAAAACATCGAGTGGAAAAATCCAACGTAACTTATTAAAGCAACAAGAAGTGGCCAAAGCGCAATTAATTCAAAAGGTCAGTTAAGTTTAGGCTGAGATAGATTAAAGGAAAGGCTGCGTAAATGCAGCCTTTTTTGATTTGCTTATTTAAGTTGGATAATAATTATTTTTGAGTTTGCAATTTTAATGCTGAGACATCGGTAAATGTTTTGGAAAGCTAATGAGGCAAAGCTGTGCAGAAATAAGTGCACAAGCAAACATGATTGTGACTAAACCTAAGCTGCCAAAATTACTAAATTTACCGGTTAAAGTTGTAATGATCGCACCAAAGCCAAATTGTAAAGCACCTAATAATGCAGATGCTGTACCAGCATTTTTATGCTGAAACATAAGAGCCAAATGGCTTCCGGTAGGCATAATGAAACCTAAAAGTGCAACGGCGATAAATAGTGCGCTACAGAAGAATATTAGATTTGAATAGCCTGAGCATTGTGCAAGGAGCAATACAGCCATAATGAGTAAGAAACTGCTGTTCATGATTTTATAGGCATTCAGTGGTCCAAATTTTTCATGCACTTTGGGGTTAAAGATTGCAGCAGCAATTAAACCAAATGCATTGAATGCAAAGAGCAGGCTAAATTGGGTAGAACTCAACTGATACTCACTGATAAATACACTGGCTGAACCAGCGATATAGGCAAAGAAGCCAGCTTGTGCAATACACAGTGTGAGTGAGTAAATGATGAACTTACGATCCCTGATAATTTGCCCATATAATTTGATGGTTTGTGAGAGCTTGAATTGTTGACGCAATTCCACTTGACGTGTTTCAGGGAGTAGCATTGCAACGGCTGCCAATACAATCGCGGCATATACGGCTAAAAAAATAAAAATATTTCGCCATGAACCTAAAGCCTGTAAGCCATCGCCAATTAGAGGTGCAGCCACCGGTGAAAGGCCTAATATCGCCAAAACCATTGACATCATTTTGCCCATTGCCGGGCCTTGAAACTGATCTTTGATAATCGCAAAGGCAATCACCATCCCAATTGAACCACCTAAACCTTGAATAAAGCGAATCCATTGTAATTGTTCAACGCTTTGTGCAAATGTGCAGCCGATCGAGCCTAAAATATAAATCCCTAAACCTAAGTAAATAAGCGGCTTACGGCCAAATTTATCCGATAGTGGGCCATACATCAGCTGGCCAAGCATTAAACCCACAAAAAATGTCATCAAACTCAGTTGGATCGCACCTTCGCTACTCCCTAAAGATGTTGCCATAACGGGAATGCTTGGTAGGTACATATCAATACCTATCGGGCCGATGGTTGCGAGTAATGCAATGAGTATGGGCATTGCACGTGTATTTGATGCTGTCATAATGTGGTTGGATCTTGTGGAAAGCAGCGCATTCTGAAACTTATCGGTTTCCTAAGTCAAAGAGAGCAGCATTGGCAAAACTAGGCCGTCCTTTGGTCATGTCGGCAGAACAGCGGCGTGCAGAAATTTTTTCTATTGCAGAACAACTCTTTGGTGAGAAGGGCTTTGAAAATGTCACCATGTCTGAAATTGCGACCGCAGCAGGTATGTCTAAAAAAACGCTATATGTGTATTTTTCTGATAAACGTGAACTGCTTATTTCATTGGTTGAGTCGTCCTATATCTGGACTGAAGATGCTTTTGATGCCAATAGTTTAGATCGTGTGTTGGCCTTGCAAAATCAACTGAAGAAAATCGCTGAGCATGTCCTGTCCGAGCGGCATATCAAGTTGTGCCGACTGGCGATTGCAGAGCGTGTAGGTGTTGATGGTATAAGTGATACTTTTTATGAAAAAGGTATCGCCAAAAGCCGAGATCATTTGATTCATACTGTGAGTCATATTCCAAGTGCCCAATTTGTATTGAACTTAAATGCAGATATCATGGCGGATATGTTATTTGGTGCAACCATTTCGAAGCCTTTCGTCGATTTACTATTTTTAAATCAGCAGATCGATATGCAGCAGGTGTATACGGCAATTGAACAAAGTATTCAGGCTTTGTTTAAAATGTGAATGCCTAAATTTTCATAGCAAAATTGAATATTTATTTTCGTCCTTATCTTTGGATTGCTCGTTATAATGGCCTCGGTTTTATGTTTTAAATGAGATAGCAGAACATGGATGCACAGCTCGATCTAGATTCAGACATGGAATTAAGTGATGATGAAATGCATCTATACAGCCGTCAAATATTGCTTGATGGTTGGGACATCGATGCGCAAGAGAAGCTAAAACTTGCCAATGTACTCATCGTAGGGTGTGGTGGAATTGGTTGTACTACAGCCGAATTATTGGCACGTGCAGGCGTCGGACAAATTACTTTAATCGATGCAGATCGCATTGAAATCAGTAATTTGCAACGACAAATCGCGTATATCGAACACGATGTAGGTTTTTATAAAGCTGAAATTTTGGCTAAACGCTTACAAGCGATTAACCCGCATATCCGAGTGCAAAGCTATACCACAAAATTAGATGAAAGCAACGCAAAGATATTGATTTCACAGCAAGATTTGGTTCTCGACGGTTGTGATAATTTCAGCACGCGTTATTTGGTCAATGCAAGCTGCGTAGAAAATAGTGTGGCGCTGATTAGTGCTTCTGCAATTGGCTTTCAAGGGCAGTTATTTATGGTTGAAGCCGATGCTGCCTGTTATGAATGTTTATTTCCAAAAGAACATCATACCAGTGAAAGTTTGCGCTGTGCAGACTCGGGTGTGCTTGCAACCACACCAAATGTTATGGCAAGTTTGCAAGCACATCATGCCTTACTCTATTTGGGTTTGGGGACGACAGCACTGAAACAAAAGCTTTTGTTGTGGGATGGTCGGTCAATGAAACAAAAAATTCTCGCTTTTGAAAAAGATCCCGATTGTCCAATCTGTCAGGCAAGATAAAGCAGCAAGCCCTTATTTTTTTGCTACACTCACGTTAATTATTTTTTTCTAAGACATTATGAAAAACAATATCTGGTTAGATGGAATTCGCTCGGTTGCCCGCATGGGTGAGACCGCTGTCGTTGCGGCGAAAGCCGGCTTTAAATATGCAACTGAAAAACCAAGTAACGCAAAATTAATGCGTGAAACTTTTGAATCACTAGGTTCAACCTATATTAAATTGGGTCAATTTATTGCCAGTACACCTTCTTTATTTCCGCGTGAATATGTCGAAGAGTTCCAAGGCTGTTTAGATCAGACACCGTCATTGCCGTTTAGTTATGTGCAGCAGGTATTGGCTTCAGAATTTGCTGGTCGTAATTTAGATGAAATATTTGCTTCAATTGATGAAAAGCCTTTGGCTTCTGCATCGATTGCACAGGTGCATGCCGCTAAATTGGTCACTGGTGAAAATGTTGTTATTAAGGTGCAAAAACCGGGTGTCGAGACGATTCTCTATACAGATTTAAACGTCTTACATTGGGCTACTAAACTGGTCGAAAAAGCTGTACCCAAAGTCAAATTTGCTTCACTTGCAGATATCGTTGAAGAAATTAAAGTTCGCATGGTACGTGAGGTGGACTTTATTGAAGAAGCTCAAAATCTTGACGACTTTGTGAATTATCTGAACGTAACTCAAAACAAAGCCGCAACAGCACCAAAGGTTTATCACCAATATTCAACACGTCGTGTCTTAACCATGGAACGTTTATACGGCGTGCCATTGACCGATTTTGACGTGGTCAAGAAAGTCGCTAAAGATCCATCGCAAGTTTTGGTGACAGCGATGAATACATGGTTTGGCAGCTTGATGTTATGTAACAGTTTCCATGCAGACTTACATGCAGGCAACCTGATGCTGCTAGAAGATGGTCGAGTAGGCTTCATCGATTTTGGTATCGTGGGCCAGTTGAAACCTGAAGTGTGGACAGCATGTATTGCGTTTATGGATGCCCTACAAAAAACTGACTACAACTTGATGGCTGAAAACATGCTGAAAATGGGCATGACGGCTGTCAAAATTGACACACAAGTCTTAGCTGCCGATTTAGAGCGTTTATTTAGCGGTGTGCTTTTGGCTGATCCACAGGAATTATTAACCTCAAATCCTGCCGATTTGAATGACATCATGATGGATATGGTACAAGTCGGAGAGCGTCATGGTATTCGCTTCCCACGTGACTTCGCTTTATTATTCAAACAAATGTTGTACTTTGACCGCTTTATGCGCATCCTTGCGCCATATACTGATATTTATGCAGACCAGCGTATTCAAATGGTGCAGACTATGGACCCTAATTTATTGTTGAAGCAATAATTTAGCCGCAAGATATAAATAAAACCCTCCTTCTTTAACAGGAGGATTTTATCGATGTTTAAGATTTTAATTTGAGTGTAAGAATGGACGCAATTATCATTGAAGGTTTGAAAGTTGAGACCGTCATCGGCTGTTTCAATTGGGAGCGTCAGATTATTCAGCCTTTGATGCTCGACCTCAATATTCAAACCAGTTTAGCGCAGGCGGCTCAGTCAGATGAGCTTGAAGATACCTTGAATTATGCTGAAATTTGCGAAATATCAGCCAAAGTCATTCAAACTGCTCAACCTAAATTGATCGAACATGCAGCAAAACTGGTGATTGATGCACTTTTCGCTACCTATGACAGTATTGAATCTATTATGATTACCATCCGGAAGCCTGCCATTATCGCGCAAGCCAATTCTGTAGGAATTCGTCTTGAACGCCACCGAAACGATTTTCGCCCTAGCTCTGGCGAGTAATTTCAATCCCAAACTGCATTTTCAACTGGCTTTACGTCAAATTCAGGCTTTGGGTCATGCTGAATTTTCCAAAATTTATGTGATTCCTTGTCGTGATGGCATTGGGGCGGATTATTGGAATGCAGCTTGTTTGGTGAAAAGCAGTTTATCTGTAGATGAAATCAGCACCTTACTGAAAAAAATGGAAGCAGACTCAGGTCGTGTTCGTCCGTCTCATAATATCGCTTTGGATCTAGATCTGATCGCGTGGGGCGAAGGCTTAGCGCACATGCAATTTAATCCGAAAAAACTGCCATTAGCACTCGATGTTAAAATTCCAATGTTCGACATTTGGAAAAATGAGATGTTTGAACATCCAGCACATCAATTTCCTATGGTGAGTTGTCAAAAAGTTTTAGTGGATTGAGCGAATGAAACGCAATGTTTTCAATGCACATGAGTGGTATTTCAAACTGACCTAACTATGCTAGATAAACAATAACAAAAATATTCAAATCCTGTCATGGTATGCGCTAGCGTATAGGCTGTCGCAGGATTACATTATCTTTTTTAGCTTCAAAATAATGATATGAACTGGACTGATCTGATTCAGCATTATGGCTATATTGCGATTTTTATTGGCACATTGTTTGAGGGAGAAACAGTGCTGATGATTGGCGCCTATGCCGTCCATCAACACATACTTCATTTTCCAATGTTGATTGCAGTGGCGATGTTGGGCAGTTTTATTGGCGATCAGTTTTATTATCAAATGGGCGCTCGCTATGGGCAAAAACTTATCCAGTCGAATGCAGAATTTGCACAAAAATTCGATCGTGCGAGCCAGTTTATTGAACGTTATCCTATTTTGACCATTTTATTTATGCGCTTTGCTTGGGGTTTTAGAACTATTTTACCTATTGCAGTAGGTGTGCGTGCTTATCCTGTTTGGAAATATGTGCTGATTAATCTGGTTGCCTGTTTTATTTGGGCGATGTTGGTCGCAACGATTGGCTTCCAAATCAGTCATTATTTACATCTATTTTGGGCGAAAATGCTGCCTTATCATCAAGATATTTACATCGTTATTGCCGTTATTTTATGTATCGTATTCTTCCGTGTGCTCTATACGGTGTTGAAGTGGTGGCGTAAGCATCATCAACATTGATAAAGTGAACGTGGCTGATCTGATAAAATCGTCAAAACATAATCAAAAGATTTAAAGGGATATTTAGTGAGCGCAATATGGGCTTAGGTTATGGTGTGGGTGCGGGAGGTTTCCTTATTATTTGCTTTGCGATTTTGGTGCTATTTATTGTCATTGCGATTTGGTTGAGTTGGAATAATTGGTATAAAAAGCAAAAAAATCGACCATATAAAGTAAATGCGGTACTTAAAATTGGTTTATCTGGCGTATTGTTTTTCCCTTTATTTGTTGCAGTAACGCTGGGATTGTTCGTGATTTCAGATCTTAGTTCTGACTATGCAGAGTGGCAGCATCAAAAGAAAATTCATATACAGTTGCAGGAACCCTTAAACTTTGGAGAGGTTGTACTGCCTGAAGGCACGTGGATTAACCGATCATTTGAAACCGATTATACTCTGGAACAGATGACTGATATTCGTCAAGGTTTGACATCGGCTCGTTTTCCACAGCCGATTCAAATAGCTGGATTTGATGTTATTGCATTTGAGCTGCATCGCCATTTATTGCTTGAGTTGGCACATGATCAAACCGTTATGATGAATAACCAAAAAGTAATTTGTCCGGCAGGATGGCTGCTTGAATTAGGGGGATCAGGTTATCCGTCCACTGCACAACGTTATAGTTTGAATTTTGATTGGTTTACACCAAGTCGATGGCAGCCTATAAACTGTTTTGATGGTGAAGGAATTATTGTATTAAAGTCAAAAGATTTCTCATAAAAAAGCCTGCATCATTGCAGGCTTTTTTTTCACTATTTATAAAACTTAGCGAAAATCATTAAATGTAATAACTGGTTTTGGTCATCAGCTTTGAAATACCAGTCATGGCAATACGAACTGGAACAGGAAGGTCTACACCACCTGCATTGAGTGCTGTATCACGGTGATGCAGCTCATCTTCATTCATTTGCACTAAGATTTTACGTGAACGTTCGTCTTGTTCAGGAAGTTGGCGGATGTGATCTTCTAAATGCAGGCTCACTTGACGCTCAGTTTCAGCGACAAAACCTAAGCTGTATTTATCACCGGCAATACCTGCCAATGCACCCATCCCAAAAGAAAGGCCGTACCAAATAGGGTTGAGCAGACTGGTATGGCTGTCTAATTCTTTTAAGCGGTCTTCACACCAAGCCAAATGATCTTGTTCTTCAATCGCAGCTTGTTCCATTTCACGGCGTACATTTGGAAGTTTCGCGGTGAGGGCTTGGCCATGATAAAGCGCTTGAGCACACACTTCACCACTATGGTTGACCCGCATTAGACCTGCCACATGGCGTGCTTCGCTGACTGCAAGTTGAGTCTTTTCAGCAACCGACGGATTATCACGATGTGCAGCCGTTGCTCCGGGAACTAAACTACGTAAGGCCTGATCAAATGAGTGAATAAGTTTGTCGACACCTGTAAATTGACGCATGGATTAATCCTCCAGAGAGACTTGCGTAGTTTGAAGCAAAGGTTTGATGTGTAATAGCAGCCAAATACAAAAGATTGCACTGAGCACTGCGGTTATACAAAAAAGTATCTTAATATCAATCTTTAAAACACTCAGAATGATAATTGAAAATATAGCAGAAGATACCATAAATACCGCATTTAAAATGTTGTTTGCGGCAACGACTCGCGCACGATGTGAGCGTGGAGAGTAAGCTTGCATCATTGCATAGAGCGGAACGATGTAAAAACCACCACTAATACCCAATAAAGTCACGGCAATCATGACATGGTAATAGCCCCAACCTTGATGAAAAACTTCTGAAAGGGTAATAAGTGGGCCAGTTTGAGTCGGGACAAGCGTTAAACTAAGTGCTAAATACAGTGCAAATACCGTTAAACCTACAGCACCGATTGGAACCATCTTAATATTGACTTGGGTGCCGCCCAATTTACGACAAAGCAATGAACCCACGCCCACACCGACAGAGAAAAAGGTCAATAGCAAGCTAACGACATTTTCAGAAGCATGTAGGTTTTGCTGAGTCATTTGTGGAATTTGAGTGAGGTAGGTTGCACCATAAAACCAATACCACGAGTTCCCCAATAAAATGGTAAAAATCAGCGGTAAACTTTTGGCATATTTCATCGTTTGGTAACTGGTACGGAAAAAGTTCCAATCGATTTTTAAATCCGGTGTTGTGACATTTTGCTTAAGAATAAAACGACTGGTGATATAACCTAAAATAGCGATGGTCATCACTGTCAGGCTGATCCACATTAAATTGCCTTGTGATGAAGCAATCACAGCACCACCCAAGATCATCCCGAATAAAATCGCCATGGACGTTGCCGATTGGAAGAGCGCATTGCCTGACATTAGTTCATTGGGCTTTAAAATTTCAGGCAAAATCGCATATTTGATTGGACCAAAAAATGTCGAATGGGTCCCCATCAAAAATAACGCCAGCAATAATAACCATAAATGACTGGTCAGAAAGCCAATACTGCCGATGATCATGATGATAATTTCTAAAATTTTGATACCACGGACAAGTTGTGAACGTTCAAACTTATCTGCGATCTGTCCCGCTGTCGCTGAAAAAATAAAGTAGGGTAAAATAAACAATAATGCAGCTAGATTGTTTAGCGTGCTGATGGGTAATGCCTGTTGTTGGATTAATCCATAGGTGATGACCAACAATAAAGCCTGTTTATAGACATTGTCATTGAGCGCCCCAAAAAATTGGGTCAAAAACATAGGCAGGAAACGGCGTGTACCTAGCAGATGTTCGTTGTTATTCATAAGCGTCTTGCTACATTAAGTTTTATTAAGAAATGTGAGTGATTGGTAAAATCTCTAAAAAAATCATGTAATATGTTTTTGAGTTTGGGGATGGCGAAAAACCAATAGATATAAGATCTTTAGCTCTAAATCTGATTGACTAAGTCCATTACATAATGAAATTTGTTAGAGTTTGCTATGCCTGCAAAAATCAAGTTTAAAAAAACAATGCTTCATCACAGTATGGCTCACTGCATACGACAGCATCATAGCAATAAAAGTCTATATATGAGCATCTTTTTGACCTTGTGTGCTCAGCATAGTTTCGCCCAAACTCCCGCAGAAACGGTTCCAACATCTACCGATACAAAAGCAGAGATTGTTGCTGAAATCAAGGATGAGGCTGTAAAGCAAGGGCTATCGACGCCTGAAGCAATTGAAAAAATTGAAAATATAAATGAACCAGAAGAATCTGTTGATAGCATGAAAATGCTGCAAGAACAGCAGCAAGCAGGAACTCAACTACAAGAATTTAAACCCATTGAGTTTGAAGATTTAGAAAACTTACCCGTGACACCTGTTGATCAAAACATGGCGAATGAAATCTTCCAAGTTGCTGAAGAAGCCAAACGTCAAGCGCAGGAGTACCGTGCAACACAGCAAACAGAAGTTGCTGTTGCAGATATTACCCAAAAAGAGTTAACGGAAATTAACCAAGCGCCAGTCAATATTGATCAGCTCATGGGTGAAATTCGTTCGGATAATGAAATTACCGCGACACGAAATGAAAATGCCAATACTCTGCAAGAGCTGCATAACCCAACAGTTGAGGATGATGCAGAGCCGGGTATTTTCAAGCGCTTATTATATAAAGTACGTCCGCCACGTCAGATGAACACGGCAAAAGTGCCACGAATTAGTGCGGATGTTGAAATTACATCAGCACATAATACCAGTCAAACGTCGAGTAAAGCCTACGGTGCGGCACTGGAAGATCTCAAAGCCAATATTAAAGGCAAGCTTTCAAGTTTTACTCAAGAATCCTTTAGTGATTTTCCATCAGCTTTGCCTCAATTACGTAGCTTGTCCAATCAAGCCGCGCAAGCCGTGGGTTTCTATCAATCTGAATTCAAATTTGAAAAAGTGTCTGACAGCAAAGTTCGTGTATTGGTTACACCAAATACGCCTGTGCAAATTGAAAAACAGAATGTTGAATTTTCTGGGGCTGGGGCGAACCAAGCTCAGTTTCAGGTGATTGGTGTATTACCAGATCAGGAAGAAGGTGACATTCTTAATCATGGTAAATACGAAACGACGAAAGGCCGAATTAATGATGCAGCAACTAATAACGGTTATTTCGACTCGTACTGGCGTTTGCACGATGTAAGAGTGGCTCAACCACAAAATACAGCCGATATCAATTTGCGCTTTGAAACGGGCGAGCGTTATAAGCTGGGCGAAGTCGAATTTAGAATGAGTGATCCGAATGCAGAGTTTCCATTGGATCGCGATATTTTAGAAAGCTTGGTGACGTGGAAAGACGGTGCTGACTATACTTTCTGGCGTGTGAATGGTTTGGCCAATAACCTGACGAACTCGCGCTATTTTAACTACACCTTGGTTGATGCGATTCGACCAGACCCGATTGAAAAGCCGCTTGAACTGCCACCAGATATTCAGACCTTGGTTGATCAAAATCAGTTGTCTGAAAGTTCACAAGTGGTGAAAGATAAAACTGAAGTGATGTCGAATAAAGAAGTCACGCAAAAAGTGGTTGATGAAGACCAATTTGCGGGGGTGAATGATGCAGAGCAATCCTCTAAATTACGCAGTTTGCAAGATACGCAAGATGCCAAACAAGCAGAACAAGATCGCTTAAAAGCGCAAGCACGCGAAGATAAAAAAGTCCCTGTGATCGTGACACTGAATGCAGACAAGCTGAATAGTGCAGAAATTGGTGCAGGTTTTGGTACTGATACAGGCACACGTGTTCGTGGCCAGTATCGCCGTGCCATCGTGAATAAACGTGGTCATTCTTTTGACGCCAACATGGAAGTATCCAAAATCCGTCAATCGATTGATGGACGCTATAACATTCCATATAACCACCCATTAAATGACTATGTCAGCTTAGTCGGTGGTTATGAACGTGAAGAACGTGATGATGTCGGTCAAGGTGTTAATCTTTCCATTGAATCTGCTGTAGCGGGTGTGGACCGGATTATTAAAAACCCCCGTGGTAGTTGGCAGCATACCTTTGGTTTACGTTATCGTTTGGACCGTATTACTGATGACGGACTTAATCCTAGTGATGATATTCCAGATGCGTTCTTGGTCAATACTAACAATGAACAGCAATCCTTAATGTTTGGCTATGAAATTTCTCGAACCGACTCAGATAAACGTGTGAATCCAAGTAAAGGGATAAAGCAAACCTATAAAGTTGAAGTCGGAAGTGAAAGCTTACTTTCGGATGTTGATATGGCTATCTTGAATGCGGGCTGGCGCTTTATTTATTCATTGGGTGAAAATGATAATCACCAGTTCGTGGGGCGCAGTGATGTAGGTTATATTCTGACAGAGAACTTTGATAAAGTTCCTTATAACTTACGCTATTTTACCGGTGGTGACCAAACCATTCGCGGCTTTGACTATAAGAGTTTAGCGGCTGAAGAAGATGGCTATAAAATTGGTGGTCAAGTTTTGGCAACTGGCTCATTAGAATATAACTACCAATTTAAAGAAGGTTGGCGTGCTGCGGTCTTTAGTGACTTCGGTAATGCTTACGATAAAGACTTTAATACACCGACTGCATATAGCGCAGGTGTGGGGATACGTTGGGCATCGCCAATTGGTCCAATTCGTTTAGATGTGGCTACGGGACTTTCTGACGACAGCAAACCAATTCGTTTACATTTCTTTATTGGTTCACAATTATAATTTTTAGGTGATGTGTTTTTTATGACTGAACAAGAGCAGCAAGAACCAGAAAACGAAACGCCGGTAGAACAACTGCCGAAGAAGCGTCGTATTCTTCGAAGTGTCATTTTGACCTTCGTGTTCGTGCTTATCTTTTTGGTGGCTGCATTAGCAGTTATGTTCTCTACAGACAAAGGCAGTAAGTTTTTACTTGACCGTGTTCTGGAACGTCAGCAAATCATTCACTATGAATATGAAGGTGGTAACCTGTGGCGGGGCATTATTCTACGAAATGTCCTCGTTACGCTAAAACCTGTCGATGTAAAGATTGACCGTGCCGATATTACACTCGGCTGGCGCGCCATTATTAATAAAGAAATTCATTTAAATAAGGCAGATGTTAAAAATCTGCAAATTATTACCAAGACCCCACCTAGCGATAAACCTTTTGCATTTAGTGAAATCCGTTTGCCTTTCGTACTTCGTGTCGATCATGCAGATTTAGATCATATGCTGATTAAAACGCACAGTTCAGGTGTAGATTTTTATGACATTGAATTAAATGAAGCGCTTTGGTCAGGGACGGAATTAAAATTTGAAGATACCCGTATGGATATGGGGTATTTGTCTGTGCGCCAAGCGTCTGGGAATATGAAGTTTGAAGACAAGTATCCGCTAAATGCTGTGGGGATTGTCAATTTACCTTCACTACGTGAAAGCTTGAAAATTCATGATATTCAAGTGGTGGCTAAAGGATCTCTTGATACGATTCAAGCTGGTGTGGCAACTCATACCCCAGATCTTTTAACTGGTTGGGCTGTGGTTCATCCAATGCGTCCACATGTTCCAATGTTTGGTGCACTCAAATTTAAAAACTATCATTTACCTTTACTGACGGAGCAAAAGCTTTTTGCTAAAAATGGTCTGGCAAAATTCAAAGGGGATATTCAGCGTCTTAATTTAGATTTAGACACGGACCTGAGCGGTGCCAATATCCCTGAAGGTAAATATACTGCGCTCATGAGTACGGACTTGGTCAACCAACTTGATATTACTAACCTAAATGGACAAGTAATGGGCGGCGCTGTCAACTTGGGTGGCGTGGTGAGTTGGAAAGATCAGGTCACTTGGGATGTAAGCGGTCGTTTAGATAAAATTAATCCAAAACATAAGCTGATCCCGCAGGTGGTTCAAGATTTTCTACCTGTAAATTTAAACAGTAAGATTGCGTCTAAAGGGACCCTTGAAAAAGGCATGCACCTGACGGCGTTGGTGGATTTTGACCAATATGAAACTTGGAATTTAAAACTCGATCAAGCACCTGCCAAAAATAATAAAGCTCAGCCGATGCTGATGGATGTGTCTTGGAAAAATATAGACCGTGCAGTGCCATATGTTGGATGGTTGAGTAGTGATTTGGGCAATGTGCAATTGGCGCTTACAGAAGGTCAGCAAAACATTAATGTGGCGACCACCGTGTCACGACATGAAAAAGGTGCTCTGCCTGCTGGACAATATCAAGCCAAACTCAATCTAAAAAATAACAATCTTAATGTCCCTGCCTTTAGTTATGTGGCCGACAAAGGTCAGCTCAAAGGTAACGCAGTTGTAGAATTGCCTGATCAAAAACGTATGCTGAAATGGCAAGCCAATGTACAAGCACAGCAGTTCAATCCGCAAACCATCGTAGCTGCTGCGCCTGTCGATCAAATTACAGGGTCATTAAAAGCCAATGGTTATGCAAAACCAAATCAACAGATTATTCAGCTGAATAATATTGATTTGTTAGGCCGACTAGCACAGCAAAATGAAACGGTTCATTTAACAGGTCAATCTACTGCTGCGCTGACTTTCCATGATGAGAAACAAGGTGGAGGCTTTAAAGCTTTTGCTGTGAATTATAATGGTGGCCTCAATGCAAGCCAAGTTGCCGCAAGTAAAGGCAGTTTGATTTTCAAAGTATTTGGTACCCCAGAACTCATTAAAATTACCGAGCTGCGTCATGATGGTGTGGCAGGTAAAATTTCTGCCAATGGACAAGTTTTACTACAAAAAGCCATTGGTTGGGATATCAATGCATCACTGGTGCATTTTAAGCCGCATTACTTTGCCTCAAATGTACGGGGTGAATTATCTGGAAATTTAAAAACCAGTGGTGTGTGGTCAGATACGCTAAAACGTATTCAAATTGAACGTCTGAATTTGGCAGGTATGATCAATAACAAACCTGTCCGTGGTCAAGGTAACTTGGCGATGGTGATTAATTCAAATCAATCTGGTTTTATGCCAAAACAGTTTGAAGCGAATAATTTACTGTTGGCTTATGCCAATAACCAAATTCAAGCCACAGGTAATGCACAAAATTTACAATTGAAAATTAATGCACCGGCATTATATGAAATTTATGCAGGCCTACGTGGACGTGCTTATGGCTACTTAAATGTTCAAGCACAACCACGACTGCAAGCATCTGCCAATATCGCAATAGATGATTTTGCTTTTAATAATTTATTCAGTGTGAAAAAAATACGGGTGCAAGGCGAGTTGCCAACTTCTGCGACTTCACCAAGTTTATTAACGGCAACGATGGATAATTTACGCAGTAACAACCGTGAGATTGTGAAAGGTCAAATTTCACTAGCAGGAACACGTAATGCGCATTTATTAAAAGTCAGTGCTGAAAATAAATTATCAAAATTTTATGTGCAGTTAGCTGGTGGTTTTAACGCACAAAATAATTGGCTCGGTCAGATTCAAAAAGGCGATTTTGACTCCTTACGTACCCGTCTTGTGCAGCGTCAAAATGCATCGATTATTTACAACACTGCACAGTCTGACTTATTTGTTGGCGCACATTGTTGGATGAGCCAGCAAAGTGAATTATGTTTTGATCAGCCGATTCGTGTGAATAAAAACCGCGGCAATGTATCCTTTGTGACAAAGAACCTAGACTTAAATGATTTTGCAGCATTTATGCCTGAAGGCCTGGCGATTACGGGTAAAGTGAATGGTTATGCAAAAGCGTCTTGGGCGAAAGGTGCAAAACCTAAAATTGATGCACGTTTAGTGACTCGTGACGGTTTACTTGGTTTAGCAGCTGAAGATCCACAGTATTTAGCATCCACTTTAAAATATGATGAAGTTGGCTTGATGGCGAAAAGTGTCGCTGAAGGGCTACAAATTCGACTCGATACCAAAGCCCCAGATATTGGTACAGGTTATGCCAATATTATTATTGATCCGTATAAAGCCAATAAACCGATCCGTGGTGAAGTGGCCTTTAACCAAGTTCAATTGAAAATCTTAAAACCATTTATACAAGATGTCCGTTCAATGGGCGGTACGTTGTCTTATGCGGCAAAAATTAGCGGAACATTGTCACAGCCTTTAATGGATGGTGAGATTCGAGTGAAAAATGGCTCGATTAGCATGATTTCATTGCCTGTGAACTTGACCAATATTCAGTTGTATTCTGCTGTACGTCAAAACCATGCGACGATTGATGGTGCATTTAACAGTGGGCGTGGTGTGGGCAAATTAACCGGAAATATTGACTGGAAAAATGATCCACGTATCCAGTTGAATTTAACGGGTAATGAAATGTTAGTCCGTCAAGCGCCATTGATCACCGCTGTTGTAACGCCTGATTTATCTTTAGATGTGCTGCCTTTCAGTAAGAAATTAACCTTAAAAGGTAAAATTGATGTGCCGCGTGCATTGATTTCGATGCCAGAATCGTCTGCAACAGTGGTTGGGGTATCTTCAGATGTACGTGTGGTACATGAAGGTGATAACCAACTTGAGATCTTAAAATCGGCACGTCCTTGGGATATTCGCGCTGACGTACAGGTGAATATTGGTAATCAAGTGATTTTCCAAGGTTTTGATAGCCGAATTCCGTTGATTGGTCGTTTGAATTTGACACAACGTGGTTTAGAAACAGCAATGCGTGCCAATGGTGCAATCGGTGTTTCTCAGCGTGTGAAAATCGAAGCTTATGGTCAAAGTCTGGACTTGAACCGTGCGATTGCCCGTTTTAATGGACCATTGGCGAACCCAACTTTAGATATTGATGCCAATAAAGCCGTTCAAGGCAGTACCGTTGGTGTTCGTGTGACGGGTACAGCATCAAGTCCAGCAATTCAGGTGTATAACGATGCAGGTCTGTCTGAACAAGAAGCCTTAAATGCCTTAATTACAGGTCGTATCAATGAAGGAAGTTCAGGTTTAAGTCAGGCGGAAGGTTTCCGTTCAGATGTGAACAATACGATTGCTGCAGCCGGTATTAGTATGGGCTTGGGTGGTACACGTGCATTGACCAATCAAATTGGTCGTACATTTGGTCTGAGTGGTTTGGCATTAGATGCTCAAGGAACAGGAGATGATACTCAGGTTTCTGTGACGGGTTATATCACACCTGACTTATTCATTCGTTATGGTGTCGGGGTATTTACGCCAGTGAATAAACTGACCTTACGTTATCAAATGAATCAACGTTTGTACTTGGAAGCGAGTCAGTCTTTAGAACGAGCAATTGACTTGTTTTATAATTGGCGTTTCTAAGGTATTGAATTATAAGTGATAATTTAAGTTTTTAATAAAAATTCTTGTTTATGGCTGATCTAATAATTTTTAGACTAGACAAAAATAGGTCTATAAAGCGGTTTTGTGTAACACAACCCTTTAAGAAAGATCCTACAATCATACATATTTGAAGTGCTTAAAGCGGGTGTAGAGCTATTAAAAAATAAAAGAGGTGTGTTTCCACAAACAGTAGCTCAAACAATTGGCCTCAAAAAAGTATTAAATTTGTTGAGAGAAGGATCAGGAAATTTGGACAATTGACATAAGTATATTTGTCTCCCTAAATGATGTTGTAAACATCAATATATCAGTATTTTATGGCACATGGACCAAGAAGAAATCATTCAAATGATTTTAAAGCTAAGTGAGCATTTGCTGCGATTAAAGCGGAAAAACACTTGTTGAATTAAGTGCTGAATTTGATTTTATCAAAACCAAATTATCGACTGGGAAAATCAATTGATCGCAGCCTCATTGCAAGCTTTCGATCAATTAAAAGCTCTTATAGAACTGCAAATTGATCTAAAAAAAACTACATGCAAAAATCGGCGAGCAGGCATGAAAAAGTGATTTTTCAGAAGGTGTGTTGAAGAAAATGGGGCGCTTCAACCACAAAAGTTAATTTGCAGCTCACTTCAAATTTCAGTTTTAGTTGTCCAACAAGTGAAATCACCTCCAAGTACATCATCATAAGATGAAAGCCACTTTGAGACTCGGTTCTGCGGTAACATAACAGTTGTTCTAACATAAGTTTTGTACCGAGCCCGTATGCTTTACCCAATGCCTAAAAAAATCCAATTTGCACCTTCTCAAGCGAAATGGCAGCTGTCATCAACACAGTCGGTATTGGTGCTGGTTGGTTTACAAAATTTACGCATGCAGCAGGGCATACAAGATACGCAGCTGATGGAAAATTTGATCCAACTGACCAATAAAGCCAAAGCCTTAGAGATTCCAATTGTCGATTTATATGGTGATGATTTACTTCAAGGCATGCAGCAGCTCGGTGAATATGCAACAACACACCCGCAGCTCATCTTTGCAGGGCAAATCACGCCTATGCTGAAACAGATCTTGCCGCATCTATACAGCGTGACAGAGCAAATCTGTATTGTTGATGACGCAATTGTGCTGAATAATCAGGAACAGCATATTCTGTGGGTGGACTCCATATCAGGCCAAGGTATCCATCATATGAGTAGTTATAATTTGATGCGGCTTTGGAATCTGTCAGCGCCAACGGAATTCGTCTTGTCGGCCAAAGGCATATTATTGGCTATCGCAGAACAGTTAGATATGGACGCATTGGAAATAGATCCCTTAATCGATTTACGCAGTTATGGGCTCGATTCCATTGCCATGGTCAGCTTAATTGGGTTGTGGCGTGCCAATGGTGCAAACATTCGTTATGAAGACTTTTTAGATGGTGCAAGTTTAAAAGCATTGCTAGAAAAATTGCTCAATACAGATTAAACAAAGCCAATTGGAATTATTTTTGTTCTAAATCGGAAAATACGTCGGGAAATATAGCTTTGTGCATTGTAATTGTTGGCTAAGCTTTTTATTATTGCCGCCTTGTTTTTCGAGATCAGAACTGGATTGAACTTTGAGTAATTTTCTAACCGAACACCTGATACATCGTGATACTGACTTTATGGTGATCCATAAACCAGCAGGTTTACTCACAGTTCCGGGAAAAACAGCAGATTTACAAGACTGTGTTATCAATCGATTATTAAAAATTGAACCGAATACCTTGCTCATCCATCGTTTGGATCGTGATACCTCAGGTATTTTGGTTTTTGCATTAACCCGTCAAGGGCAAAATCGAATTTCACGCCAGTTCCAAGAACGTCAAACTTCAAAAACATATCAGGCATTGGTTGCGGGTACGCTCGAAGGTGAAGGTACTGTCGATGTACCGGTCATATATGACCCAGAACATCCGCCACTGCATATTGCCGATCCTGCACACAATAAGCCTGCGCTTACGCATTGGAAAGCCACTGAACATTTTGAGATTCAGGGGCAAGCCGTAACACGTGTAGTTTTAACTCCTATTACCGGTCGATCACATCAGCTTCGCGTTCATATGCAATATTTAGGTCATCCTATTGTTGGTGATACTTTGTATGCAACACCTGAGCAACAGAAGCTGATGCCGCGTTTATGTTTACATGCTGAGCGTTTAAGTTTTAACCATCCTGAAACAGAGCAAACAGTGGAATTTCACTGTCCTGTACCATTTTAGGAAAATCATTTAAATCCCTAAGAATTCTGCTCACTATTTAGTGGGCTTTATGTCAAAATATATTGCTTTATGGTCTAGATTTTTGCTCAAATAACGTTCACAGTTTGAGCATAATATTTTCAGACCGAACTTGAGAAAAAGGTGGAAAAATTGCAGCAGTTTGCTATTGGTCAACGTTGGTTATCAGATACAGAAACGGAACTGGGTTTAGGTGTTCTTATTGATGTTGATGAGCGATCGGTCAGCATTTTATTCCCAAAAAGTGATGAAACTCGTGTCTATGCCCGTCACAATGCGCCTTTATCTCGTATTGTTTTCAATGTAAATGACGAAGTCCAAGACCAAGAAGGTCAAATTTGGATTGTCGAATCGCTTGAAGACCGTGGTGGTGTGGTTCGTTATAACGCGGTACGTAAACTTGCCGATGGTACTGAAGAGCGTAAAGCACTGAATGAAACACGTATTGGTGCAAGTATTCAGTTAGCAAAACCATTAGATCGTTTACTTGCAAGCCAAGTGGACTATAAAGAATGGTATGACCTGCGTATCGAAGCACTGCTTCTTCAAGCCAATATGAAGTCTAGCCCTTTACGTGGCTTAGTGGGTTCACGTGTGGGTCTCATTCCACACCAACTGTATATTGCGCATGAAGTGGGTAAACGTTTTGCTCCACGTGTATTACTTGCTGACGAAGTGGGTTTGGGTAAAACGATTGAAGCTGGTCTGATTATTCATCAGCAGCTTAAAACTGGTCGTTCAGAACGTATCTTGGTCTTAGTACCTGATTCATTGCAATATCAATGGATGATTGAAATGCGTCGTCGTTTCAATCTTGAGTTCTCATTATTTGATCTGACACGTACAGCATCGATTAAAGAGCACGATCCAGACCTCAACCCATTTTTAACTGAACAATGCATCATTGCCAGTGTCGATTTGATGATCGACCATGATGACTTGCGTGAACAAGCCCTTGAAGCTGGTTTTGATTTGCTTGTAGTCGATGAAGCCCATCATTTAATGTGGTCAGAAGAAGAAGGCGGCAATGACCGTTATGACCTTGTTGAAGAACTTGCTGAAAAAACACCGGGTGTCTTGTTATTAACCGCAACGCCTGAACAATTAGGTGTGGAAAGTCACTTTGCACGTTTACGTTTACTTGATCCACAACGTTTTAGTTCGCTTGATCGTTTCTTGGATGAAGAAGATCAGTATCACCAAACAGCTAAAATTGCTGAAGTGCTGATGTCTGATCTGCCACTCGAAGAAGGGCATTTGGCAGCGATTGAAAGCCTATTAGGTCATCGAATTACTGACGAGCCAGAACAACGCTTTCGTGCCATTCACGAGTTGTTAGACCGTCATGGTACTGGTCGTATTTTATTCCGTAATACACGTGAAGCGATTCAAGGCTTCCCAGGTCGTGACTGTCAGCCTGCGCCATTACCTGCACCTGAAAACTGGTCTAAAGATGGCAAGCTACGTGAACAAATGTGGCCTGAAGAAGCGCAGCTTGATGGCTCGTGGATGGAAACCGACCCACGTGTGATGTGGTTGATGGAACGTCTGCGTACAGACCTAAAACACAAAAAAGTGTTATTGATTGCACGTAGTGGTCCAGTCGTTGAGTCTTTAGAAAATGTACTTCGTTTGCATGCGGGTATTCGCACAGCGATGTTCCATGAAGGCATGAGCCTATTAGAGCGTGACCAAGCAGCAGCTTATTTTGCGGAAGAGTCATACGGTGCGCAAATTTTACTATGTTCAGAAATTGGTTCTGAAGGTCGTAACTTCCAGTTTGCATCGGACTTAGTTTTGTTTGACTTGCCTGCAAACCCAGACGTACTTGAACAACGTATTGGTCGTTTAGACCGTATTGGTCAAGAAAATCGTATTCAAATTCATGTGCCTTATCTGGTTGGCACTGCGCAAGAGCGTATGTTCCGTTGGTATAACGAAGCATTAAATATTTTCTGTAATATCTCGCCGACTGCGCAAACCTTACAAGAAAACTTCATCGTCAATCTGAAAGATTGTTTGTTGGCAGATAAAGGCCAAGAGTTTGAAGATCTGCTCGAAGCCGTAAGTGTGCAACGTGAAGCGCTTGAAGCTGAACTTCAAGAAGGTCGTGACCGTTTACTTGAATACAACTCTTGCCGTCCAATCGTGGCACAAGAAATTGTGACTGCACTTGAAGATTATGATGACAACACGACTTTGCCAATGTTTATGAAACGCTTTATGGCGTCTACAAACATTGATTTTGATGAGCAAAGTAATGGTACCGTGATCATCAAGCCAACGGATCAAATGCAAGTTCAAGGTCTGACTTTGGACGAAGAAGGTATGACGGCGACGTTCTATCGTGACCAAGCACAGATCCGTGAAGATGCTCAATATTTAACACTTGAGCATCCATTCACTGAAAGTGTGATGGAAATGATTAATACGCAAGGCTTTGGTAGTACCAACGTTGCTGTATTGAAATCGGCCGCTTTACCGCAAGGTTCTGTGTTAATGGAAGTGTGGTTTAAAGTCGATGTCGTTGCACCGAAAGCATTGAATTTGCCGTCAAGTTTGCCACAACAGTTGGTTCGTGTATTACTGAGCGAAAAAGGTCAGGATTTATCGCAAAAAATTGCACCTGAAATTTTACGTCCTTATTTACATCATCTTGATGGCAACAGTTGCCGCCAAGTGGTTAAGGCGCGTCGTGATGTCATTGAACAGCGTTATACGCAAGCGCTTGAAATTGCTCGTGGTGCATTACCGGGCTTTAAACAACAAGCCAAAGAAATCTACGGTAGCAAATGGCAATATGAAATTGACCGTTTAACTTATTTGAAGCAGTTCAACCCAAGTATTCGTGAAGACGAAATTGCACGTTTACAAAAACTGCAAAAAGAAGGTTTAACACTGCTTGATGGTCTAGCGGTTATACCAGAAGCGATTCAAATTATGGTAGTGGTTAAGCCATAAGTTAAGAATCTTAAAAAAGCACCTTAGGGTGCTTTTTTTTATGGCTAAAATTATAACTGTAAAATTAATCACGACAGATTTACGCTAAATCAAAGTTTTGTATTGTTTATTTTTAATCTAAATTGTCGACATCGGCATAAAAAAAGTAACTATTCTTCAGCAATTCTACAGCTTGATCAAAATCTTCATTTTCATCCAACATATAAAATATGCCATCAAGCTTTGTATAGTCAGGATGATTTTTTGCTAACTGAATTTGGATCGTACTTCGTTCTGCTTGGCTGCGTGTTACATAATGAACACTAAGTAAATCAAAGTCGATGTCATTACATAGCGGCTGTTTTAAGGCAATGGCACCACAATAATCATGTATTTCGGGTAATAAGCGTAGAACTAAATCAGCCTCTTTGCTTTCCGCCACGATGAGCTCTGGGTCTGCAGTCTTACACAAGGCCAGTATTTCTGTTAATAGGGTTGTTTCATCTAGTGTATGGTCTAACACGATGACTTTTTGCGGTTGGGTTAAATCAAAGTCATTTATTAAAATCATAAAACCTCCTGAAAATAGAATGGTTATGCTTTATTTATCTGCGTTATAAAATGAAATGGTGCTACGTTTGGAATCTAAAATTTACTAAAAATGGTTTTGAATAATGTGTTTAGTCTAAGAACGTTCTAAAGTTAATCCTGTCGTAGAAAAGCGCCATTTTCTGATTCGAAGCTTAGTTAAATACTGAAATTGTAAAATAGGCTGCTACGCTTCATGCTCATTGCTTGACCCAATATACATGCTTTGATTAGTAAAAGAATCGGCATCGCGACATAAGCTGTCGTTATTGATATCAATTGAATTATGAACGTGAAATGATTAAATGTATTAGGACATATAGCGATAGCATCATAATCAAATGATTGTTCACGAACTGGCTTAATGTCGTGTTTTGATGCTTTAGTTAAGTAAAGTTTTGGCTTGGTTAAATTTATACGTCGATGCTAGCGAGTTGTGGGTAGTTCCGTTAAAATGCTTCAAATTTCAGCAGTTCGTTAGAAGAAAATAAAAATATGAAATCCTTAATTACCTTAGGTAGTAAAACGTCACACGGTGGTGTGGTTTCAGAATGTGAACCTTCATTTGTGATTAATGGTATTGCGGTGCATTTAAACGGCATGAAACATTATTGCCCGAAATGTAATTCGACTGTGGCTGCGATCGCGGCAGATCAAAGTACAACGGTAAAGGGGCGAGGTGTTGTGGTTGCTGGAGATAAAACCACTTGTGGCGCAACATTTTTACCGAATCAATCAATGGTCGGTTCACAAAAATAATCTGCAAACTGACTTTGAGGTCATCTAGATAAACTCATTGAGTCCTGTTTAAATCGTATTGATCTCTTTATGATGTGGCATCATCAGTTGATTGGATGAGTTTTAGATGAAAAGCGCGATCCATTTTACCCATGCCAATGGTATTCCTGCTGCAAGTTATCGAAAGTTTTTATCCTACTTTGCACCGCAATTTGATGTGAAGGTGATTCCGCTTATTGGTATGGATGAGCGCTATCCGATCACCAAAGATTGGCGATATTTGGTCGATCAAGTCATAGCAGATATCGAGCACCAATTTCCAAAACAAAAAGTGATTGGGCTTGGGCATTCTTTTGGCTCTTTAGTCACCCTTATGGCGGCTTATAAACGTCCAGATTTGTTTTCACAACTGATTATTATGGATCCACCTTTCGTAATCGGTCCTAAGTCTGCCATTTTTGAAGGTATGCAAAAATTAAAGCTCAAAGCTGTCGATAAACTTACCCCGGCGGCAATTACATTGAAGCGTAATGACCATTGGCCAAATTTGGATGAAGCCTATACGGCACTACGGAATAATCGTTTATTTAAAAGTTTTGATCCGCAATGTTTTGAGGATTATTTTGCACAAGGTGTTCGCGCTGATGAAAAACGCGGTGGCGTGACCCTCAGCATTCCAAAAGCCGTGGAAGCGCAAATCTTCCGTACAGTGCCTGCATGGTGGTGGCGTACTCCACGAAAAGCCCCTCAAATGCCTGTACACCTTATCACCGCAGATAACAGCCATTTTTATAAACAAGGTTTGCCTGACGGAATGAAGAAAACCTATGGTATAGATTATAGTGTAGTTGAAGGTGGGCACATGTTTCCACTTGAGCAGCCGAAACAGACAGCGCTACACGTCATGCAGTACTTACAGCATTAGAAAAATAAATTTTGCTCATAAAAAAGGAGACCTGAACGTCTCCTTTTTTTGACCGTTAATTTTTAGCGAATCTGTGCTTCATCTAAATGGCGAGCGCCTTCCAGGATCATACGAATCATAATCATGGTTTGTTCGGCAACTTCTTTGCGTTGTTCTGTCGGTAGATCAATGACTTTTGCACCCATGTTAAACACCAATTGGGTAATACCACGTGCCACGATGTCAGGATGAGCCAACTTGCTTTGATTTAAACGTTCTAGGACGATTAAATCTTCTCTTAATTCTTGTTGGAAATAGTTAAGTTGACGCTCAACTGCATTTTTATAGGAATGCGAACCAGTATAGCCTTCACGAAGTAAAAGGCTTAAGTTGCCTTCATCGGCATCTAGCTGCTGAATAAATACTTCAACTGAACTACGAATAATACTGCTTTGGCGTGATGCCTGAAGGCGTGCTTCATGCAAAATTTGACGTAACACACCACCAGCTCGATCAATCAACTCAATGGCTAATTCATCAATATCCTTGAAGTGACGATAAAAACTATTTGGAGCAATGCCAGCTTCACGTGCAACTTCACGCAAACTCAGTGATGAAATACTTTTTTGTGGACCAATTAAATTAAGCGCTGCCTGAAACAGTTCTTCCTTGGTAATCGTTGCTTTACGGCCTACAGTGCGAACTGCAAGTGGAGTTTCAGCTTCAGAATGTAATTCTTCCTGGTACATGTTAACCATATTCGTCTGTGCAGACTGAGTCATATTTTTTAATAGATTAAAAACATTAACATATTATAGCGTCTGCTAATAGCTTTTGTGAAAATGTCGATTAAATGCACAAGCGTATATACAAATATATATACATGTGTATAATAATTAAAAACCTCCCATGAGTTGTATTTGATTATGCATGTACTCGAAAAAGCGAAAAAGCCTTTAAACGCACTCAAAGACAGTGTTGTAGACGTCAATGCGGTAAATTTCTGGTTGCAGAAATTTAATCCGTTATGGTCTGGTAATCAGGCACTCGGCAAAATTGTACAAAAAGAAAATGCAGCAAATGAGATGGTCAGCCTAACCATACAGGTGAACCGTTTATTTAAAATTGGCGAAGCTGGTCAGCATCATCCTGTTTTTGCTCGCGTAAATGGTATCCGTTACGAACGTACTTATAGTTTGACTCAGTTAGATGATCAACACGTATTGCTTAGTGTAAAAAAAGTGAATACGGGTATTGTGAGTACTTGGCTCGTAGAACAAGCGCAAGTGGGTGATATCTTAGAATTTGGTCAGCCTTTTGGTGATATGACCTTGGTGTCAAATTCTACACCGTTGCTACTATTGGCTGCGGGTAGTGGTATTACGCCTATGTTGAGTTTATTGAAAGCGATGAGCAAAACCAAGCAAATTGCGGAGCAACCAATTCAGTTAATGTACTGGGTTAAGTATCACGATGATGCCGCATTCAAATTACGCTTCGAAGCATTGGCAAATCAATATCCAAACTTTAAATTTCAAATTTTCTTTACCCAAGAAGAAGTTGCTGATCCACGATTAAATGCCGCTCACGCTGCTCAAATTGACGACATTGAGCACAGTACTGTGTTTGCATGTGGTCCATCGGGTTTCGTCACTCAGGCCGAAGCGTTATTTGATCATGCACAGTGCTTTATGAGTGAAGCATTTAGCATGAGTCCAATCGCAACGGATGATATTGGCTTTGTGAATGTCACGCTTACGCAATCCAATAAAACCGTCAGTATTCCAAAAGGCCAATCAATTCTAGCAAGTCTTGAGCAGCAAAATATCAAACCTAATCACGGTTGCCGTATGGGCATTTGTAATAAATGTGCCTGCAACAAAGTAGAAGGTTCGACTAAAAATATGGTCAATGGTAGCCAAAATACAGAGCCGGGTAATTTACTCAAAATTTGTGTGAACTCAGCACAGTCAGATCTTGTTATTGATTTATAAGGTAGAAAAAATATGAACATGCCTGTAAAAATTGAATATTTTAAAAATCCAAAAAACCGTGAGTTAACCCAATCGCAATTAGACGAACTTGCGCGTGAGCTTGATGCCATTAAGCAAGAAGTTTTAGATGACTTAGGTGAAAAAGACGCGAAATACATTCGCCGAGTGTATTCGACAGTTCGTTATTCATCTATGGCAGGTCGTGCTTTATTGTTTGCAGGTTGGTTCCCACCAGCGTGGATTTTAGGCACAGGTCTTTTAGGTTTTGCCAAAATCATGGAAAACATGGAATTAGGTCATAATGTCATGCATGGTCAATATGACTGGATGAATGACCCTAAATTCAATGGTCAGACCTACGAATGGGATATCGTAGGGACAGCAGATAACTGGCGCCAAACACATAATTTTAAACATCATACCTATACCAACATTAAAGGTATGGATGATGACATTGGTTATGGTCTCGTTCGTTTGTTCCCAGAACAGCGTTGGAAGCCGGGCTATCTATTACAACCGATTTATAGCATTCCATTTTGCTTATTGTTCCAATGGGGTGTTGCCATTCAAAACCTTGAATTGGGTAAATACTTCAAAGGTCGTAAAACAAAACAGCAAACCAAAGAAGAATGGAAACCAATGCAAGCCAAAATCGGCAAGCAATTATTTAAAGACTATGTGTTCTTCCCGCTTATTGCAGGGCCTGCAGCATTACCGGTGCTTACAGGGAACCTAGTGGCGAATGGTCTTCGTAATATTTGGACGTTTAGTATTATTTTTTGTGGTCACTTTACCAAAGATGTTGAAGTTTTCCCGAAAAAAGTACTTGAAAATGAAAGCCGTGGACATTGGTACATGCGTCAAATTCGTGGTTCTTCAAACCTTACCGGTTCAGAAGCATTTCATATTTTGACAGGGCATTTAAGCCATCAGATCGAACACCATTTATACCCAGATGTTCCTGCGCGTCGTTATCGTAAAATGGCGCCAAAAGTACAGGCGGTATGTGAAAAATATGGTTTGAACTATAATAACGCAAGCTTGGTGAAACAGTACGGCAGTGTTATCAAACGTATTGTGAAATATGCGTTTCCATTTAAAAAGTAATAAAAGCTAGGCTTGAGTTGCTGAATCAAAAAAAGCCATGCATTTACATGGCTTTTTTCATATTAACTTTGGGGGAAATATCTATTTTACTTTTTGATATGTAATTTGAGGATCTTAATCAAATTCATATAATTTCCTTTTTTAGCCATACGAATGACCAATTCAATTTCTTCTTTCGTCCACATCTGGCGAGTGGCTGAGAAGGCAAATTGAGCAAGGAGAACAAATGGATTTTCGCCAAATTTAATATGGAGGCCTTTGACATATTTCGGTGGATTGAATTGATTCATATTCTTTTCCCGCTTTTAATATTTGACCGCATTATTTCTAATTAATGAGAAAAATAGCACACTATAAAGTCAAAATAAAAGCAGAATTTTCAAAATTTAATCATATATTAGAGCGACTTAAATTTAAGTTTGTGATTGTTAACTTTGATTAATAAACCAAACTAAATCACTCGACTTTAGTCGAGTTCCGGTAGGCGCTTATCCTGTCCATTCATGAAATGGTGGGTGGCCAATTCGAACATAGCGAGGTCTTCATCGCTATTTCCATAGGCATAAACATACTCGTAGTCTTGAAGGTTAAATTGCTCCAAAACGCGAATTTTCTTTTGCTCACCACTACAGTCTAAGGTTTCATATAAACCAGTCAGTTTTTGGTTATTGGTTGCAGTTTCAGTACAGATCAGTTTGACCCCGAGCTTTTTGGCCACAGGTTTAAGATATAAATCGACGGATGCAGAAACCAATACGACTTCATGACCGCGTTTTTGGTGTTGCTGTAATTGTTCATACAGTGAAGGATTGAGTTCTGCCATCAAATGTTCAGCATATTGCGCTGCTTGATTTAAAATGTGCTCATGATTGGCTTGGCTAAACATTGCGGCATATAGGCGAGGACGCATTGCATGTGCAGGATATAGCTTGAGATAATAGCCTTGAATCCAAGGGAGAATTTTAATCCCTTGGCGCACGATATGCCTTTTAGGCAGGGAATAGAAGATGAACCCTGTAAAACTGTCTTTATTACACAGGGTTCCGTCAAAATCAAATAAGGCTAAAGTTTTAGGTTTTTGATGCGGCGCATGCATGTTTGATAACGTCCATCGACTCGTGTGGCAAACCAATTGGTATTGTAATCACGGCTTAATTTTGGCCCCGAAATTACGACTTCAGGCATCATGGCGTAAAACGGTTCTTTACCAGTCTTTTCTTGGTACAACTTTTTGACCGCTTTATACGTCAAAGTATCTTCAAAGTCCTGATCTTTTTCTTTTTTAAGATCTGAACGAATTTGACGTGGCGTCGCGATCACATTGTTTTCTGCAAAAACTGCAATCAGCGCGGTTTCAGACTGACTTTTTACTGAACGTGGAGAACCATCTTTATTATAAAGTAAGAGGTCACCATCTAAGCCGAGCTCAGCAGGGGTTAAGTCATTCAACATGCTTTGGAATGCCGCATTACGACTCGAATAACGACCCGAGTTATAATCTGCAAAACGATAAATCGGTTTGTCATATTCAGCTGGATACATCATTAAACGGTGAATGCCGTAATACAAACCGCCATATTGGCTATACATGTCGGTACGTAGTGCCGCAATATTTCCACCTTGGCGTTTGTGGTCTTTAGCATAGCCTATATGAACTTGCATCGAACCCAAAGTGGTAATGGGGTTGAGCTTTTCACCAATATCTTGTCCAACCAGTTTCGCCGCGCCTGTTAATGCACTCACGTGATAATGTTTAGACATGTAGTCAAAAATTTCACGATATAGCTCGTCTAGTTCACGTTCAGTTTGAACGCGGCGCATTTGGCTCAAATAGTTATCTTCAGGACTCGGCTGATTTTTTAACACATCTTGGAAATAGCCAGCGACTGTACCACCGATGCCATCACCCAATTTATCTTTAAACTTTTCTTCAAGACGATCTTGAACTTCTTTAACGGCTTTTTCACCGAGCCCCGGCACATGCGGATCAGCAACAAAATTGGACTCTTGATCGACCACAGCAACAATCGTACAGACATTTTCTTTCGTGGTCGGAATACCGAGCTGATCACTAATGTCGTAGATATCATTGGCCCATGACAGACGATCATTCACGCGAGGTGGAATGGCTTTTTTAATCTGTTCCGCTTCCATAGTGGGTTCATCTTTGCTCCACCATGAACCATTACCACAAGCAGCCAAGCCAATGGATAAAGCCAGTACAGAAAGGGATTTAAAGCATAATGTGGTCGAAAAAGTTTTGTTCATATTTTCCAATAAACTCAGCCATATGGGGGCGACAAAGCAGGAGCAGTATACTATGCAAAATACATAAGTAATGAATAAATATGTATATGCCTCATAGGGGACTGTCAATCTATTTATGGAGATCTACGCGTGTAAAAACAAGCAGTTCTGTCAGGATGATTGGAAAAAGAATGCTTTTTGAGCTAAATAGATGAATATTCCAATATCATTTTCAACAGATTATAAAAAATGAAGGTATATACTAGCTGAAATCCATAATTTTTTAAGGGGATTGTTATGCCTGCTAAATTTTTCAGTCGTTTCTTAGGTTT
Organism: Acinetobacter sp. YH12219; assembly: GCF_013417875.1. Taxonomy (NCBI): domain Bacteria; kingdom Pseudomonadati; phylum Pseudomonadota; class Gammaproteobacteria; order Moraxellales; family Moraxellaceae; genus Acinetobacter; species Acinetobacter sp. YH12219. The sequence continues at coordinate 234,859 of NZ_VPDC01000001.1, forward strand.
GATTGCGTTAGTTATGGTATTGGGGGCAATCGTTATAAACTTTGTTGTGGCTAAACCAATGGTGGAATATTGGATCTTACTCTTACTACCTTGTTTTGCAGTTCCAATTTTAACCTCAGTGATGATCACGAAGGATGAAAATCTTTAACATCATCGCTCAGTAAATCTATATTTTAATTCAATAGATGATCACTACTCAGTCTTTGCAAAAAGCTCACATCGGGTGGGCTTTTTTGTGAATTAACCAAAAGTCTTTTATACTATGCAAATGAGAAGGTCAAAACGTCAGCAAAAATTAACAGCTTCAAAAGTTATTTGGTCAACTGAACAAGATGCCGAGTTGATCGAACATGCAGATTTAGCTATGTCTGAATTAATCCAGCGCTTGGGATTTTGTGAAGAAGATATTTTGCAAAGAAAAGAAATATTAGGTTTAAACCGGCGGGCACGACAAATTCAACGTTTATATTTTAAATAATAGATGTCAAAGTGATTTTATACTGTGACAAACATAAAATGTCTGTGAATTTAAAAACCACACAAACTGTGGGTTTTTAAATGTTTACTTAATTATTTTGCAACGGCTTCAGAAGCAGAGGCTACTTCAGTCGCGTCCTGAGCAACTTCAGTTGTTTGAACTTCAGATGCAGCAGCTTCAACTTTTTGTTCTTCAGCAGCAAATGTAGTTGCAGCCGCCGTAGAGATAAGTGCAGCAAAAAGTGCTTTATTTAAAGTTTTCATGATTCAATCTTCAGTCTATTTTTGGAAAAAACAACTTAATGTATTAATCATGATAAAAGTGTAATTAAAATGGGTTGTTATGTGGCTAGATTGTGAACTTTTACTAAAAATTTATCACAATAAATCAATAGCTTGAAATCCATCACAAAATAATATGTGTCATTCAAATATCGTTTAATATTTTAAAGACTTTAAAAAAAAGAAAAACCCGAATAAATCGGGAAGTGTATTTTACGTTGTTATTACAGCGAAACTTACACACTTTTCGCTTAATTACAATTTATCGCACAATTATGACGCCATGATGAAAGGGAGGTTATTCAACAGGGCATTCAATTTTGAGTTTTTCTTTGTAATAGTCCTGTGCGATCTTCAAATCATTCAACATTTTATCTTGAGTATAGTCTTGGGCTGCGAGTTTGAGCATGGCCGGCATGTAGTTAGTTTTATATTCATGAGGGTAGTCATGACATAAGACTTGTGTTTTTTCCTTGATCGATGTGCTTGGGGCATCTAAAACATCAAGGTATTGACTGATTTGCGCATCTGACTGCTCAAATTGTTGAGTCGCTTGTTCCGTTTTTAAATCAGCGTTTTGACTTTCAGCTGCAGCTACCTCGTCATTCGGTTGTTGGCAGGCAGTCAATATGGTAGCGAAAAATATAAAAGAGAGAATTTTCAATTTTTTCATAAAGTTCAACTCACTGATGTGAATTTATAGATTTAAGTTTTCAATGATTTTAGCAGTATCCCTCTATAGTAACACCTGTACAGGCAGATCTGCTGAAAGTCTGATGTTGAATCGATAGTGTGTTAGCTAGAAGGTATATGCATAACTTTCAACGACTCTTAAGCAAAAGCGTAGAAATTTTTGTTTGGAATTACTAAACTATCGCATTGCAAATTTGCCGTCCAATTCCGAAGCTTCAAATTCCTCAATTCAATCGTTGAGCAATGTTGATATTCATTGTCATCATTCAATTGCATAATCATTGCCATGAAACGTTTTTACGCTCAACTGATTTTGCGAACATAGATTTGAATTTAGCATTGTAAAAGTGGCTTGGAAGATTTCGAATGTGGTTCAGGCATCATTTGCTAAATATAGCTAGAGGTTAAAACATTGAGTCAACATCCTGTCATTCAAGAATTATTCGATCGTCCCATCGAGAGAAAACTGTGGGTGGCACCTATGGCAGGGGTTACAGATCGCCCATTTCGTACACTTTGCAAATATTTTGGCGCAGGTCATGCTGTCAGTGAAATGATGACGGCAGATAAGACGTTACGCATGAGTAAAAAGAGTCTTTATCGTGCCAATTTTGATGGTGAAATAGCGCCTATTTCTGCTCAAATTGCAGGGTCAGATCCAGCTGAGCTGGCTGAAGCTGCGCGCTATCAGGTAGCAAATGGTGCGCAAATTGTCGACATTAATATGGGATGTCCGGCGAAGAAAGTCTGTAATAAATTGGCAGGTTCCGCGCTGCTCAAAGATGAAGACTTGGTGGCTCGCATTTTAGATGCTGTGGTTGATGCAGTTGATGTGCCCGTGACCTTAAAAACCCGTTTGGGCTATCTCAATGGTCATGAAAACATTATGCGCGTTGCGAAACGCGCCGAAGAAGCTGGCATTGCTGCATTGGCACTTCATGGTCGTACACGTGAAGATATGTATCTGAATACGGCGCGTTATAGCTTAATTAAAGATGTGAAATCGTTGATCAATATTCCTGTGATTGCCAATGGTGATATTGATACACCTGAAAAAGCTAAATATGTATTGGATTATACCGGTGCCGATGCAGTCATGATTGGTCGTGCAGCTCAAGGTCGCCCATGGATATTCCGTGAAATAGGACATTACCTGACGACAGGTGAGCATATGGCGGCGCCAAGTATTATGGAGGTTCGTGACGTATTGCTTGGACATTTGTCTGAATTATATGGTTTTTATGGTGAATATTCAGGTTGTCGAATTTCACGCAAACATATTGCTTGGTACACCAAGGGTTTACGCTCTAGTAATGAGTTCCGCCAAAATATGTATAAAGTTGAATCTACAGTAGATCAATATAAAGTCGTCGAGAACTATTTTAATCACTTACTTGATCATGGTCAGATCATGAGTGATGTTCAAGTTGATCAGGTTAATTTGCTTGAAACCAAGTAACTGAAAGCCAAACGAAATAGATATGTCCAATTCGATACAAAGTAGGTCGACTTAAATTAGCTGGATTTATTTGAAATAGATTTAACTAACTTGATTCACATGATCTGAAACAATTCTTGAATTGTGCATCGATGATGGCCTAAATTACATATAAAAAGCCCTCGTTTTAGAGGGCTTTTTTAGGCATTCATGTTTAAATGATGCGTTGAGCGAGGTCTTAGTTAAAGCGCATTTCTAAAATCAATTGATTGATCAAGTCAGGTGCTTCCAATTCACGTATTTGAGAGACATTGGTTCCCGCCCAAAAAGCACCATATTCATGTACACCATGCTTGCTAGCAGCGGCATGTAATTGTTTGCCTAAATCATAGCTATATGGGTAAGCCGGAACGATCGGGCGAGTCGGTGTGTCAATATCTGTGTGCCAGTTATTGATAATGCCACGAGCAGGGCGGCCTGAAATACTTGATGTAATCTGCGTGATGGGTGCATCAAATAATGCTTTGCGATAAGCTTCATTTGCATTTGATGTTTTGCATTGCACAAAAGCAGTGCCCAATTGAACAGCATCTGCACCTAACTCCATAATTTGATAGGCCTGATGTCCATTCATAATACCACCAGCCGCAACGACTGGACATTGAATATGGCGTTTCAAGAGCTGAACCAAGTCACGTGTCTTAACGCTACTATCAAAGTTTTCATTGAAAATGCCACGGTGACCACCAGCTTCAATACCTTGAGCAATCACGATATCAATACCCGCAGCTTCAATCAGTTTAGCTTCTGCTAAATTGGTTGCAGAAACTAGAGTCAAAATACCCGCTTGTTTTAAGGCCTGAATTTGATGTGGGTGCGGAATGCCAAAATGAAAACTCACCGCTTTAGGGCGCGTTTCCAATACGAGGTTTAGAAACTGGTCATTGTCTTTAAAGCTTGGATAAATACAGTTGAGTGCTTCTGGAGCTTCTGCATTATATTGGGCAAAGCGTAACTTAAATTGCATGATCCATTTAGCAGCAACTTGTTCATCGAGTTCTACAGTGTCATGACAAAAGAAATTCACCTGAAAAGGTTGGTCAGTAAGTTCTTGAGTTTGTAATATTTGCTGACGTGCATTCTCAACACTGCTTGCACCTAAACCCAGTGAACCAAGTCCACCTTGATTTGACACCTCTGCAGCAAGCTCAGGTGTAGAAACACCTGCCATCGGGGCAAGAAATATAGGGTGTTTGATGCCAAGTTTTTCTAATAAAGTCATGTGCATACTCCAATCACTCTAATTACTTTGCCCAAGCGAGTGAAATTAAGCAAATAATATTCGTTATTTCATATCGAAATGGCCTGGAGCCTGCACCAATGCTGTGCTTAAAATTAAGCGACACCTCATGTCGTATTGATGATGTATGACCCGACTTTTGAGGTTGATCCTATTAAAATTAATGCTCTGATCATTTTAAGTTTTAAAACTCTCCCATGTCTGAACGTATCCGTGAAAAACTGCAAATTTTAGCCGATGCTGCCAAATATGATGTCTCATGTTCTTCGAGTGGTAGCAAGCGCCAAAATAAAGACAAAGGTTTAGGTAATACTGGAAACGGTATTTGCCATAGCTATACCGAAGATGGCCGCTGCGTATCATTGTTAAAAATTCTATTTTCCAATGTCTGTATTTTTGACTGTGCATATTGTGTGTCCCGTCGAAGTAACGACGTAAAGCGCGCAGCATTTACGGTACAGGAAGTGGTCGATTTGACCATGAATTTTTATCGTCGGAACTATATTGAGGGGCTGTTTTTAAGTTCGGGGATTTTTAAATCGGCGGATTACACCATGGAACGCATGTTGCAAGTGGTGAAAAAGCTGCGTCTAGAAGAAAATTTTAATGGTTATATTCATCTGAAGACCATTCCGGGGGCATCTCAGGAAATCATCACCGAAGCAGGTTTATATGTCGACCGTATGAGCATTAATTTGGAAATGCCGACAGAAGATGGTTTAAAAAAATTTGCACCTGAAAAAAGTCATGTCGAAGTCCAAAAAGACTTAGGTATTGTGCGAGATCGTTTGATTCAATTCAAAGATGAACGAAAAATAATACGTACAGTCCCCAAATTTGTACCCGCAGGACAAACGACGCAAATGGTGGTGGGCGCACATCAAGAGTCTGACCGTGATGTCATACTGATGGCAGACCGTCATTACAAAGAGTTTAAGCTCAAGCGTGTGTATTACTCGGGTTATATTCCAATTAACGAAGCGGAGCGTGCGCTGCCAGCTGTGGGGTCTGCGCCACCTTTATTACGAGAAAATCGGTTGTATCAAAGTGACTGGTTGATGCGCTTTTATGGTTTTGAAGCGACGGAATTGGTCGATGAAGAGCATCCAAATTTAGAGCTGGATATTGACCCAAAATTAGCGTGGGCACTGCGTCATCCAGAGCAATTTCCCGTGGATATCAATCGTGCAGAATATCAGATGATCTTGCGAGTGCCGGGTATTGGTGTGCGTTCTGCTCAAAAAATTGTTCAAGCACGACGATTTGGGAAAATCCATATCGACCAATTAAAACGTATGGGTATTTCCTACAATAGAGCACAACATTTTATACGTTGTGAAGATTCTCCCAAATTTATTCGAGATCAACAGCCACATCAAATACGTCAGCAGATCTTGCAAAGTGGTCAGTCGAAATATACGCAGCAAGTTTCTCCACAATTGAACTTAGGATTTTAGGATACAGTCGTGAGTATTTATGTCTTTGATGGCACGATGACAGGATTGCTAAGCTGTATTTTTCGGGCCTTTCAATTTAAGCAATTCGATGTACAGATTTGTACGGATGGGCAAGTACAGGCGGGTCTTTTCGCCGATGTCATTGATGTAGCAAGTCATGATGAACATGCACAGCGGGTATGGCAGGGTTTAAAACTCAAAGCATCTGATCGTGCGTTGAAACAGTTTTATTATGCATTTTTATCCGAGCAGCAGCAGGCTTTTCAGCATTGCTTTAATTTTGCAGTGTATGTGTTTCAGCAGCAGCGAGATGTATCAAAGAATTATGGTCATGCAGACGTATTGGGTCTGAGTCAATGGGCGAAGCAAGTGGGACGTGAAAAACATCGTATGGAAGCTTTTGTGCGTTTTAAAAAATGTCAGGATGGCTTGTTTATCAGTTTAGTCTCACCTGACTTTAATGTATTGCCTTTGATCGAACGGCATTTTAAATCACGCTATCAAGATCAACGTTGGCTGATTTACGATGAAAAACGCAATTATGGCATTTATTATGATTTAAAACAGGTGCATCAAGTGGATATGGATGCCACAACCATAGATAGACAAATACAATCAGGCCATAGTCAATCCTTTAATATCGAACTGGATGATGATGAGGTTTTATATGATCAGCTTTGGAAAGATTATTTTAGAAGTGTCAATATTGAAGCCCGACGTAATATGAAATTACATGTGCAGTATGTGCCACGTCGTTATTGGCGTTATATGAATGAGAAAGCGATTTAATTTCAAATCATTTGAAGAATTTCGGGCATAATGATTGCGCTTTTGATTGTTTAAGTGAGACTTTGATGAAATTATTTCTTGTTACGACCGTTCTGACGACAATGGCATTAACGGCGTGTTCTGCAAATGAACAAGAAAAGAAAACATTCGATCCGCAAAGTTATCAAGTTGCTGATACTGCTGGATTGCAACAACGCTTTGAACAATTAAATCAAACTCTAGCAACAGATTTTAGCCAACTAAAAAAAGTAGAAAGTATGGCTTTTTCAGATCAATCCGCTTTAGATGTTCAGAACTTAAAAACTTTAAATCAGCATTTTGTTGCCAACACCGCTTTAAAAAGCTCAAAAATTGCCTATTGCGAAGTAATGAATCATTATTTTGCTGAAATGTATCATCTCGGACATGTGAACTTGGCATTGGTGAAAGACGTTAAACTACCAAATGCCGCAAACGAAGATTTGAGTCAGGTATTTGCGAATGCAGACCAATTTTATGATTTTATTATCAACCGCTATACCACATACAAACAGGCACAAGAAACCATGCAATATGGTTGTAATTTAAAAGCCGCACTAGCAGGTTAAAAAAAGCCCCTCAATGAGGGGCTTTTATTTACAGAAATTAGCAGCCTGTTAACTTTTCCGGTTGTGGACGTTCGTCAGGGAAGAAGATTGGACGTAGTTTGACGCCGATACCGTTCCCAATGAAGGCAAATACTAACCATAACCAGCCATGCAAACTACCTGAAGCAATACCGCTGAAATACGCTCCAATGTTACAGCCGTATGCTAAACGTGCGCCATAACCTAACATCAAACCACCGATCACAGCCGCTAACAGTGAACGTTTTGGGATATTAAAGTTCGGTGCAAATTTGCCTGCTAGGCTCGCTGCAAGTAATGCACCGAGCATGATGCCGAAATTCATCATCGACGTGATATCAAACCATAATGATTCGGTCAGTGCTTTGGCATTTGCAGGTTGCTGCCAATATGCCCAAGATGCAACATCAATCCCCATAACACTTGCTGATTTTGCGGCCCAAACGGCTAAGGCAGAGGTCACGCCCCAAGGACGGCCTGCAAGTGCGAGTGTGGCAAAGTTCAGTAAAGTCAGGATAATTCCGCCCCAAACCAATGGCCATGGTCCACGTAGAAAACGTTTCCAACCGTGTTGCATTGCTTGCGGTTCAACTTCAAGCTGACCATGGCGTTTCTTTTCAAAGTAAACTGTTGCTGCGGCAATGATTGTAAAAAGCACAAAGTTTAATGCCAGTGCAGGAACTACACCAAAGCTTTTGACTAAAGAAATCGGCTCAAAGTGGGGAAGGTCAAACCACCATTGAATATGTGAAGTTGCAATCAATGAACCTGTACAGAAGAAGATCAGCGTTACAATCATACGTGCGCTACCTGCGCCCACAGTGTACAGGGTCCCTGATGCACAGCCGCCGCCAAGTTGCATACCAATACCAAAAATAAAGGCACCGATCATCACGGACATTGAAACAGGATTAACGTTACCTTTGACTGGGTTGCCAAATAATTCACCCGCACCTAAAGCAGGGAAGAAGAGCAGTACAGCCAAAGCCAACATGATCATTTGTGCACGCAAGCCACGACCACGACGCTCTTTAATAAAGACACGCCAACTTGAGGTAAAACCAAAAGATGCGTGATAAAGGGTCATACCCAAAGCACCGCCAATTAAAAATAGCAATGCTTGGTTAACGCCTACAACCAGATAAGCACCAAGGGTGCCTAAAATTAATAAAACAAAAGCCACCCAAATCGATACATTGGATCGATTGGCTGGCGTAGCAATAACAGACATGGAGAAAAAAGCTTAAAAAATGTATCTCTATTTTACGGTTTTTATATATTGTAAAAATGAATATTGTTGAAAAATCACACAATCATTGCTGTGTATAATTGATTTAATATATTTAAAAAACTGATGAAGTGGGCATTAAACTGGATTTACATTAAATAAAGAACCAATCCAACTAGAAAAAAGCATGGCTGCAATGCCCCAAAGCGCAACACGTAGACTGCCTTTCAACATAGAAGTGCCAGCTGCATAACTGGCCAAGGCACCGAGGAGTGCTAGGGAAATTACGCCAACGGCCATAACAGTTTTTTCAATATGCATGTCAGCACTGATCAAGATCGCAACCATCGGAAATAGCGCACCAATTGAAAATGCTAAAGCCGATGAGAGTGCTGCTTGAACGGGTTTTGCTGCGGTATTGTCATGGATTCCAATTTCATCTCGTGCATGGGCCTCTAGTGCATCATGGGCAGTTAATTGGACTGCAACTTCATGTGCTAGGTTCGGCTCTAACCCACGATTTACATAAATTTGAGTCAGCTCTTTAAGCTCCATATCTGGGTTACGTTGTAATTCTTTATGCTCCATGTGAAGATCTGCTTTTTCGACGTCTTCTTGAGATTTCACAGAGATATATTCGCCCGCCGCCATAGAGGTTGCACCAGAGATGAGTCCTGCAATGCATGTAATGAGTAAGGTATGGCTAGAAGCACCACTTGCAGCCATGCCCATAATTAAACTAGTGACGGAGATAATGCCATCATTTGCACCGAGTACAGATGCACGTAGCCAACCTGTACGTTCCATATAATGTTTTTCGGTATGATGTGAATAAGACATTCTTTTCTCTAAATTTGTTATTTATATGACCTCATAAGATTGACCTGACATCAGTTAAATTTCAAGTTAAAAATAGATTGAAACAGTAAGTTGAATAAAATACAGATATAAAAAAAGCACCCGAAGGTGCTTTTTTTTAAGAATGCTTATTGTTGAGCTTTTTCTTTCACGTTTGCTGCACCTTGCTCAACAGCACCTGCAGTTGCAGCAGTCGCGTCTTTAGCTGCTTCTTTTGCATTGTGTGCAGCAGCTTCAGCATTTTCTGCAGCATTGTCAGCTGCTGTCGCAGTTGCAGTTGCAGCATTATCTACAGCAGTAGCTGTCGCAGTTGCCGCTTCTGAAGTTGCATCAGCAATGTCATGGCCTGCTTGGTCAGCAGCGTTTTCTAGGTGTTCACCAGTTGTTGCACCTGTTTCTGGCGCTTTGTCTTTATTACAGCCAACAAGTGCAACAGTTGCAGCCAAACCTAAAGCAACAAGTAATTTATTCATTTTGATCTTTCCTTTTTTTGTTATGCCCGTAGCATGGGCTGAATTTATATTAGCTGAAAAAATATTCAAAAATCGATCAAAAATTGTTGATTTAGTGTAATTTTATCCAGCATATTTTGTAGTTTAAAAGGCTTTATATATGCTTATAGCGTTAAGGGTTTTGACTAAATAATTCTTCAATTGAAGTCACAAGTAGATAGATAAATTCACTGTCTTCATGGCGCCATAAATATATTTCTTCCCCCAATTGTGTATCGTCTACCGTACGCATCAATAAATAATCGCCATCGCCGTTATGTGCAATTGCAATACTGTTTTCAGGGAAGTCTTCAATTTTACTTATGGATTGATGTTCTGCGGCTAGATGATTCGTTGTACGTTTTATTCTTTTCACATCGCTGGTGTCTTGGAAGGGGAAGAGCCACCATGCTTCGATATCATCACCATCTTCAAATTCATCCGCACTAGAAAAGCTAATGCCGAATTCGCCACCATTTTCAATTTGCATTTTGGCTTTATATTTTTCTGGAAACTTAAATCCTAATTGTTCTTCAGTTGCAGTAATAAATTTTAAGTCTAATGGAAAGGGCATGATGTTGTTCTTAAATTATTTTGGTGTTTTATGAATAAGCTAGGCGTAAATTTTAGTCAATATTTTTTACACTAGTTATTTTTATCCTAGATGTTTTAGTTATGGACATATGGGGCATAAAAAAGCCTGCAATCAATGCAGGCTTTTTTGAGAAATTAATCTATTAAGATTAAAGACCAGCAGATGCTTTAAGCGCTTCCACTTTGTCAGTTTTTTCCCATGTAAATGCGGTATCAGAACCTTCACGACCAAAGTGACCATACGCAGCAGTTTGTTGGTACATCGGTTGGATTAAGTTCAACATACGAGTAATACCGTATGGACGTAAGTCAAAGTGTTCACGTACAAGTGCAATAATCAAATCTTCAGATACTTTTGCAGTATTGAATGTGTTGATCGAGATAGATGTTGGTTCTGCAACACCAATCGCATATGACACTTGAATTTCACATTTGTCAGCTAGGCCGGCAGCCACAATGTTTTTAGCAACATAACGGCCTGCATAAGCAGCAGAACGGTCCACTTTTGATGGATCTTTACCAGAGAACGCACCACCACCGTGACGAGCCATACCACCGTAAGTATCTACAATGATTTTACGGCCTGTTAAACCACAGTCGCCTACAGGGCCGCCAATGACGAACATACCTGTTGGGTTGATGTGGAATTTAGTGTCTGCATGGAACATTTCAGCAGGAATCACTTTTTTCACGATTTCTTCAATTACCGCTTCTTTCAATTGAGCTTGAGTAATTTTGGGATCGTGCTGAGTCGAAAGTACAACTGCGTCTAAGCGAACTGGCATGCCGTTTTCATAAGCAAATGTTACTTGGCTTTTTGCATCGGGACGTAACCAAGCAAGTTTGCCTTGTTTACGTAGTTCAGCTTGTTTTTCCATTAAGCGATGCGCATATGAAATCGGTGCTGGCATAAGCACATCAGTTTCACGGCTTGCATAACCAAACATTAAGCCTTGGTCGCCCGCACCTTGATCTTCTGGTTTTTGACGGTCAACACCCTGAGCAATTTCAGGTGATTGTTTACCGATCATGTTGATCACGGCACAAGTTGAACCATCAAAGCCAAGATCTGAATGATGGTATCCGATACCATTTACGGTATTACGAACAATCGCTTCAAAGTCAACATTTGCAGTTGTTGTGATTTCACCGGCAAGTACAACCGCACCCGTTTTTACAAGCGTTTCACAAGCAACCCGTGCATATGGGTCTTCTTTTAAGATTGCATCCAAAATAGCATCACTGATTTGGTCAGCCATTTTATCCGGATGGCCTTCGCTTACAGATTCCGAGGTAAATACAGCGTACTCGCGCATAAGTCCTATCACAGTTAAATTTAAAGACGCAATATGTTACATCGAGAAAGCGTTTAGGACTAGCTTAACATGACCAAATTGGATGAAATTAATTCATTTCAATGACTTTTTAATTGATATAGGCATCTAAAAAATTGATATGAGCTATGGATTTCTCATTTTAATTTTGTATGATGAGATAAAACAGAGATATTGGGCTTTGGTACAAGCAACAATGTGATTAGGCGTTAAAATGCCTAAATTGGCTTTTTAAGTGAATCAATTATAAGAAAAAATCAAATCAGTATCCTGTGATTTATCAATGATGAATGTCATGAACTGTCAGAATATGACTGTTTATGACAATTAATCGTTTAATTTGAAAAATAAAACACAATAAATGCGGGCTTTTGAGACTTGGTATGCAAATTGCCTATTTGTCATTACGTTGAATGGGGAAACGTAATGAAACAGTCTGGTTTTACACTCATTGAAATTATGATCGTGGTGGCAATCATCGGTATTTTGGCTGCAATTGCTACTGTATCTTACAATGGCTATGTCGCTCGGGCGCAAGTGGCTGAAGTATTAACAATGATTTCACCCTATAAATTAAAACTGATTGAAAATTATTCAGAGGAACAAAACTGTGTAGATTTGAATACAGCGCTGAATGAAAGTATCAGTACCAAGTATATTGCGAGTAGTGAAATTACTGATGTGGCAGGAACGTGTTCAGTGGTTTTTACGTTTAAATCAACAGATGTCAATTTTGCTCTTCGCTCAAAGCAGATCTATTTTAGTATTCCAGATGGTTTAAATGGTGCTTGGAATTGTCAATCGGATGATATTTCGCAGCGAAATTTACCTGCTACATGTCGTGGGATCTAAAGTATTGAATGTGAAACCGTGAGTATATTGGATAAGTGCTGATTTTACAGGGATGATTACGACGTTTGAGTTACCCAAACCATAGTGGGTTTAATTATTGAAAGTATTTCATATTTCAAATGGTCATTTATTTAGACAAGCTTTGACTACTACTTTTATTTGCAATTGCCTTTCGATGTAGCGGACTTTTATCAGTTATGAAGCGGTTGCTTTCTCTGCCAAACTCTAAATATGCATTGCGCTGTCATTGACTCGCCATATAAAAGCGTCACTGTATACAAAATAAACAACATGCATAGGCTTGAAATTGAGCAATAAGCACCCAAAATACAGGTGGTGCAGGAATAATTAGCGAAAATTTGCCCCTGAGGCTTTACCCATTCCGCTTTTTTTAAGACAATATACGCATCTTTGAATTCTTATTCATCTTACTCTTTTAAACCATTTGTTTGGACTCTGACCTATGACAACCCCGCTTAACGAACGTCGTATTGCAAACGCAATTCGTGTATTGGCAATGGATGCTGTGCAAAAAGCAAATTCAGGACATCCAGGTGCTCCAATGGGGATGGCAGATATTGCTGATGTGGTATGGCGTGAATTCCTCAACCACAACCCTGCAAACCCACAATGGGCAAACCGTGACCGTTTCGTATTGTCAAACGGCCATGGCTCTATGTTGCAATATGCGTTATTGCACTTAACAGGTTATGACCTGTCTATTGAAGATTTAAAATCTTTCCGTCAATTGCATTCTAAAACTCCAGGTCACCCAGAATTGGGCTATGCACCGGGTATTGAAACAACCACAGGTCCATTGGGTCAAGGTATTGCAAACGCTGTAGGTTTTGCACTAGCTGAAAAAACTTTAGCGGCTCAATTCAACAAAGAAGACATCACAGTTGTAGATCACAACACTTACTGTTTCTTAGGTGATGGCTGTTTAATGGAAGGTGTTTCTCACGAAGCATGTTCATTGGCTGGTACTTTGGGTCTGGGTAAATTAGTTGTTTACTACGATGACAACGGCATCTCGATTGACGGTGAAGTAGAAGGTTGGTTCTCTGACGACACAGAACAGCGTTTCTTGGCATACGGTTGGCAAGTGCTTAAAGTTGACGGTCATGATGCAGATGCAATCCGTGCGGCAACTGTTGAAGCAAAAGCTGAAACTGCGAAACCAACCTTAATTATCTGTAAAACCATTATTGGTTTAGGTTCGCCAAACAAACAAGGTAAAGAAGATTGCCACGGTGCGCCGCTTGGTAATGATGAAATCGCTTTAACTCGTGAAGCTTTGGGCTGGACAGAAGGTCCATTTGAAATTCCTGCTGATGTTTATGCAGCTTGGGATGCAAAAGCCAAAGGTACTGCTTCTGAATCTGTTTGGAACGACACATTTGCTGCTTATGCTGCTAAATATCCAGCAGAAGCAGCTGAACTAAAACGTCGTCTTTCTGGTGAATTACCTGCTGACTTCGCAGCAAAAGCGGATGCTTATATTGCAGAAGTAAATGCAAAAGCTGAAACAATCGCTACTCGTAAAGCGAGCCAAAATGCGATTCAAGCATTTGCACCGCAGCTTCCAGAAATTCTAGGTGGTTCTGCTGACCTTGCAGGCTCTAACCTGACTTTATGGAAAGGCGCAGAAGGCGTTGAATCTAACCCAGCGGGTAACTACGTTCATTACGGCGTACGTGAATTCGGTATGACTGCGATTGCTAACGGTGTTGCACTTCATGGCGGTTTCGTTCCTTATGTAGCAACATTCCTGATGTTTATGGAATATGCGCGTAATGCAGTACGTATGTCTGCATTGATGAAACAGCGTGTGATTCATGTGTATACCCATGACTCAATTGGTCTAGGTGAAGATGGTCCTACACACCAACCTGTAGAGCAAATTGCATCTTTACGTGGTACACCAAACCTAAATACTTGGCGTCCATGTGACACTGTAGAAGCGTCTATTTCTTGGAAATCTGCGCTGCTTCGTTCAGAAGGCCCTACAGCGTTAATCTTCTCTCGTCAAAACTTGCCATTCCAAACTCGTACAGCAGATCAAATTGCTGACGTAGCGAAAGGCGGTTATGTTCTTGCAAAAGAAAAAGGCGAATTGAAAGCAATCATCATTGCGACTGGTTCAGAAGTTTCATTGGCAATGGATGCTTATGCACAGCTTGAAGGTGTACGTGTTGTTTCTATGCCATGTGCTGAAGAATTCGTAAAACAAGACGCCGCTTACCGTGAAGCGGTTCTTCCTGCTGCGATCCGTGCGCGTGTTGCTGTTGAAGCTGCGCATGTGGACTACTGGTGGAAATTTGTAGGTCTTGATGGTCGTGTGATCGGTATGACGACTTACGGTGAATCTGCTCCAGCAAAAGACTTGTATCAACACTTTGGTATTACTGCTGATGCTGTTGTTGCTGCTGTGAAAGAAATTACCGCTTAATCTGTAAAGATTAAGCGTAATAAAGACGCCCCAGAGAAGGGGCGTTTTTTATTGCAGAGATTAAATTTATTTTTTAATTGTGAAATAACGATTTGTAACGAATGAATTAAAGCATTGGTTTAAAATTAATTCATTCATGCAGTATTCAGCCACGGGTGCAATGTTGCCCCAAGTGAGGAAACGATGAGCCTTTATGATCAGATAAATGATGAAATTGTACTGATGGATGCTGGTGAACAGAAATGGATAGGCACGGACTTAGAGCTTGAAGCCATGGTTGCAGTAGAATTGATGTTGCAAGATTTGCAAGAAGACAAAGTGATTAAGATTCGCCGTAAGAACCATGAAAAACATACAGGCTTGAAGCAGGTTGACCGCATTTTGGTTGAGAAGCTATAAGCTGAATAGTTAAAAAGTCCGAATCTTCGGGCTTTTTATTTGCCTATCGTATTTATAAAACAGATAAGAAAACGTCCTTTCAAGACTCATTATTCTTAAAAAAGAGCGCATAAAATACAGTGTTTTCAACACAAAAAGCTTTATTTCAGTTATAAAAATCCAGTGATCATTTAAAAAAGACATTGAACGTGCAAATACAAATTAAAAATTTAACTGAAATTTCAAAAAGCCAATGGCAGCCGCTCTGGGAGCTGTATTTAGAATTTTATAAAAGTCAGGTGGCGGATGCAGTGACCGAGCGAACATGGCAAAGGTTACATGCTGCTGAGTGCGAACATATGTATGGCTTTGCAGCCGTAATT
Organism: Acinetobacter sp. YH12219; assembly: GCF_013417875.1. Classification (NCBI taxonomy): domain Bacteria; kingdom Pseudomonadati; phylum Pseudomonadota; class Gammaproteobacteria; order Moraxellales; family Moraxellaceae; genus Acinetobacter; species Acinetobacter sp. YH12219. The sequence goes on from NZ_VPDC01000001.1 coordinate 250,470, forward strand.
GAACATCAAGTGGTTGGGATCGTGCATGTCATTGAACATGAGAGCTGCTGGACATTGCAGCCTTATGCCTATTTGCAAGATTTATATACGCTTGAAGAATATCGCGGGCAGGGTATTGGCAAGGCGCTGATCGCGAAAGTGAAAGAATATTGTGATCAGCGGCAGTGTGACCGTGTGTATTGGCTTACGCATCAGGACAATGAAACAGCACAAAAGCTGTATGATCAAATCGCGAGAAAAACTGGGTTTATCCAATATCGCTGTCATTAAGTCAATGTAAAAGGCCATTCCAAATCAACAGCAGCTCTTGCGTGAAGAGCTGCTGCATCTAAGTATTAAGCTGAAACTTTAAAGTTTTTAGCTGAGTCTGCATCTTGCTGAATGATCCATTCTCCGCCTACGCGGAAAGATGATGCTGAGGCATAGGTATCTTCCATGAATTGGAAATAGCTGATTAAACCGTTTTGAACTTTGGCTTTAATTGAAAAAGGCGAGGTAAATGTATTTTTAGCATACACTGAGGTGTAGGTGAATTGACCAAATACAGCTACGGTTTCATCTTCAGCGATCATATCCGTGATTTGAAAGTCATCGATATTCCAGTAAGTGCCGACATTGGCAAAGGTATATATATAAATGTCTCTACCTGTGTCAGACCCAGCCCATGGCTCAATTTGTTTCAGTTCTGGGTTGCTAAAGTTAAGGGAAACATATGCTGCGTCTTCGGCTACCAGTAGCTGAGTTGCATTTTCGACGAGTTCTTTTGAAGTATTCATGAGAAATGCCAAAACGACATCTTTGGGAGTTTTAGTGTTTAAGGCTTTTTCAATAGCCAGCGATTGTTCTGTCATTTTTCGGTACTCAGATTTTTATGATGTCTAAAAATCTTAAGTGGATTTGTTTTGAAAGCCTACGACTCAGATAGGTTGATGTTTCCTAAATTTAGGATAAATCATCGAGGAGTAGCTTGAAAAGAATAATTATTTGAAATGAAAAGAAAAAATTAAAAGAAGTGGTGCACAGTTGATGCTACTAGATATTTTACAAAACTATCGTTCTAAACATGCAACAAAACGTTTTATCTTTAAAGCTGTAATACGGCTAAAAATCTATAAACTTAATGGTATTCGAAAGTGAGATAAAAACATGAACTTTAAAGCATTAACAATCGGTTTGGCAGTAGCATCAGTTACAACAATTTCTATGGCAAAACCTGTTGCCTATCAAATTGATCCTACTCATACAGCAACAGTATTTACTTGGAATCATTTTGGTTTCTCAACGCCTTCTGCAAACTTTAGTGACATTCAAGGGACAATTAATGTCGATAATGCAAAACCTGCAAATTCGTCTGTGAACGTGACGATTCCATTATCAAGCTTAAATACCAATGTCAAAGCATTAGATGATCATTTAAAAACAGCTGATTTCTTTGATGCTGAAAAATATCCAAATATCACGTTTAAAAGTACAAAAGTTCAAGCGATCAGCAAAACTAAATACAAAATCACGGGTGATTTAACAGTTAAAAATGTGACTAAACCAGTGGTATTGGACGCTGTATTGAACAAGCAAGCCGTTCACCCAATGACTAAGGCGGAAACAATAGGTTTCAATGCAACGACTTCTTTTGATCGTTCAGCATTTGGTGTCGGTGCATATGTACCGAATGTAGGCGACAAAATTACGGTAAATATTACGACTGAAGCCGCTGTGTCTACGGCAAAGGCAGCAGCGAAATAAGATTTAGCTCCCTCAGCTAAGTTAGGAAAGCACCCATTTGGGTGCTTTTTTATGTCTTGAAGATATTTAACTGGTGTGTGATCAATCGCGATTGAGCAGCAATAGGCAGCCAAAACTGATGAAGATTCCACCGGTAATTGCGTCAATTTTTTTACTAAATTTTTGATAGTAATGGGTCATTTTAGGTGCTGAGAATAAGACCGCAACCAATGCAAACCAAATCAAACTTTCAATAAAGACTAAAGCCAACAAAGAGCTTTGATCAAAAATGCTGACCTTTGCACTGATCCCAATAGAAAATACACTACTGAAATAAACCAATGCTTTAGGATTGGCCATATTGGTCAAGAAACCGTGGAATAACAGCGTCAAAGGCGATTTTTTCTGTACAGCTTGCTCGGTTGATTTTGTTATTGTGCCGAGGTCTTTACTCCATGCAGACTTTAATAACTGAGAGCCTAAATATAAAAGATATAGGCCTCCCAAAATCATGAGGCATTGTTGTAACCAAGCCATTTTTTGAAATAGAAAATGTAAGCCACTTATTGCACAAATTGACCAAACTAAAATACTAAGTGAAATACCTAATGCGGCAAATAATGCATGTGATCTGGATTGTCGAATAGCACTTTGAGTGACAAAAAAGAAGTCTGGGCCTGGGCTGATGAGAGCAAAAAAGTGGATGAGCGCAATGCTGAGTAAGGGAGTCATTCTAATGGCTTATACGTTTAAAGTGTAACCGTTATAAGCCATTTAGTTTTAAATTAATAGCTGTTTTAAAGCTCAAGCTGTTGTAAGAATTGTTGCAAAATAAGGGGAGCAACACGTTCTAAATGAGGTGCATGTTGTTGGCTTTCCATGCGCAAATTTGGGATGTTAATTTGTGCTTTATGCAGTTCACATGTATGCCCAATTAGCCATTTTTCCATGGCCTGTGTTTCTGCTTCAATATGAAACTGTAGGGCTAAAATATTGGGCCCATAGCTAAACGCTTGATTTGGGTAAATTGCCGAGCTGGCGAGTAGCTGTGCATTTGTAGGTAAATCAAAGGTATCACCATGCCAATGCAGTACAGGCACTTGATCTAATGGCGCTAAAATATTGTGAGTAATGGCATCTAGCTCTAGGTAGCTCCAACCGATTTCTTTGCTATGACCTGGATAAACTTTCGCTCCCAATGCGTGTGCAATTAGTTGAGCACCTAAGCAAATGCCTAAAGTCGGTAAATTACTCTTTAAACGTACTTTAAGTAAGTCTATTTCTTTTTGTAGGAAAGGGTAGTCATTAGTTTCATAAACTCCGATCGGGCCGCCCAAAATGATGGTAAGCCCTGTATGTTGCATAGCTTTACTGAGGTCATCGACACCAGCTTCGAAGTATCTCACCCGATAACCCAGTTGATAAAATACATCTTCCAATGAACCCAAATCTTCAAATGCAAGGTGTTGAATGACGTAAATGGTTTCGTTTAATGCAGTACTCATAGGGATTTTTCAGGATTAAAATTTCAAAATAGAATGTAGCTTGAATTGTCGGAGATTAAAAAGGAAAACTGTAAATTTTTCACAATTGCGAAAAGAGATAAATATAGAAGTTGGCTGAAGCATATTGTTTTTTTCTTTGAATGATTAGGTTCGATCGTTGAACTTAGCATTTAAAACCTTTGTATTGTGAATTAGGGGATTCCCGAAAGGCTTTATTGGTAAAATTTATGAGAAAAAGTGCATGAAATTTTGATAAAGCTTTGGTTTAGTATAAAAAAAAGATGAAAAACCAATGGAAAACCGTTTGGAGATGCGTATGATGAAATCTTCGACAAACAACAGTTCATTTTTCTTTTAATATCATCACATAATTAGATAACTGATTTTAAAAGTAAAAAAATATAAGCCAGGGAACTTGTATGCAGTCAAAACATAATCGAGATGCGAGTCTCTTGCATGCGATACATAAAATTTTATTGAAGGAATGGGACCCGTTAGGGATTCGCCGTATTCCTGCTTTACGTGATGAATATGATGATTATTTGCCCAATATTTTTAAATTAATTCAAGAGGATTCAAGTGAATCAGAAATTTTTGAATATTTATGGTGGGTTGAGCAAAAAGTCTTAGAGAAAAAAGGGCAGAAGGAACATACCCTAAAAATTGCGAAAATGTTGAAGGCAATTGAGCGCTAGTCTGCGGTCGTGTGTCGTGTATGCATAAAAAAACCGATACTGACAACGTATCGGTTTTTTATTTTGAATTTCTTAGCAGTCCCTTAGAAACGGTTTAGAATTTCTTTTCTAAGGTAAACATAAAGCTTGGAATGGCTTCATTGATACGAGATTGGTATAGCGCGCCAGAACTTTGTTCTTTTAACACTTCTTTATAATCTGAGCTGAGAATATTACGTGCATTCACCGATGCAGACCAATTTTGGTCGAAGCGTTTAGTAAAACTCACATCCATGTTAACACGTTCATTGCTGGTGCGATTGTACGGTTCGTTGCTCAGTGCACGTGTATATTCAGGGGTGTAATTGAGGTTTACACTTGTTGCAATACGCCACGGTTGATAGTTATAAGATAAACCAGCACTTGCGGTATAAGGTGCAACATCGCTTGCCAAACGATCAGAGCCGTCAGTTTCTTCAATTTTTGCACGTACAGTTGAAAGCTGAGCATTCAACATAAATGAATGACCATTCTCCGTTTGCTTCAGTGCATAACGTCCAGCAATTTCCACACCATAAGTAGTTGCACTGTCTTGGTTATATGGACGTTCGACAAAACGGCAATCGGTATTTCCTGTTTCGCAACGACCGCCTGTAGCATTTTCTGACAGGATCGATTTTTCGATATAGTCATTAATTTCTCGATAATAAGCAGTGATATTTACGCCGCCAGCAGGGGTGTTATAGCCTAAGGTTGTTTCGTAAGCATTAATAGTTTCAGGTCGTAAGTCAGGATTACCACCACGGTCAGGGTTGTTTAGTGTCCCTGCATCGCTATCTGTAGAAATTGAAACAGTCGGCATCAATTGATTACTACGTGGGTTTTTAAAAGCCTGACTCAAATTGGTTTGGAGTGACCATTGGTCATTAAAGTCAAAACGGTGCGCTAATACTGGACTCAAATGCTGATCTTGATAATCCACTAAACCTGAACGATCAATCCACTCTTGGCGTACACCTAGAGTTAAGGTTTGGCGCGGCGTATATTTCCAACTTCCTTCCACATAGGCAGCATACAATTGTTCATCTAAGGTCTCTGCAATATTGCTTTCAAGTTCATTGCTACGTAAATCTGTACCAAATTTTATTTGGCGTTTTGAGTCAAACTTGCGGACACCGTCGTAGCCTAAGCCATATTCATTAATTTTTTCATCAATATATGATTGGGAATCTCTATACTCTGTTAATTCTGTTTCATTTTGCTGCTCGATTGATAAGCGAATTTTGTCGGAATTACCTTGGTCTTTACGCTCATATCGTGTGTTGAGTCGAATGCTGTCATTTTTATCTTTTTGGACTTGGGAGCCACTTGTGCCTTCGCTTTCATTGTTGCGATAAAACATTTCAGCGACCAGTTTTTGTTGATCATCAAGTTGATATTCAACACGTGGGGTTAACATTTGCGACGTACGATTGGTGATGCGTTTTTGAGTTTTCGTTCCTGTTGCATCTTGTGTACGGGTGAGCGTATCTGAGTCATTCCACATTTGGCTCCCAGATAAACTATAGATCCAAGGGTCTGAACGACCATCAATTTGAAAGTTTAAATTGGTGCGTTCTTCTTCACGTGTATTTGACTTCGTCAGACCATAACCAGCACGTACAGATCCACTCAAACGCGTGCCATTCAGTGGTTCTTTTAAAATAATATTGATGACTGCGGAAGAAGCAACCGAGCCTTGAGCGACACTCGGTTGTTTGGTGATTTCAAGGCGTTCGATCATTTCCGGTGTAATGCTATCAACAACTGACATGCCACCACGAGGACCACCTTGTACAGGTTCACCATTGATTAAGAACACGGGTGCACCACCACCACGGAAACGCATGCCGCCAGCACCTGCACCACCACGTGGACCACCGCCAGCACCGGGGAGTTGAAATCCTGCAGCACGACGCAGCGCATCATTGATTGACTGATCGCCAAATTTCAACATTTCATCACGGCTTATAATAGTTTTTGCGACAGCACTGATATCTGGGTCTTTGGGCTTAGTGCTTGCTGTTGGAACTTCAAATGTTAAAGCTTCCATTTGCTGAACTGCTGCAGATTCTTGCGGATTTTGAACAGTATCTGCGGCCCAAATTGATGTTGAGATCGTAAGTAATGCGTAACTTAAGCTGGTCAGTTTGAGTGTGGTGTGCGCGCCGTGCATTATTTGGTTGTCCAAATGTAATTTTGGCAAAGAATAACGGAAAATTATGGAGAAAAATTGAGGAAAATAGCCGAGATGAACATTTCGTTAGATTATTTTTAACAGGTAGACGAAAGGTCATATTGCAATAGGGAAGTTTAAATGGTTGGAAGATAATTCAGGCCTATTAACGTCGCTACAATATAATAAATAACTGAGGTGACGCAGTTACTTTAGAAGTGAGCTTTGCATCAAATAAAAAAAGATATGCGGTAATATCATGCGCAATTGTTTGAGACAGGACGTCTTCTAATCAAAAATGTTTTTGCGATACGTTGAATCATTTGACGGTAGTGAACGCGTTTTGTTGGTGAGGTGCATTGCACCGCAAGATGCTTTCCTTGTGAAGCTTCGAATCTCATTTTGCCGAATGAGAAACAACGTTTCGTAAGCGGACCTCCAGCCGAAGGCTAATCCCTGTATTCAATCCCTCAATGTAAGACTTCGTCGAATAGACTTAAATATTATTTTAAAAATGCGAAATGGCTTTTATGTGCATAACATGAGTAAATACATCTAAAAATAAGCCGTTGAAGAAAAATTTAGACATAAAAAAACCCTCATCTTTCGATGAGGGTTTTTCGTATTCTGGAGCGGGAAAGGAGACTCGAACTCCCGACCCCAACCTTGGCAAGGTTATGCTCTACCAACTGAGCTATTCCCGCAATGAGGTGAATTATAGAGAATTTCACACAACTGTCAACTCTCTATGCTTCTTTTTGCTTAATTAATCAGCACGGCGCCAAATAGTGCCTTGACGAGTATCTTCAAGAACAACCCCTTGATCTAACAAAGATTGACGAATTTCATCTGCTTTGGCAAATTCTTTGGCCTTTTTCGCATCTTTACGTTGTTGAATTAAATCTTCAATTTGCTCTTCAGAGAGACCTAGTGCTTCTTGACCAATATCTGATTTTAAAAATTCATCAACATTGTGCTGAACCAAACCTAAAATATTGGTCAAGTGACGCAATGTCGAATAATACACAGCCGCTTGTTCAGCATTTTCATCTTTTACGGCACGGTTCAATTCTTTGTTGACTTCAAACAATACCGCAATTGCTTCTGCGGTGTTGAAATCATCACGCATAGCGGCATTAAAGCGCTCAACTAAAGCATCATCCAAAGTTTCTACGGTTTTTTCACCATAGACTTGCTGATAAGCTTTAAATGAATGATAGAAACGGGAAAGGGTATTTTTCGCTTCTTTTAAAGCAGTGTCAGAGAAGTTTATTGGGCTACGGTAATGTGATGACACAATAAAGAAGCGAATCACTTCAGGGTGGAATTTATCCATCACATCACGAATAGTGAAGAAGTTACCTAAAGACTTCGACATTTTTTCGCCATCGACATTAATAAAGCCGACATGCATCCAGTAATTAACATACTGTTCGCCAGTAGATGCCTCAGATTGCGCAATTTCATTTTCATGATGCGGGAAAGTTAAGTCTGAACCGCCACCATGAATATCAAAATGGTTGCCTAAGCAGCAGGTCGACATCGCTGAACATTCAATATGCCAGCCCGGACGGCCATTACCCCAAGGTGAAGCCCAAGAAGGTTCATTTTCTTTGGCATGTTTCCAAAGCACGAAGTCAAAAGGATGTTTCTTTTCTACTTCTACATCAACGCGTTCAGAAGCACCAGCCTGCATATCGTCAAGTTTACGACCCGAAAGACGACCATATTTGGCAAACTTTTCAACTTCAAAATAAACATCGCCATTTGCAGATGGGTAGGCTGTACCTTTGTTAACCAAGCTACCAATCATATTCTGCATTTGATCGATATAGTCTGTTGCACGTGGTGCTTCATCAGGTGCTGCACAACCTAAATTGGCAGCATCTTCGTTCATGGCCTTGATAAAGCGATCGGTTAAAGCAGTAATGCTTTCGCCATTTTCATAGGCACGGGCAATGATCTTATCGTCAATATCGGTAATATTGCGAACGTATTTAACGTTCCAGCCCTGACTGCGCAGGAAACGGATAATGTAGTCGAATGCAACCATAACTCGAGCATGACCAATATGACAGTAGTCATACACGGTCATTCCACAGACATACATGTCGATATGTCCTTCTTTACGAGGTACGAATTCTACTTTTTTACGTTGCTCTGAGTTATATAGAACAAAAGGTTGCATAGCTCTTCAAATTGTTTCTACCAAAAGATGGCTCATCTTAACCTAAGCATTTTTTTTCATAAAGTTAAAACCCAAAAAAGCAGATATTTTTTAATGATTGATGTCTTTGCGTTGCTAAAAATAGCGTAGAAGGCTCATTGGGTTCGGGCTGAATCTAATTCGAATACTGAATTTGATTTATCTGTCCGTAAGATAAAAATGAAGAAATGCATCTTTTCTGCATAATTCATGAATTCTTATACATTTGGAAACGTGCTATTTGCATAGATATGATAAAATTGTGAAAATTTTTTATTTTGAAAGTGAGAGCGCACCTCTCACGGCTTAAGGTATAACAACTTTGAATCCACCAAATATGCCGAATCAAGTCGATTTTCAGAAAGTCGCATTAGAAACTTTGCGTATTGAAGAGCATGCTTTACAAGTATTAGCGACGCAAATAGATGATCGTTTTAGCCAAGCCTGCGAAATCATTTTACAGTGCAAAGGGCGTTTAGTGATTACTGGTATGGGCAAATCGGGGCATATCGGTCGTAAAATGGCCGCTACGTTTGCCTCGACAGGTACGCCATCTTTCTTCATGCATCCGGGTGAAGCTGGGCATGGTGATTTGGGCATGTTGGTTAAAGGAGATGTGCTCATTGCAATTTCAAACTCAGGTAAGAGTGATGAAATTATGATGCTCATGCCATTAATCAAACATTTGGGCATTCCTCTAATTACCATGAGTGGCGACAATAAAGGCCCAATGCCACAAAATGCCGATGTCGCATTGACCTTGGGTAATATTCAAGAAGCATGCCCTTTGGGGCTAGCTCCGACCTCAAGTACCACTGCAACATTAGCCTTAGGTGATGCCCTTGCGGTTGCTTTATTGGATGCACGTGGCTTTACCTCGGATGATTTTGCACGCTCTCATCCTGCTGGAGCGTTGGGTAAGCGTTTGTTATTGCATGTAAAACATCTAATGCATACAGGTGAAGACTTACCCAAAGTGTCGCCAGAGACACCAATGAATAAAGTTCTGTATGAAATTTCAAATAAACGTTTGGGACTCACCACGATTGTCGATGAAAACGATACCTTATTGGGTATCTTTACCGACGGTGACTTACGTCGTTTGATTGATAAACAGCAAGGCTTTGATGTGAATATGAAAGTCTCAGAAGTGATGATTAAAAATCCTTTGACCATTTCACAAGAAGAACGCGCGGTACATGCTTTAGAACGTATGAACGAAAAGAAAATTACACAATTTGTAGTTGTTGATGATGTCAATAAAGTGATTGGGATTATCAGCATGCATGATTTGATTCAGGCTGGGGTAAATTAAGAAAATGGCATCGTATGTATTGCTAGAACAAGCGCGTCACATAGAAGCACTAGTACTGGATGTAGATGGAATTTTAAGTGATGGATTTGTAACGTTGACCAATAGCGGCGATGAAATCAAATCTTTTGATATTCGTGATGGCTTGGGCATGAAGTTGGTGCAAAAAGCGGGTATCAAAGTCATCATTATTACCGGCCGTAAAAGTAATATTGTTGAAAAACGCATGTCTGACTTAGGTGTGGACTTGGTTTTTCAAGGTCGTGAAGACAAAGGCGTTGCTTTGACAGAAGCCTGCGCACAGTTCGGTATTGATCCTTCAGATTGCCTATATATGGGTGATGACTGGCCCGATCTTTCAGCCTTTGCTATTGCAGGGATGAAAGTGACCGTGCCGAATGGACATTTAGAAGTACGTCGCCGTGCAGATCTTGTCACTCAGGCGATGGGTGGACGTGGTGCTGTTCGTGAAATTTGCGATATGCTTTTAGTGTCTAAAGGTGTATACCAGGAACTACTTGAAAAATATGCAAGTGCACCTTATTAATAAATTGATGCAGTCATTGGATTGAATCTCCGCTTATGGATACTAAAGTTTTATACGTGACAGCTGTGGTCATTGCTGCTGTAAGCGGTGGTTTTTACTATTTCGGTGGAAAGGGTAATAAGCTTCAGGCGGACTCTTCGAAAAGTATGACTTACTCAGCTGAAAACATTAACCTGACGCAGACTGATGAGCAGGGAAAATTGCATATTCGTGCGCAAGTCGATCGACTTGAGCAGGATTTGCAAAAGCAAACTTCTCATTTGGTCAATCTGAAAGCATCGACCTATCAAGATGGTGCTGTCGATGCCACGTTCTTTGCCAAACAAGCCAATGGTATGGATGATAACCAAAAAGTCGTACTGAGTGACAATGTGGTTGCAACGAAATTGATGCGTGAAGGGCAAATGGAGTTTCGTACTGAGGAACTAACTGCTTTTCCAAAAAAGCGTGAAATAGAAACGGACAAGACTGTAACGGTGATTTCACCACAAGCCGAATTTGTCAGCCAAGGTTTAAAAGCAAATTTAAACGACGGTCAATACGAATTTTTTAATATTCGAGGAAAGTATGAACCATAATTTTAATCGAAAAACTGCAAAAACTTTCCTAAAACGTACAGCGCTACTCGGTTCACTGGCGTTATGTTCAGTTGCAGCTTTTGCTTTGCCTTCAGATCGTAATCAACCGATTTCATTGGTTGCCGATCGTGCAACGTTTAATGAAAAAACCGGGATTACGACGTATACCGGTAATGTCATCATTGAACAGGGTTCAATGAAGCTGCAGGCAAACTCAATCGTTGCGAACTTAAACAGCAAAAAAGAGATCAGTACGATTACAGCAACGGGCGGACCAGCACATTTCCAACAAAAAACTGATCCTGCCAAAGGCTTTGCAAAAGGCCAAGCTCAGAAGATCGTCTACAATGCTGAAACGGGTATTATCACCATGACGGGTGGTGCTTTGTTACAACAAGATGGTGCAAGTATTCGTGGTAATAGCCTGAAATACAGTATGAATAAAGGTGACATCGTTGCCGAAGGTACACCAAATAAATCTGGATCTTCTTCAGGTCGTGTTCAAATCGTGATTCCACCGTCAAGCACTAAGTCCTTCCCAGGAGCACGTGATTAATGGAGCAAACCTCGCAAGTTCAAACTTTATGTATTAAACATTTAGCCAAAAACTACAGTAAGCGTTGGGTGGTAAAGGATGTATCCTTTAGCATGCAAAGTGGTCAAATTGTGGGTTTACTTGGTCCAAATGGTGCAGGTAAAACCACAAGTTTCTATATGGTTGTTGGCCTGGTGCGTATGGATAAAGGTGAGATTCATTTAGATGATCTTGATTTGTCTGACTTAGCAATGCATGAGCGCGCACGTAAAGGTATTGGTTATCTACCTCAAGAAGCATCTATTTTTAGAAAATTAACCATTTCTGAAAATATCATGTCGATTTTAGAAACCCGTAAAGATCTAAATAAGCAACAACGTCAGCAACGTTTAACGGAATTGCTTGCCGACTTTAAAATCACACACATCAAAGATTCTCTTGGTATGAGTGTGTCGGGTGGTGAGCGTCGTCGTGCGGAAATCGCGCGTGCTTTAGCGGCAGACCCTAAATTTATGTTGCTCGATGAACCTTTTGCAGGGGTTGATCCTATTTCAGTGGGTGATATCAAAGACATTATCCGAACATTGAAAGATCGTGGTATTGGTGTATTAATTACTGACCATAATGTGCGTGAAACCCTTGCGATTTGTGAGCATGCTTATATCGTGAGCGAAGGTTCAGTGATTGCAGAAGGTACTCCAGAAGAAGTCCTTGCGGATGAAACTGTACGTAAAGTTTATCTTGGTGATGATTTTACCGTTTAATTGAATAAAATAAGGAATTTCCCGTTGAATGGCGCTAGTTTCATTCAACGGGTTTATGTTATTGTCTGAAATGACAAAAACTGAGCGATTAATCTAAAAAATTAACAAGAATTCAGTATACTTTAAACTAAAAATACGACCTGCAAAAATCATGCGATTACGAAAGATGAATGGTCTTCAATCAAGCCTCCAGTATTGGGGGCTTTTTTGTGGATGTAAGTCTTTCAAAAAACGCTATAATATCCGTTGATAGAGGATCTAAAGACGTTATGCCATTTACACTCGCCGCACAGTTTGAATATGAAGAAGACATTAAAAAAAGTCGTTTTCAAGCCATCGCAGTTCCTGTGGAAAATGAACAAGCCGTTAAAGAATTTCTCGAAGCCAATAAAGATATCTCAACAACACATCAGTGTTGGGCATGGAAAATTGGACATACCGTACGTTTTAATGATGATGGTGAGCCTTCAGGCACAGCAGGTCGGCCCATTCTAGCAACCATAGAAGGGAATGACCTAACCAACGTGTTGGTCTTGGTTAATCGTTGGTATGGTGGAATTAAGCTCGGGACAGGGGGATTGGTACGTGCCTATGGTGGCTGTGCAGGTCAATGCCTGTTGCAGGCTGAAAAAATTGAACTTATTGAGAAGAAAAAAGTGCAATTTAGTTGTCAGTTTAATGAATGGGCAATTTTCCAATATGAACTCAATCAGCAGCAAATTGAATTTCAGGAAGACTATACAGCGCAGGGCGTAAATGTACTTACATCATTGCAAATTCATCAAATCCAACCGCTACAGTTAAAAATTCAGGATATAACTCGCGGACGTGAACAATTGCATATCATCGAGGCTGCTGAAGGTGAATGAAATAGATCCATTATTGAAATATCGAGAGCAACATAAGCATCGTCTGAATTATATGCCTTGGTTGTATTGGTCACTCAAACCGAAAAATCGTGGTTGGGCTGAAGCTTGGCAACAGGAATATCAAGACTATCTCAAATCGATGGAAACTGTTGAAATTGGTAAAAACTGTTTTATATCGCCATTGGCTCATATTTTTGCCGAACCAGGACGTAAGATTGTCATTGGAGATAACAGCTTTATCGCTGCAGATTGCACCCTGCATGGCCCAATTGAAATTGGCAATGAAGTGGCGATCAATCATCACTGTATTTTAGATGGTGGGCGAGTGGGTATCAAAATTCACGATCAGGTTCGTATGGCGGCATATTGCCATTTATACGCTTTTGATCATGGAATGGATGTCAATCAACCGATCTATCAGCAAGCTGTACGATCACAAGGGATTGAGATAGAGCGTGATGTTTGGCTAGGTGCGCATGTTGGAATCAAGGATGGCATTCACATTGCTGAGCAGGCTGTGGTCGGCATGAACAGTATGGTGACGAAAAATGTCGAAGCGCGTGCAATCATTGCGGGAAATCCTGCAAAACTCATTCGATATCGTGAATAAATAATCGCCAAATAGGTCATAAATCGTTTTTATGCTTACACAAATGCATGCACAGTGAAACAGAGTTGTGATAAGTTAAAAATAACAAACAACATTTTATAGCCAAGCAATAATAAAACGAGGGCTAATCATGAAACGAGTTATCGCCTGTATCGACTCTTCTCCATGCATTAATGCACTAGCTGATGCTGCTGCTTGGGTTGCTAAACAAACGCACCGTGAGTTGGTTTTACTACAAATACTAGATTACTATCCGGCAAGTTATCACTTAGGTGAAATCAGTGGCGTGATTGGGTTTGAAAGTAATGCCATGCTCTTGAAAGAACTTGCGGAGTTAGAACAAAAACAAAGTGATTTAGCGTTAGATTATAGTAATAACTTGCTCAAACACATTTCTGAAATGATCCAAGATAAGCATGGTATTCAAACCACCCATATTCAGGAAAAGGGCGACTTCTTGGAGCAAAGTTTTAATGTGTTGCAAGATGACGATATTGTTTTAATTGGTCGCGTGGGTGAACGTTCAGCAGAGCGCAATAAGCCGCTTGGTAGTAATGTTGAAAACTTTATACGTGGTGCAAGTTGTACAGTTATGACTGTAGGGCCAACGTTTAAACCACCGACTCGTTTTATTTTTGCCTATGAATATTCGCCTAAATGTGTTGAGTTAATGAAGCGTGTGGCACAAAGTGACCTACTCAAACTTTTACAATGTCATTTGGTCTATGTTGGAGATCACCCACAAATCTTGGATGATCCAAAAAATTATTTAACCAATGCGGGGCTCGATGTGGTGACGGAATACCGTTATGGCGATGTTTCGGAAAATATTCTGGACTATCAACAAGAGCATGGTATCCAGTTAATCGTACTGGGGGCATTTAGTCACAGTAAAATCCATCAGTTCTTCTTGGGCAGTATTACCACCAGTATTTTCAGAAATTCGAGTGTTCCACTGCTGGTTGTAAAATAAGATGAAACAACAAATAGGTGATTTAATAGACGGACAAATGCGAGTAAATAAATAATATGTTGTTGTGTTAAAAATAATCAGAGTTATCCTCATAAATTGTGGATAACTCTGTGCGTAGTGTTTGTAAGCAGTTGTTTTAAAAATAATATATTGTATTGATTATTTTTTATACCTTTATTCGAGGTGGCTAAAAAACACCTCGATTTAGATTATTTAACGATTGCAATCGCAAAACCATCATGACCTTTACAACCTACAGTTTGAAGTGCCGTGCAGGATAAAATTTTCGGATGATTTTGCATGGCTTTGAACATATCACGGATACCTTCAATGCTTGGTTTGTGGTTTTCAGCATTTAGAATCTCACCTGCACGAATTACATTGTCTAAAACAATCACTGTACCTGAATGAGATAAATTTAAGCTTAATTCTAAATATTCAGGGTAGCTCTGTTTGTCTGCATCGATAAAAATAAAGTCAAAAGGTTCGGTATCTTCAGGAAGGGCACGTAAAATATCTGCCGCACGACCACATTTCAGTTCTATCGTTTGTGCAAGCTTTGCATTATCAATATTTTCTTGACCGAGGGCAGCATGTGTATCACGACCTTCAATGGTCAGAATGTAACCATCTTCAGGTAATGCACGTGCTAACCACATGGTGCTATAGGCTGCAAAAGTTCCAAGTTCTAAAACGCGTTTACACTTGTTCATTTGGATTAACATTTGAAGCAGCATGCCTTGATTAGCCGCTACAGCAAGATGATCAGGAAAGCCACGTTCATCCGTATGTTGAAGTGTTTGGGTCAATATTGGATCTTCAGGAATTAAATGTGAATCGATGTAAGCATCAATGTCTGTCCACATTTGTTGCATGTTGTCGCACCTCGTGATTGATGCAAGCATTTTAAACCTTTCCACCAACATCGCAATTTATTGTTCTATATTTGAATATTTTATGTACAAAAAAGACCTCCGAAGAGGTCTTGATATGACGATGTAATGTTTTAGTAATTACACATTGAAGAGCGACTTGAGTGATCAGGTCCCCAAGTACGGTAGCCTTGAGTATCAATATGAATTTGTCCGCTGGCATATAAACCTAATCCCATATTGAGACTCTGCCCGTGTTGTGACCAAAATTGGCATAAACGGAACTTGGTATTTTCAATATAACTGTAGTCTTCGGGCTGCGGGTACGCAGGTCCAATACGGAAATCAATCGCCGAGTTATATAGGTGACGAGATGAACTTGCACCACCGGCACATTGGTTCAAAGGCAAATCACGATAAACCGAAGTCACTTCAAAGTCCGTTAAGATATTGGCCGCAACTAAATATTTAAAGACACGTAAGGTTGCAATTTGGTTTTGCCATAATTCACGGTTAGGCACCATATATTCTGAGCGACCACATTTTTGCCAATCACGTGCAGTACGCATCAGCTCAAATGAAGGGATGATATTGCCTACACCATTTTTCTCTAAAAAGACTTCATAGTCTCGAACGCGACGTAAATTATCAACAGACGCGACCCATGAGTTGTATGCATAAGGCACCACTTTAGGCGGGGCTTGTCTGATGGTCGTCACTTTTTCTTGAGGTATGTAAATACGTTTACCGTCGGGAGTTGTAATAGTGTGACCTTGTTTTTGTGGTGTAGTTGTACAACCAATGAAAACAAGAGGGAATATTGCAACGGACAATAATCCCTTGAGTAAATGCTTCATTATAGAAATCAATTATTTATAAACTCGTTCTATTTTAATCCAATTTGATTGAGAAAATTTGAATAATTTGCAATGAAATGTGTGCTTTAAGTATAAAAAAAGATCAGCATGTGCTGATCTTTTCATGAAAGCGTAAAATTACTTTTCAAGATATTGTAATTTATCAGCTTTACCGTTCCACTCTTCACGGTCGGCAGGTTGATCACCAATTTGAGTGATGTTCGGCCATTTTTGAGAAAGTTCAGTATTAAGTTCGATAAATACTTCTTGACCTTCAGGTAACTCATCTTCAGAGAAAATCGCGTTAGCTGGACACTCAGGTTCACATAGCGCACAGTCGATACATTCATCTGGATTAATAACAAGGAAGTTTGGACCTTCATAGAAACAGTCAACAGGGCAAACTTCTACGCAGTCTTGATATTTACATTTAATACAGTTTTCAGTGACAACAAAGGTCATGGCGACAGCTACCTAAAAAATATGGTTCTAATAAACTAATGGTGTATTTTAGGCAAAAAATAGGGTAACTAACAATTCCTTTTATTGATAATTATTATATGCAGTGCTGTTAAAATCACTAAAAACTGAACAATATATGTAAATTTCACAATGAA
Organism: Acinetobacter sp. YH12219; assembly: GCF_013417875.1. Taxonomy (NCBI): domain Bacteria; kingdom Pseudomonadati; phylum Pseudomonadota; class Gammaproteobacteria; order Moraxellales; family Moraxellaceae; genus Acinetobacter; species Acinetobacter sp. YH12219. Next base: position 267,326 of record NZ_VPDC01000001.1, read on the forward strand.
TGAGAATCATACTCAAAAAACTGATTAAATTACATCTGTTTATCGAACAATATTTTTAATGTGTATTTTAAGCATGAAACATTTAACAACATTAATTTTTTATCAATTTATTGCTGAATAGCCGCAGTAGTAGATAGCAAACATTCACTAATTTACGCGTTTGAATGGAGTCAATGCAAAGAACACCTTCATAGGTGCTCTTTGCATATCTCATCTATCGTTATTGCTCAATTAGATCTTAAGTAAATCCTTTAAGGCGTAAAGCTGTTGTAGTGCTTCACGTGGACTTAAGTTATCGATATCTATATCTGCTAAAGCATCAAGTACGGGCGATGTTTTTTCAACTTCAACTACGCGTTCGATGACTTCAGGCTCTGCGAGTGCCGAGAATAGATCGGTTTGTACAGCCGTATTGAGTTGCTGTTTTTGCTGAGTTTCTAATATACGAAGGCGATTTTGCGCTTCTTTGATCACAGCTGCAGGAATCCCCGCAAGCTTTGCTACTTGTAGACCATGACTTTGACTCGCAGGGCCTTGTTGAACTTTATGTAGCAGGATCAAGTTGCCATTAAGCTCACGAGCAGTCACATGATAGTTATCGATATTGGCGTCTTTGCCTAACTCGGTGAGTTCAAAATAATGCGTTGCAAATAAGCATAAACATTTAATGCGACGGGTGAGATCGAGTACACATGCCCAAGCCAAAGATAAGCCATCATAGGTACTCGTACCACGCCCAACTTCATCCATCAGTACCAGTGATTGATTGGTTGCATGATGAAGAATCTGAGAGGTTTCAGTCATTTCCACCATGAAGGTTGATTTGCCTGTAGATAAGTCGTCGGCAGATCCAATACGGGTAAATATCCGGTCGATAGGCCCTAAAATGGCAGATTGGGCAGGGACAAAGCTACCACAGTAGGCCAATAAACTGATTAAGGCTGTTTGGCGCATAAAGGTCGATTTACCGCCCATATTTGGCCCTGTGATAATCGCCATACGGTGATTAAAGTCCAAACTGGTATCATTTGGAGTAAATGCTGATTTGCTCAGAGATTCCACAACTGGGTGACGTCCGGCTTTGATTTTGATCCCAACTTCAGGGCTATATTCAGGACGTGACCAATTGCGTAATCGAGCTTGATGGGCAAAATTAGCCAGTAAATCAATTTGCGCTATAGCGGCGCTCATCATTTGTAAGTTGCCAATATCTGCACGTAACTCATCAAGTAATAGCTCAAAGAGCATTTTTTCGCGCGCTAATGCACGTGACTCACTCGAAAGCACCTTATCTTCAAAAGATTTCAACTCAGGGGTAATGTAGCGTTCAGCATTTTTAAGGGTTTGGCGGCGAATATAATGATCAGGTGCTTGTTCAGCTTGTGCGCGAGTTAGTTCAATATAGTAACCACTAACTCGGTTATAACCAATTTTTAAGGTTGAAATTCCGGTTTGTTCACGCTCTTTAATTTCAAGATCAATGAGGAATTGTCCCGCATGGTCACGAATTTTACGTAGTTCATCAAGTTCAGTGTCGAAACCCTCGGCAATCACATTTCCATCACGTAAAAGCACTGGCGGGTTTTCTACGATGGCAGACATGAGACGCTCATGTAAGCCGTGAAAATCACCCATTTCATCATTTAACTGAGCGATCAGCTTAGATTGGTGTGACTGAATGATCGGTTCAAGTGCATGTCGAAGATAGGGAATTTGTGCACAAGTTTGACGTAACTGAACTAGGTCTCGTGGACGAGCACTGCCGAGAGCTACACGAGATAGCACACGTTCAATATCACCAATTTCTTTGAGAACTAAGCGGATCGGAGACTCATGATAGCCTTGCAGCATCGCTTGTGATGCATCTAAACGTGCATCCAATAAAGCGGTATCTCGTAAAGGCTGCATCAAGGTACGACTTAATAGACGGCCACCCATCGCAGTTTGGCAATCATTGATTAGTTGGAACAGGGAAGTACCATGTTCAAATAGGGGATCAATCAGTTCTAAGTTACGACGAGTGACGGGGTCGAGCGCGACAAAATCACTACTTTGTTCGAGTTGAATGCTGCGAATATGGGGTAAAGCAGTTTTTTGAGTCACTTTTGCATAGTGAATCAAAGCCGCTGCGGCAGCTTTCGCCAAAGGTAAATGGTCAATACCAAAACCTGAAAGTGTGGCAACTGCAAATTGGTCACACAGCGTTTTTTGTGCGTTATTTAAATTGAAGTCGACGTTTGGACGTTTAGTGACAGGGCAGTCTAATTGACGTTTAATTTGCTCGACAATATTCGGATCAATAAGATCTTCATCAATCAAAATTTCGCTCGGCATTAAACGAGAAAGTTCGATTGCCAATAGTTCCAGTTGATAGTCCATTTGCTGAACTTTGAAAATACCTGCACTGAGGTCTAGTAAAGCAATCCCGATTTGATTTTGTTGTAAGCAGATCGCGACTAAATTTGAACTTTGATGGGAGGCAATCAGTGCATCGTCCGTTAATGTCCCCGGGGTAATGATACGGACAATTCCGCGCTCAACCGGTCCTTTGCCTGTCACTTCACCAATTTGCTCGCAGATCACGACCGTTTCACCTTTTTTTACAAGGCGGGCTAAATAGCCTTCAGCAGCATGGTATGGGACACCAGCCATAGGAATAGGTTCACCATTGGCTTTACCACGATGTGTTAGTGTAATTCCTAAAAGTTTTGCTGCCTTATGCGCATCTTCAAAAAAGAGCTCGTAAAAATCACCCATCCGATAAAACATCAGTGAATGCGGATTTTGCATTTTGACTGACATGTACTGTTGCATCATCGGGGTCAGGGTTGAAAGGTCAACTTTGGAATTATCAGCTTGCATGAAACGAAATACCTTAAAATAAAAATTTGTGCGCTGCTAAACGAAAAACACTGTTTTGATGAAAATTGGATTTAGAAAAAGTCCTTATATTTATATTGTCTCTTCGTTCAAAACCACAGGTGTACGTTAACAAATCGTGTTGCTGATTCTAGCAAAAAAAGTGACAGGAAAATGCCAGAAAAGGTTTGTCTGCATGTAAAAAAAGCAGTCAAAATATTATTTATAAACGCTAAAAAGTCTGTGTGTAAATTCAACAATGGATACATTTACAAAGCGATAGACTGACTCAAACATCAAGCTGCGCTTCAGCCTGAGCTAATCGATATTGGTGGCGACCGCTGCCTTTTGCAAGGTAAAGCGCTTGATCGGCAGCCAATATAAATTTTTGAATTTTATCAGATTTAGATGGAATGATCGTTTCCGTACCGATGCTAATCTTCACAAATTTAGACATATGGCTGGCTGGATGTGGAAGTTCGAGTGATTAAATTCTGCATAATAAATCGGCTGCCAAAGGTTCAATTTTCAGCTTCAGTTAACACCCTAAAGAGGAGTAAAAACTATTCGCTGCCATTGTGTGCAGCTAACTCACCATTTCGATTGGTGATTTGAGACAAAACCTCAGTAATTTGTGTGAGGCAGATGTCACTCGCCTGATGACCTAAATGATCATTTTAATTTTCAAAAAAATCGATATCGATCACCATGATGGTTAAAGGCTGTTGATGGCGTAGGGCATAATGCCATAGCTGTTCTAAAGCTCCTTATAATGGACGACGGTTTGCTAGCCCAGTCAGTGGGTCATGTTCTACCAACCCGCAACCTTGGCAATATAAAAACGCATACCAACAAAGGCATAGATGATGACCACGGCATACTTCATGGCTGCATGTAATAGCGCATCATTGTGATCATTACACATCATAGTAAAGATGATAAATATGATCGCAACAGCGCACATCGAGCCTAGACAAGTATAAACATTAAAATAAGGGTTTAATGCGGAACAAAAGATAAATCCCATGCAATCAGAATGATAAACACTATCCAAATATACTGAGGAATCTACAAAACTGCGTTATGGGATCACTTGATAAATCCCCGCACATGACAGGGCATACCGGAGAAAAATAATGATTCCGCGAAAACAAAATTTTTTCGCCGCTTCATCGCGGTAGAGCGGTTGATAAATGGATTATAAACTTGACGTAATATATACTTTATTCAATATAGTTATGATTTAACCCCAATTTCGTCTAGATGAAGGGACTTAAAGCCTTATAATTTCATAATTCGATATGCTCATAAAAAATCAGGAAATGGGCACAATATTTTGTCTTTATTTTACAATAATTTATCTCCAATATAAGGTTTATGTAAAGTTCAACGAGTGCCTTTGAGTTTTCAAATGATTAAAAAAAGCTTATATAGTAGATCTCTTTCATAAATCAAAAAACGATCTTCTTTTTGGTTAATATTTGCACTCCGGATTTCTTAGCATTCGTGCATAATCTGCGGATGAAATACATCGATTCAAACAAGCTTTCTGATCCTCAGT